>CAYRBG010000241.1:0-4718 GCA_964422355.1 uncultured Sphaerotilus sp. | reverse complement strand
TGCTGTGCAGGCGGCGCTCGGCCTCCTCGTCGAGGTGCTCGGCGTGCATTTCAAAGTGCGCGATCAACGCTGCGCGGTGGGCCCTGCGCTCCTCGGGCTGACCCAGGCTGTTGATCTCCAGGCGCACATCGGTCAGGCCCAGGTCGCGCCACAGGCTGCGCGCCATCAGGATGACTTCGGCATCCACGTCCGGTCCCGCGAAGCCCAGGGCCTCCACGCCGACTTGGTGGAACTGGCGGTAGCGCCCCTTCTGCGGGCGCTCGTGGCGGAACATCGGGCCGATGTAGAACAGGCGCTTGGGGCCTTCGTACAGCAGGTTGTGCTGCACCACGGCGCGCACCACGCCGGCCGTTCCCTCGGGACGCAGCGTGAGCAGGTCACCGTTCATCTTGTCCTCGAAGGAGTACATCTCCTTCTCGACGATGTCGGTCACCTCGCCCAGGCCGCGCACGAACAGCGGCGTCGGCTCGACGATGGGGGTGCGGATGTTGGCATAGCCGTAGCGGCGCATCAGCGCGCGCACCGTGTCCTCGAACCATTCCCAGCGCGCCGAGTCCGGCGGCAGGAGGTCGTTCATGCCTTTGACGGCTTGAAGTTTTTCGCTCATGAATCGTTCTTCTTGAAAACGAAGACGGCCTGCCGCACCGCGACAGGCCCGTCGGAAGTTCGTGAAATCAGACCGGACCGGCGGCAGCAGCCCCGCCAAAACGGCGTTCGATGTATTGCTCGACCAGCGCCTGGAACTCGGTGGCGATGCCCTCGCCGCGCAGAGTCAGGGCCTTTTCGCCATCGATGAAGACGGGGGCGGCCGGCGCCTCGCCGTTGCCCGGCAGGCTGATGCCGATGTCGGCGTGCTTGCTCTCGCCGGGGCCGTTGACGATGCAGCCCATCACGGCCACCTTCATCGTCTCGACACCCGGGTACTTGGTGCGCCACAGCGGCATGCTGGCACGCAGGTGATCGTCGATCTGCTTGGCCAGCTCCTGGAAGGAGGTACTGGTGGTGCGACCGCAACCGGGGCAGGCCGTCACGCTGGGCACGAACGTGCGCAGGCCCAGCGACTGCAGGACCTCCAGCGCCACCACGACCTCCTGCGTGCGCGCCTCGCCGGGCTGCGGCGTCAGGCTCACGCGGATGGTGTCGCCAATGCCCTGCTGCAGCAGGATGCCCAGCGCCGTGGCCGAGGCCACCGTGCCCTTGGTGCCCATGCCGGCTTCGGTCAGGCCCAGGTGCAGCGGGTGATCGGTGCGCTTGGCGAGCTCCTGGTACACAGCCACCAGATCCTGCACGCCGCTGACCTTGCAGCTGATGAGCACCTGGTTCGGGCTCATGCCCAGTTCAACCGCGTACTTGGCGGAGTCCAGCGCCGACTGGATCAGCGCCTCGTACATCACCTGGCGTGCGTCCCACGGCTGGGCGCGCAGCGAATTGGCGTCCATCAGCTCGGCCAGCAGCGCCTGGTCCAGGCTGCCCCAGTTCACGCCGATGCGCACCGGCTTGTCGTGCTTCAGGGCCGCCTCGATCATCATCGCGAACTGGCGGTCCTTCTTGTCGCCCTTGCCGACATTGCCGGGGTTGATGCGGTACTTGGACAGCGCGGCGGCCATCGCTGGATGCTCGGTGAGCAAGCGGTGGCCGTTGTAGTGGAAGTCGCCGATCAGGGGCACGTCGATGCCCATGCGGTCGAGCTGCTCGCGGATCGCCGGCACGGCGTCAGCCGCCTCGGGCGTGTTGACGGTGATGCGCACCAGTTCAGAACCAGCCAGCGCCAGTTCCTTGACCTGGATGGCTGTGCCGATGACGTCCACCGTGTCGGTGTTGGTCATGGACTGCACGCGCACCGGCGCGTCGCCGCCGACGGTGACGACGCGCTCGCCCCAGACCACACGGGCCTGACGGGAACGGCGGGCCGCGGGCTCACCCAGCGGGATCGGTTGTGGATCAAACGCCATCACTTCAGCTCCACCTTGGCCACGCTGCCTGTGGTGTAGGGACGCAGGTCGAAAGACTGGCCGCGGAAAGTCACGCTGGCCGCGTTGGCATTGCCGACCTTGAGGCGCATCGGCAGCGCGCCGTCCAGTCCGACCTCTTCGCCCTGATGCACCATGCGCGAGAGCAGCACCTTGCCGTCCGCCCCCCGCACCTCGACCCAGCACTCACCAGCCGTGCGCAGCACCAGGACCCCGGAAGGCCCCGCACCCGCCGCTGCAGCCGAAGCCGCCTCGCCCGTGCCGTCACGCGGCACCGAAAACACTGTATCGATGACGCCGGAACTGGCGGGCAACGCCACCGCCGGAGTCACTCCCGCACTGGCCGGAGCCGCCACCGGAGGCACGGTCACCGCCGAAGCGGCTTCGGGAGCCACCGGCGCCGGCAAGGTCTGCACCACCTCGGAGGCCGCGACTTCGGGCACCAGCACAGCGTTGGGCGGCACCGCATCGGTCACTTCCATATCGGCCGGATCCTGTCCCCACGGCAGGTAAGCGCGCCAATTCCCGACGTCCGGTCCCCACCAAAGCGCTGCGGCAAGACCCACGAGCACCAGAGGCATCCACACGGCCTTGCGCAACACCAGATCGGGCGCAGGCAACGGCAGCGTACGCGATCCAGGCTCGCGATAAGGCGTCGACAGGCCTTGCGTCACCGCCTCCAGCGGCTTGGACGTCACGGTGGCCGAAGCCATCGAAGGCAGAGCGTCCAGCACCGGCTTGGGGTCGATGCCCAAATGGCGGGACATCGACACCGCCAGCCCGCGCACAAAGGCCACGCCCGGCAGACCGTCGTGGCGGTCGGCCTCCATGGCCTGCAGCTTGGCCACCGGCACCTTCAGCACCTGCGACATCAGCTCCAGATCCAGCCCCATCGCTTCCCGCGCGGCGCGCAACTGCGCCCCGGCACTGCGCCCCCCGGCGGACGCCGACACCGGCGCCCCGGCGGCCGAGGTCGTGGACGGTTGAAGGTCACTCATCGAACTTTCCTTGATCAAACGCTGCCGTCTCCCGAGCACTCGGAAAACGACGCCGCAATTGTTCCCCGATCTCGGCCAGCGCGGCCGCGTCGCCGCGCCGACGCTGAATGCGGGCCGCCAGCCACAACGACTCGGCGTTCGCCGCCTCGGGTTGCTGGTGGGCACGCTGCACGTAAAACAAGGCGCGCTCCAGGTCGCCCCGACGCAAGAGCAATGCCGACAGGTTCAGCGCCGTAGCGACGTTGGAGGGATCGATCTCGTAGCTGCGCATCAGATAACGCTCGGCACGCTCGGTGTCGCCGGCACGGGCCTCGCAGATACCCTGGGCCAGCCAAGTCTTGGCGTTGTTCTGAAACCGCGGTTGCTTGAGCACCGCCGCAAAGCGCTGACGCGCCTCCGCGTACCGGTCGCGTTGGCAAAGAAACCAGCCGTAGTTGTGCAGCGTGTCGGGATCCTCGCTGCGCAAGCGAAGCGCATCGCGGAAGCTGTCCTCCGCCATCACCGGCTCGCCCATCGATGCGTAGATCAGGCCCCGCAGATTGAACGCCCCGACGTTGTCCGGGTCCGCAGCCAAGGCACGCTTGACCTCGTCCAGCGCCGTCGTCAACTGGCCCTGACCAAAATATGCCGCCGCCAGCTCCAGCCGCACGCGTGCCCGCTTGGCGGCCGGGGACTCGTCCACATCAGTGACCACATCGGTGCGCCCGCCGAACACGGCCCGCGACTGCACATCACCTTGGGCCTGCACCGCAACCCCTGCACCGAGCAGGGTCGCCAGAACCCAAAGACGAAACCAGCGGGGTTCCCATCGTGTATCGCGCGTCCAGATCATTCCGACCCTTTGTCTCTCCACCCGAAGGCGGTTGCCTCGAACGTCAGTCGCGCCGCACACCCGGGCCCGAAGCCCCGGCAGACGCGACGGGAATGATACGCACGGCGGGTCGGGTCAATCGCTCGTGGACCCGGGTCCGATCCTGCACTTCTCCCGCCAATTGCCCACAAGCGGCGTCGATGTCGTCACCGCGCGTCTTGCGCACGGTCGTGACCAGCCCGCCTTCGATCAGGACCTTGGCAAAGGCCTGCACCCGCTCGTCGCCGGAGCGATGCAGCCCCGAAGCCGGGAACGGGTTGAACGGAATGAGGTTGAACTTGCACGGCACGCGCCCGACCGGCCCCTTCGGACCCACCAGCGCCAGCAGCGCCTGAGTGTGCTCGGGCGTGTCGTTGACGCCGTCGAGCATGCAGTACTCGAAGGTGATGAAGTCGCGCGGTGCGGTCTGCAGATAACGCTGGCACGCCGCCAGCAGCTCGGCCAGCGGGTACTTGCGGTTGATCGGCACGAGCTGGTCGCGCAGGGCATCGTCCGGGGCGTGCAACGACACGGCCAGCGCCACCGGCAGGTCTTCGCGCAGGCGGTCCATGAACGGCACGACGCCCGAAGTCGACACCGTCACGCGCCGGCGCGACAGGCCATAGCCGTGGTCGTCGAGCATGACGCGCAGCGCCGGCAGCACCGCACCGTAGTTCTGCAGCGGCTCGCCCATGCCCATCATCACGACGTTGGTGATGACGCGATCGGACTGCTGGGTGTGCCCACCCTCGCGGCGCAGCGTGTGCTCGGCATGCCAGAGCTGGGCGAGGATCTCGCCCGTCGTCAGGTTGCGCGAGAAGCCCTGATGCCCCGTGGAGCAGAAGCGGCAACCCACGGCACACCCGGCCTGCGACGAGATGCACAGCGTGCCCCGGTCGT
>CAYRBG010000240.1:0-4735 GCA_964422355.1 uncultured Sphaerotilus sp. | reverse complement strand
CAAGGCCTCGCACAGTGTGCGGGGCCTTTTGCATTTTCGGGACGTACCAACATCGTGACGCGGGATGGACAGGATCGGGCCGGCGATCCTGCTATAACCGTCGGGTCCATGAATGCGTCCCTCCCCACCTCCCTGCTGTACCGCAGCCCGACCGTCCGGCGAGCGCTGGGCGGCACGGCACTGTGCATCGCACTGTGTTTGGCGACCTCGGCCCAGAGCGCCGAGCGGCACGAGCGCAGCCCCGCAGAACGGCGACCTGAAGTGGTGCGACAGTGGTCCAGTCGTTACCACCCGATCTGCCCACTGTCGCGGCAAGGCCTGTCTCCCCAGCGCCCCGCATTGATCAGCATGGATTCACCCGCCGAATGGGCGAGTGCCCTGCCTGACGCAGACGTGCAGACCGTCACCGGACGCGACGTGCGCTGGTCGCGGGAGCGCGTGATCCTGTACGCGCCGGCCGCAGGACGCACGCTGACCGAGCTCGCCGGCCCGCCCAACGGCTTGTGGCTGTCTCACGGCAGCCTCTACTGGCCCGTCCAGGAGCGCGCTGGCCCCACGGCACCGCACAAGGGCGACCGCTCCTGCCTGGTGAGCGTGGTCAGCCGGGCCTACTGGATGCGCATCAAGGTCATCGACCCCGCACTGATCCAGCGGCGTTGAGCCCGCAGGCCCACGCCGACGGCCCCAATCAGGTCCCGGCCGACACCGTGATGGTCGGGAACTTGGCCGAGTAGTCCTTGCCCTGCTTGGCGATCTTGATCGCCACCTGACGCGCTGCGGCCTTGTACAGAGCGGCAATTTCGCCCTCCGGCTGGGCCGCCACGGTCGGGCAACCCGCATCCGCCTGCTCACGGATCGACAGGTTCAACGGCAAAGAGCCCAGGTGATCCAAGTGGAAGTCGGCGGCCATGCGCGCACCGCCCCCCTGGCCGAAAATGTGCTCGGTGTGGCCGCAATTCGGGCAGCAGTAGACGGCCATGTTCTCCAGCACGCCGAGGATGGGCACACCCACCTTCTCGAACATGGTCACGCCCTTGCGCGCATCGAGCAACGCGATGTCCTGGGGCGTGGTAACGATGACCGCCCCGGTGACCGGCACCTTCTGGGCCAGCGTGAGCTGGATGTCGCCGGTGCCCGGGGGCATGTCGACCAGCAGGTAGTCCAGGTCCTGCCAGTTCGTCTGG
Organism: uncultured Sphaerotilus sp.; assembly: GCA_964422355.1. Lineage (GTDB taxonomy): Bacteria > Pseudomonadota > Gammaproteobacteria > Burkholderiales > Burkholderiaceae_C > Sphaerotilus. The sequence goes on along the minus strand of CAYRBG010000240.1, from coordinate 3,551 downwards.
CGCAGCAGCTGGTCGAGCGCCTGGGTGGCCATGGGGCCGCGCCAGATCATGGCCTGGTCGTCGGGCACCAGAAAGCCGATGGACATGACCTGCAGGCCGTGCGCCAGCATCGGCTCGATGGTCTTGCCGTCCACGCTCTCGGGCTGACCGGAGGCACCGAGCATCATGGGCTGGCTGGGGCCGTAGATGTCGGCGTCCAGCACCCCCACCTTGGCGCCTTCGGCAGCCAAGGCCAGCGCCAGATTGGCCGTGGTCGTGCTCTTGCCCACACCACCCTTGCCTGACGCCACGGCGACGATGTTCTTCACGCCCGGCAGCAGGGGCACTCCGCGCTGCACCGCGTGGGCAACGACATCGGTCGAGAACGCCACGTCCAGCTGCGTGAACCCCGCCGACTTCTCCAGCGCCGCGACCAGCAGCGCCTTCAGGGCCGGCCACTCGCTGCGCGCCGGATAACCCAGCGCCACGTCGATCGATGCACGACCGCCATCGACTTTCAGCGTCTTCAAATCCCGCGGGGAGACCAGATTTCCACCGGTGTGGGGATCACGCACAGCGGAGAGGGCCGCACGAACCTCGTTTTGATTCAGAGACATGGACTGGTGGGGCGCCGCGCAGCGCCCAGGTTGGCTTTGCGGGCAGTCTAGCCAAGACCGCCCGCCCTCGCCTCGATCCAGCGCACATCCCCGAGTCCCGCAGGGAAACCGGCGGGGGCATCACTCCCGCGCAGCCCCAGCGGTCTCGCCTCTCCAACGGCCCATGAAGACGGTTGGGGCCGAGAGCATCTCAGCTGCCGCTGGCCGCCAGCACCGCCTTGAAGTAGCCTCGCACCAGCGCCGTGCAGAACGGCGGCACCAGTGTGCCGTGGTAGGCCGCCGTCACCGCAGCAACCCCGCCATCGGTGGCGCCGCCCGACACCGCCGCCGCCGCGGTGCTGGCCTTGGCCTGCGCAAACGCGGCATAGACCGGATAGGTGGCATCCGTGGTGGCCGGCGCCGTCTCCAGATCCCAGGCGGGCACCGCCACGCTCTTGGCGGCAAAGGCAGCCTGAGCGGCCGGTGCGTTGACGGTCCAGAACACCGTCGGGTCGTTCTTGCCGCCGCACAGGGCCATGGGCGCCTTGGGCGTCCAATCCAGCAGCGTGTTGCGCTGCAGCGCCGCGCGGAAGTTGGAGGTCAAGTAGCCGGCGCGGAAGCTGTCCGTGAGCAGACCGCCCGTGCCCCAGAGCTTCGTGAACGTGGTGTCGGCCGGCAGTTTGCCCGCGGCCATCAGGTCAGTGACGCTGGTGGTCGAGGGCAGCAACCCCTCGATCGTCGCGGCGTAGGGCGACTGCACCACGTCCGAGGGCTGGGTGTACATGTTGCCGTAGGACTTCTGATAGCTCGTCAGCAGCAGCGGCACGAACAGCGTGGCCCCGGCGTTGACGGGGCCGGTCGCACTCACGGCCACATCCGTCAGGCCGACCAGGTTGTAAGGCCCGGACATCGGCCCCACCGCCTTGATCGAAAACTCCGAGGCGTGGTCGCGCTCGATGACCTTCTGCGTGGCCATGGCCACGTGCCCGCCCTGCGAGTAGCCGGTGATCAGCAAGGTCGATGAGGGCTGCGTCGCCCCACCGGCCTTGGCCAGGTCGGACTTGGCTGCGCGCAGGCCGTCGATCATGTCGACGGCCTGCGATTCGGCGTTCAGGTAGGGATGAAAGCTCGCGGTGGACGACTCGTACCCCTGGTAGTTCGGCGCCACGACAATGAAACCCTGGGCTGCGTACATCGCCATCACCAACTTGGCCTCGCTGTCGGTGCTGACCTGGGCCATGTTCTTGGCCTTGTCGGTGCTGGTGCCGTGGGCATAAAGCACCACCGGGCGCGAGCCCGTGCAGGACGCCGCCGTGCCCGTGGGCACCAGCACGGCCGCCGATGCCTTCACGCTCTGGCCGCCCGGATCCACCGTGTAGTAATCGAGCAGGCGCACATCCACGCCACAGGCGGCTGCACCCGCCAGCGCGATCAGACCGGAAGCGGTCGTGCCCGCATCGATCTGCGCGGTCGTGACCGAAGCCATGGTGGCAGAACCGGCCACATTGCCCCGCGTCGGCGTGGCAAATCCGTCGCCCCCGCCACCGCCCCCGCACGCAGCCACGGTCGCGCCGATCACAACGCTCCAGCCGCCTCGCCACCAGAATCCGGACATGGTCTCGCTCCTCATTCATTTGACGATGGAGGGCGCGGCCAACGAGCACACGCCCAGGACGAGTCCATGCTAGGCGTGCTGCGCCGGATCGACGCAGCGCGAAAACCCTCACCGGTCCTTCGAAGACGCGCCCAGACCGGCAGAAGTGAACGACTCGACCTTCACATCGAGCACAAGATCGGATCTCGGCAGGGCCACGCAGGGCAGGATCCAGCCCTCGGAGCGCTCGTCCAGACTCAGGCCCGGCCACTCGACGCGGTAATCGACCCGCCCCTCGGTCAACCGGCACAGGCAGGCCCGGCAGGTGCCGTTGCGGCACGAACGCGGCAGACGCCAGCCGGCCTGCTGGGCGCTGGACACCAGGTCTTGGTCGGCGGGAGCGGGCCATTCGACCGACGCGCGCGCGGCCCGAGCCACCCAGACCGCAGCTGCCTCGCCCGAAGCAGGATTCACGACACGGATGCTGGGGCGCGCGCTCATGCGGTGCATCCTACGGCGCAAAGCCTTCAGGTGCATCCCGTCGGCATCCGAAGCGGCCCCCACCTAAAATCGCGGGTTCGGCTCACACACCGGATTGCCCATGACCCGCCAGCTCTTCGTCACCACCGCCCTGCCCTACGCCAACGGCAAGTTCCACATCGGCCACATCATGGAGTACATCCAGGCCGACATCTGGGTGCGGTACCAGCGCATGCAGGGCCATCAGGTGCACTTCGTGGGCGCCGACGACGCGCACGGCGCGCCGATCATGATCGCCGCCGAGAAGGCCGGCATCACGCCGCAGCAGTTCGTCGCCAACATCGCCGCGGGCCGCAAGGAATACCTCGACGGCTTCCACATCAGCTTCGACAACTGGCACTCCACCGACGGCATCGAGAACCACGAGCTGGCCCAGGACATCTACCGCGGCCTGCGCGACAACGGCCTGATCCAGGTGCGCTCGATCGAGCAGTTCTTCGACCCCGAGAAGGGCATGTTCCTGCCCGACCGCTTCATCAAGGGCGAGTGCCCGAAGTGCGGCGCGCAGGACCAGTACGGCGACTCGTGCGAATCGTGCGGCGCGGTCTACAGCCCTACCGAGCTGAAGAAGCCCTACTCCGCCCTGTCCGGCGCCACACCGGTGCTGCGCACCAGCGACCACTACTTCTTCAAGCTCAGCGACCCGCGCTGCGTGGAGTTCCTGCAGAACTGGACGCAGGAGCCCGGCAAGCTGCAGCCCGAGGTGCTCAACAAGATCAAGGAGTGGTTCACCAAGGACGAGAACGGTGAAGGCGGCCTGGGCGACTGGGACATCAGCCGCGACGCGCCCTACTTCGGCATCGAGATCCCGGACGCGCCGGGCAAGTACTTCTACGTCTGGC
>CAYRBG010000239.1:0-4743 GCA_964422355.1 uncultured Sphaerotilus sp. | reverse complement strand
GCCTTCTTGCTGTACGACGGGCGCATGCTGGGCGTGATCGAGACGCGCTGGTGGGGCACGCTGCTGATCTATGTGGCGGTGGTGCTGACCATCTGGTCGATGGTGTACTACTTGCGCAAGGCGCTTCCGGAGATTCGGGCCAAAGTGCGCTGAACTGGATGTGAACAACACGAAGCAGACTCGGCGTCCGTGAGCTGCTGGAGGAGGATGTAGATGAACAAGGCAGACTTGATCGAACACGTCGCGCTGGCGGCGGACCTGTCCAAGGCTTCCGCGGGTCGGGCGGTGGACGCTTTTCTGGAGGGCGTGGCCCATGCGCTGCAGAAAGGCGAGTCCGTGTCGCTGGTCGGTTTCGGCAGCTTCGCGGTGGCACGTCGCGCCGAGCGCACCGGCCGCAATCCACGCACGGGTGCCTCCATCCAGATCAAGTCCACGCGCACGGCGCGGTTCCGTCCCGGCAAGGCATTGCGGGATTCTTTGCTCTGACACGCTACAATCGCAGACTGTTGTCGGTTTTCACCGGGTGCTTAGCTCAGTTGGTAGAGCGGCGCCCTTACAAGGCGTAGGTCGGGAGTTCGAGCCTCTCAGCACCCACCACCGGTGATCTGCATGTCTGTGCCGGCTGCGATTTGAAGGCGAACTCCGGTTCGCCTTTGTCGCATCTGGCCCACCTCAAAATGATGGAGCCCGGCCCGGGTCGGGACGACGGATGTTCGATTTCGTACGCCAACACAACCGCATCTTTCAGGGCGCGCTGCTGCTGCTGATCGTTCCCAGCTTCGTGGCCTTCGGTGTCCAGGGCTATCAGCGATTTGCTGACGGAGAGGGCGACTTGGCCAAGGTGGGCGGCCGTTCGATCACCAAGGCCGAATTCGATGCCGCCTTGCGCAGTCAGATCGATCGCGTTCAGCAGCAAATGCCCGGAGTGGACACCAAGAAGCTCGACACGCCGGAGCTGCGCCAGCGTGTGCTTGACGATCTGGTGCGCCAGCATGTGCTTTTCCAGGCGGCGAATGATTTCCATCTGGCGCCTTCGGACGCCCGACTGGACCGTCTGTTCAAGTCTGAGCCCCAGTTTGCGGCGCTGCGCAACGAAGACGGCAGCCTGCGCAAGGAGATGCTGCAGGCCCGCGGGATGAGCCCTGCCCAATTCGAGGCTCAACTGCGCCAGGACATCGCACTGCAGCAGGTGATGATGGGGGTGTCCGGGACCAGCATCGGCCCGGCATCGGTGGCGACACTGGCGGCAGACGCGTTTTTCCAGCGCCGAGAGATTCAGATCCAGCGTTTTGATCCGCGAGACCAGCGCAGCGCCGGTGCCGTGACCGACGCCGATGCACGTGCGTTCTATGACGCACCGGCCAACAAGTCGCGTTGGATGGCCGCTGAATCCGCGGATGTGGAGTATGTGCTGCTGGATCTGGAGTCGATTGCCAAGGGCATCGCGGTCAGCGATGCCGACCTGCGCAAGTACTACGACGAGAACAAGTCGCGCTACGCCGCACCGGAAGAGCGACGCGCGAGGCACCTGCTGGTCAAGGTGGACGCCAAGGCATCGGCCGAAGACAAGGCCAAGGCACGGGCCAAGGCCGAGTCACTGCTGGCCGACGTGCGCAAGCATCCCGAGTCGTTTGCTGACGTCGCGCGCAAGAATTCGGACGACCCGGGTTCTGCTGCGCAGGGGGGAGATCTGGACTGGATGGCCCGCGGCGCCATGGTCAAGCCTTTCGAGGACGCCGTTTTTGCGCTGAAGAAGGGCGAGATCAGTGCCGTCGTCGAAACCGAGTTCGGTTATCACGTCATCGCACTGAGCGATGTGCGCGGTGGTCAGGCCAAGGACTTCGATGCCGTGCGCGGCGACATCCTGATCGAGGTCCGCAAGCAACTTGCGCAGCAGCGCTTTGTCGAGGCGGCCGAGCAGTTCTCCAACGGTGTCGAACAGGAAGACACGCTTAAGCCTGTGGCGGAGCGCCTGAAGTTGGAAGTCAAGCGCGTGGAGCGCCTGGGCCGGGCTCCCGATGCATCGGCCACCGGCATCACCGCGTCGCCCAAGTTCCTGGAAGCGGTGTTCGCGTCGCAAAACCTGAACAGCAAGCGCAATTCCGAAGCGATCGACGTGGGCAATCAGCAGTTGCTGGCGGTTCATGTGCAGGCTTATCGTCCGGCCGTGCGTCGTCCGCTCGCCGAGGTGCTGGATCAGGTGCGCGAGGCTGTGGCTCAAGATCGAGCCGTGGCTGCAGCCCGCAAGGCCGGCGAGGCCGCTTTGGCGACCGCCCAGTCCGGTGGTGCGGCTGCAGGCGTGTGGGGCGAGGCGGTCACCGTGTCGCGCCAGAAGGTGCCGGAGTCGGTCTCCAAGACGGTGGCCGAAGCCGCGCTGCGCGCTCCGACGGTCAAGCTGCCGTTGTGGATCGGTGTGGATCTGGGGGGGCAAGGTTATGCCGTTGTGCGCATCAACAAGGTGTTGGGCGCGGATCCGGAACTGATGAAGGACGCGGCCCGTTTGCAGTCTCAGTACGCCAACCTCTGGACTGCGGTCGAGGAGCAGGCCTACGACAAGGCGCTTCAGGCGCGTTTCAAGGTGAGCACCAAGGCCGGTTCGGCCGTCTTGGGTTCGGCCAGCACTCCTGAGCGCAATTGATGGCACAAAAGACTTGCAAAGGCAGGTCGATTCACCTTAGAATTTAAGTCTTCCTTCTGCGGTGGCTGTAGCTCAGTTGGTAGAGTCCCAGATTGTGATTCTGGTTGTCGTGGGTTCGAGTCCCATCAGCCACCCCACCAAAACAGAAGACAAATCAGGCGCTTAGGCGCCTTTTTTGTTGCCCGTTCGATTTGGCAGTGAATCGGGGGCGCTTCGCGGATTCGCAAGAGGATGGGTGACGGGCGTCGGGCCCGTGTTTTGCATTCGTTCAGCGTCTCTCCATGGGGCGGGTCATGCCCCTTGGTTCTCAAGGCGTCAGTCGCAACCATGCCCCAACAACATCCCCTGCGCGAAGTCCTGCATAACGAGGTCCATGCCCGACCGCACGAGAGGCTGCATGCGCCCATGGCGCTCACGCACGTGGCCTTTGTGCAGGCCGAAGGTGCTGCGGCGCGCGAACATCTCAATGCTTTGCTGGCGCCGCGTCATTTGCCGCGTGTGGCCGACGATGCCAACCACTTCAGCGCGGACCTTGGTGGCCTGCGTCTGCGTTGGGCGAGACACACCGAGTTCCATTCGGTGACGTATTGGCGGGACTTGCCCGAGGGTGAATGCGGATTTGACGGCGCCACATTGCCGCAGTTGCCGGTGCAGTGGGCTCAGGACATCCCTGGCCTGCGCCTGGTGGGCCTGCACATGCTGGTGGTGCCGCGCCGCACGGGCGTGATGTCGCCTCTGGTGCGTCGCAGTCTGGACGAGGACAACCTGGTGGCCGCCAGCGTCATGGACGATCAGGGCACCTTGTACACCGACTTCCGCATCCATGCCGATGGTTTTGGGCGCTGGGTGTTCGAGGCCGACATCGACATGAATCCGAGCCGTCTGGGGCGTGCCGTGCAGCGTGTGCTGGAGATTGAGACCTACCGCATGATGGCGATGCTGGGTTTGCCCCAGGCGCGCGAAGTTGGCGCTTCGCTGGCCCTGGCCGAGCGTGAACTGGCCGAAGTGGCCGGCGAGATCCGCAACGCCGGCAAGCAGAACGAGCCCGCACTGCTGCAGCGCCTGACGCAATTGGCAGCGCAGGTGGAAAGCATGTATGCACGCACCCATGCGCGGTTTTCGGCCAGTGCGGCGTATTTCGAGCTGCTGCAGCGGCGCGTCGTCGAGTTGCGGGAGGAGCGTATCCCTGGACTGCAGACCGTGGGCGAGTTCATGGATCGGCGTCTGTTGCCCGCCATGCAGACCTGCGCGTGGGCCTCGCGCCGCCAGCAGGCGCTGTCCGAGCGCATCTCGCGCACCTCCAACCTGCTGCGCACGCGGGTGGAGATTGAGCAGCAGCAGAGCAGCCAGGCGCTGCTCGATGCGATGAACCGTCGGCAAGAGGCGCAACTGCTGCTGCAAAGCGCGGTCGAGGGCCTGTCGGTGGCCGCGATCACCTATTACGGCGTCGGCCTGCTGGGCTATCTGGCCAAGGGCGCCAAGTCCGCCGGCATCGACGTGTCGCCCGATGTGGTGATGGCCATCGGGGTTCCGGTGATTGCACTGTCGGTGTGGGCGGGGATTCGGGCGCTGCACGCGAAGGTGTTGGCGTCGCTGCACTGAGGTGCGGAACGGCCGGCTGAGAGATTCAAGCGGTTGAATAACCCCAAGGCCAAGAGCCTCCGGATGGAGGCTCTTGTTTTGTCAGACCGTGTGATGCATCAGGGCTTGTTGGCCCCTTCACCCTTGGGCTGATCCTTGAATGCCGCCATCGGATCCTCTTCCGGCTGCGAGGCTGCGTCTTCGGGCGCTTGCGGCTGACCCAGCGTGGGATCGGCCTCCTGGGCCTCGGGGTCCTGAATCGCCTCGATCTGGATGTTGTCGACGTTGACGTCGCCTTTCTTGTCGAGGCCGCCCGACACCAGGTTCGGGAAGGCGATGATCAGCGCCACCATGATGATCTGGATGATCACGAAGGGAACGGATCCCCAGTAGATCTGACCCGTGGACACCTTCTCGATGTTCTGGCCGGTCACGCGGTCCTTGTAGTCCTTGTTGGGTGCCACGCTGCGCAGGTAGAACAGCGCGAAGCCGAAGGGCGGGTGCATGAACGAGGTCTGCATGTT
>CAYRBG010000238.1:0-4761 GCA_964422355.1 uncultured Sphaerotilus sp. | reverse complement strand
ACGAAGAGTCGGCCATCGCCCTGGCCAACGAGATCGGCTATCCGCTGGTGGTGCGCCCGAGCTACGTGCTGGGTGGTCGCGCGATGGAAATCGTGCACGGCGACAAGGACCTGGAGCGCTACATGCGCGAAGCGGTGCGCGTCTCCGAGAAGTCGCCGGTGCTGCTGGACCGCTTCCTCGACGACGCGGTCGAAGTGGATGTGGACTGCATCAGCGATGGCGTCGAGACGATGATCGGCGGCATCATGGAGCACATCGAGCAGGCGGGCGTGCACTCGGGCGATTCGGCGTGCTCGCTGCCACCCTACACGCTGGCCGCCGATCTGCAGGACGAACTGCGCCGCCAGACCTCGCAGATGGCCCTGGCGCTCAACGTGGTCGGCCTGATGAACGTGCAGTTCGCCATCCAGGGTGATGTGACGAAGGGCCTGGAGGCCTGCACCGTCTACGTGCTGGAAGTGAACCCGCGCGCCTCGCGCACCGTGCCCTACGTGTCCAAGGCCACCGGCCAGTCGCTGGCCAAGATCGCCGCGCGCTGCATGGCCGGCCAGAAGCTGGCCGACCAGAAGGGGCTGGGCGGCAAGGCGCCGCACGAGGTCGTGCCGCCGTACTTCAGCGTCAAGGAAGCCGTCTTCCCGTTCAACAAGTTCCCGGGCGTGGACCCCATCCTCAGCCCCGAGATGCGTTCGACCGGTGAAGTCATGGGCGTGGGCAAGACCTTCGGTGAAGCCATGCTCAAGAGCCAGCTGGGTGCGGGTTCGCGCCTGCCGTCCAAGGGCAACGTCGTGATTTCGGTGAAGACCAACGATCATGCCCGTGCCGTGGCCGTGGCCAAGGATCTGCATGCGATGGGCTTCGGCATCATCGCCACCAAGGGTACGGCGGCGGCCATTGCCGAAGGCGGTGTGCCGGTGACCGTGGTCAACAAGATCAAGGAAGGTCGCCCGCACATCGCCGACATGATCAAGGCGGGTGAGGTGCAGCTGGTGTTCACCACCGTGGACGAGACGCGCACGGCCATTGCCGATTCGCGCTACATCCGTACGGCCGCGCTGGCCAACCGCGTGACCTACTACACCACCATGGCGGGTTGCGAGGCTGCCACCGAAGCCCTGAAACATCAGGATGCGCTCTCGGTGATGTCCCTGCAGGAGATGCACGCGGAACTGCACTAAACTCCGCCCCCAGCCAGACCGCCGCCGGGACCTCATGATGTGGGGTGGGCGGCGGTCGTCTTTGGCCCCGTGCACCCGCGATCCGGGTGGGCAGCGGGGCTTTCGTTTTCCACCCTAGTGAACCGACCTTCCATGGCCACGATTCCGTTGACCAAGCGCGGCGCCGAGCTGCTCAAAGAAGAACTGCAACGCCTCAAGACGGTGGAGCGCCCTGCCGTCATCAACGCCATCGCCGAAGCGCGAGCCCAGGGCGATCTGTCGGAAAACGCCGAGTACGACGCCGCCAAGGACAAGCAGGGCTTCATCGAAGGCCGCATCCAGGAGATCGAGGGCAAGCTGTCCGTGGCCCAGGTGATCGATCCGGCCGCGCTGGATGCCGGTGGCCGCGTGGTCTTCGGTGCGACGGTGGACCTTGAAGAGGAAGAGTCGGGTGCCGCGGTGACCTACCAGATCGTGGGCGAGGATGAGGCCGACCTGAAGAAGGGCCTGATTTCCGTCGGCTCCCCGATCGCGCGTGCGCTCATCGGCAAGGTTGAGGGCGATGTCGCCGAGGTGATGGCACCCGGCGGCGTCAAACGCTACGAAGTGATCGAGGTCCGCTACGCCTGATCGAGCCGGCGCGTCGGTCCACGAGGTGGGCCGACGAATTCGGGCGTGCGGGTGGACATGAGGGAGCCGCAATCCATGTTGTTGCAGCGTGTGCAGACCCTGCTGGTCGGCGTATGGCTGGGGTTGGTGGTGGCGCTGGCCTTGGTGGCTGCCCCCACCTTGTTCAAGATGCTGGATCGCGAGCTGGCTGGACAGGTGGCGGGGGCGATGTTCCGTATCGAAGCCCAGGTGAGCCTCGGTTTGGCAATGGCTCTGTTCCTGATCGAACGGCACCGGGCGCGGTCAGCGGCACGAGAGGGGTCTCGTCTCCCCATGACGGGGCTGCTGCTGGTGCTTGGGTCGTTGTTCTGCACGGTGCTGGGTTACTACGGCATCCAGCCCATGATGGAGCAATCCAAGGCCGGACTGCCGACGCCTTTGTCGTTTGGCGCGCTGCACGGCATGTCGAGCAGTTTCTTCATGCTGAAGGGGGTGCTGCTGGCCGTGCTTTTGTGGCGGCTGGCCGGTCGGGCGACCGGCTCTCAAGCCGCATCTTGCTCAGCCTTGTGAGCGCTTCTTGACGCTGCTCACGCGCTGCTTGGCGCGCTTGACCAAGCCGCCGCGGGTGATGCGCTCGTTGCCCAACACGGTCAGGCGTTGCACCTGTGCGCGCTGGCTGGCGTTCTTGGAGAACTTCAGGATCTTGACCACGCGCGGCCCAGCCTTGCGAGGGGCGTCGGCCGCTTCGTCCGATGCCTTCGGGGGGATGGGGCGCCACAGCACCAGCAGCTTGCCGATGTGCTGGATCGGGGCGGCGTCGAGCTGTTCAGCCAGTTGGACGAGCAGCGCTTCTCGGGCCTGACGGTCGTCGCTGAACACGCGGATCTTGATGAGCCCGTGGGCACGCAGCGCACCGTCGGTCTCTTTGACCACGGCAGGCGTCAGGCCATCGGCGCCGATCATCACGACCGGGTCCAGATGGTGGGCCGCGGCGCGATGTTCCTTGCGCTGGGCAGGGGTAAGTTGAATTGCAGGCATCTCGCTATTATCGGGCTCTCCCATGAAGATCGACACCAAGAGCAAGAAGGTCAACAAGGCGTGGCTCAACGATCACGTCAATGACCCCTACGTCCGTTTGGCCCAGAAGGAAGGGTTCCGTTCCCGCGCGGCCTACAAGCTCAAGGAGATCGATGAGGCGTTTCGGCTGATTCGGCCGGGGCAGGTGGTCGTCGATCTCGGCGCCGCGCCTGGGGCGTGGAGCCAGTACGTGCGTCGGCGTTTTGCCCCCAAGGACGCGGGAGCCGGTGGCGCTGCCGTGGGTGAGTTGAATGGCACCATCATCGCCCTGGATCTGCTCGACTTCGAGCCGGTCGAGGGGGTGGAGTTCATTCAGGGTGACTTTCAGGAGGAAACGGTCCTGCAGCAGTTGGTGGACATGCTGGCCGGGCGGCCCGTGGACGTGGTCGTGTCGGACATGGCGCCCAATCTGTCCGGCATCGAGGTGACCGATGCAGCGCGCATCGCCAACCTGGTCGAGCTGGCCATCGACTTTGCCCAGTCTCATCTGCGACCGGAAGGCGCGCTGGTGTGCAAGGTGTTCCACGGCAGTGGATACAGTCAGTTGGTGGATGCGTTTCGGGCGGCTTTCCGCACCACGAAGGTGCTCAAGCCCAAGGCGTCTCGGGACAAGTCCGCAGAAACCTTTCTGGTCGGTATCGGTCTCAAAGGCAAGGCGAAATGAGTCGCAACTTGCAGAGGATGGTTGCCGGTTCCGGTTTTCTGGCGTTTGTGCATGAATAGACTGTGCTTTGATGCAGGTTTTCCAACCGTGAGGCAGGTCTTGTCTCGACTAAAATCGTCCCCATCTACCGCGAAGGTGCGCCTCGCCGGTGTGCCGCTGGGCCCCAGTACAGGGCCATTTGATTCGATGAAGGAGCCGCGGTGAACAATCAATGGTTCTCCAAAGTTGCAGTGTGGTTGGTGATCGCGCTGGTGCTGTTCACTGTGTTCAAGCAGTTCGAGCGCACCGGGACGTCGGGTAACCAAATCGGTTATTCCGAGTTCCTCGAAGAGGTGCGTTCCAAGCGCATTCGCGACGTGGTGCTTCAAGAGAACCCGGGTGGGGCCGAGATCGAGGCCACCACCACCGACGACCGCAAGGTGCGCACGACCGCCACGTATCTCGACCGGGGTCTGGTGGGTGATCTGATCAACAACGGCGTGAAGTTCCGCGTCAAGGCCCGTGAAGAGCCTTCGTTGCTGACCAGCCTGTTGATCTCGTGGGGGCCGATGATCCTGTTGATCGGCGTCTGGGTGTACTTCATGCGCCAGATGCAGGGGGGCGGCAAGGGCGGGGCGTTCAGCTTCGGCAAGTCCAAGGCCCGCATGCTCGATGAGTCGAACAACTCGGTCACCTTCGCCGACGTTGCGGGTTGCGACGAGGCCAAGGAAGAAGTCAAGGAACTGGTCGACTTCCTGAAGGACCCGCAGAAGTTCCAGAAGCTGGGCGGTCGCATCCCCCGCGGCGTGCTGATGGTGGGCCCTCCGGGGACCGGCAAGACGCTGCTGGCCAAGTCCATCGCAGGCGAAGCCAAGGTGCCGTTCTTCTCGATCTCGGGCTCCGACTTCGTCGAAATGTTCGTCGGCGTGGGCGCGGCCCGTGTGCGCGACATGTTCGAGCAGGCCAAGAAGAACTCGCCCTGCATCATCTTCATCGATGAAATCGACGCCGTCGGCCGTCATCGCGGTGCTGGCCTGGGCGGCGGCAACGACGAGCGCGAGCAGACCCTCAACCAGATGCTGGTCGAGATGGACGGCTTCGAGACCAACCTCGGCGTGATCGTGATCGCGGCGACCAACCGTCCCGACATCCTGGATCCGGCACTGCTGCGTCCGGGGCGTTTCGACCGTCAGGTCTACGTGACGCTGCCGGACGTGCGGGGTCGCGAGCAGATCCTGAACGTGCACATGCGCAAGATCCCCATCGGTCAGGACATCC
>CAYRBG010000237.1:0-4827 GCA_964422355.1 uncultured Sphaerotilus sp. | reverse complement strand
TCACCTCGTAAAACGTTTCCATGGAGTGCTCCTCTAGCGAATGCTCGATCGATCGATTCTTCAGGGGTACCGACCGGTTCATTGCGCTAAAAGAACAAGATGTGTGCCGGATTTCAGCGTTATGGGGGGAAACCCCGACCGGAAGGGGGTCTTCCGTCTTGGTCTGGATCAATGAGGCGGTGCAGGGGAGACACCGATTCAGGTGGGGGTGGAAAGTGGGTGATCGAAGGGTTGCTTTAGGTGGAAGCCGGTTGTTCACCCTTGGCATGGCACCCCCGGGACGGACGCCGGGGGCTGCTCCGGGTCCTTGGCCAGCAGATTGGGCAAGGTGAACAGACCGAACCCGGCGGTGGAATAGTCCTTGGCGGAACTGGCGATCCAGCCGGAGAGCGGAATCAGGAAGCAGCCTATGGGCCGCGTGGGCTGCCTTCTTCTGCCCATCCACCATTGCGGCGGGCATCGCTGGCGGGGGGCTCAGGCGCCAAACCAGGCGCACCAGGCCCAGTCCGCGGTTGTTCACGCCGCAGCACAGGTGCTCGGTGGCAATCTGGTCCGTGTACTTTCGGCGCACCTCGCCCGTGGTGCCGTCGAGCGCCACGATGTGGTTGCGCGGCGTCGTCAGGTACACGACGCCGTTGTGGGCGATGGGGTTGGTCTGGAACGAGCCGTCCATCCCGGTTTGGTAGATCCATTTCGGGACCAGGCGCGACACGTTGCCGCGGTGGATCTGGCTCGCTCCCGAATGGCGCTGGTTGGCGTAGCCGTGGCCGTAGGTGAGCCAGTCGGCGTTGTTGGCCTGGGCGCCGAGCAGCGCGTCCGGGGTGTCGGCCCGCGGCAGGCCGGGGGCGGCGATCAGCGCCGCCATGCACAGCAGGTAGCCGGTCTTCATGATGGATCAGGCCTCCTGCGCGGTGAGGTGGTAGCGCTTGAAGATGCTCGCCAGGGTGCCGTCCTGCTTGAGGTCGGCCAGCGCCTGAGTGAGCGCCTCCGCCAGTTCAACGGCGTGGGACTCGACCGCCATGCCGACGGGCCAGCGGCTGTTCTTCAACTCGAAGATCTTGGCCTCGTCGATGGCAAAGCGCGTTTCACCGGCGAGGGCGTTTTCCAGTTGCCCGCGGGTGGCCAGCACGGCCGACACCGCGCCATCGCGCAGGGCCTGGGCCGCCTCCGTGACGGAGCGGTAGTGCGCAACGTTCTCCCGCAGCCGGCCGTTGAGCGTGCCCAGCAGAAACAGATCGGCCAGCGTCTCGCCCTCCACGCCGATCTTCTCGCGCGTGAACACCTCCAGCGCCAGGGCCGACGAGCCGTCCGGTGCCGGCACGCGGGACGGCACCCGCGCCATGGCGATCGATTCATGCTGATAGGCGCCGAAGATGCGCACCTTGTCATTGGCCTGCGCCAACGCCTCCTCCACGGGCACCCGCATCATCACGTCCGCAGGTTGACCGCGCAGGTAATGGCCCTTCCACACCATGTTGCGCAGATCGTCATCCATGTCGTCGCCGGCCTTGAACCCGACGATCTGAGCCGTCAGACCCAGCTTGGCGGCCAGCGCCTTGGCGATGTCGACATCCACGCCCTTGCCGGCGTCGGAGTAGGGCGCAAAGTCGTCGTACACAGCCACGCGCAACAGGCCGTCGCGGCCGATGCCTTTGGGCTTTTGCTGTGCGAGCGCAGGCAGCGTGGCCGCCAAGGGGAGGGCGGCGAGGGTTTTCAGAACGTGGCGGCGGGAGTGAGACATGCCTTTTTCTCCGGTGGGGGTGGAGGTTGGGGAGGGGTGTCTCGGAGTTTCGGGAGGGAAGCTGCTCCGCCGATGCTTTTGGCTGCGGGCCGTGGGGATGCCGCACCTTCCTCAGGGAATTTGCCCGGTTGCAGGCATCGCCGCACCGCGTGTCGGCGTGGTTGCATGGTTGTTAGCTCATGGCTAACATCGGTCCATGTACTCGGTCGAATACACACGTGAAGCGCTGAAGGTCTTGGTCAAGCTGCCGCGCAACACGCGGGAGCTGATCGTGAGCAAGATCGACGCCCTGGCCGCCAATCCGACCGAGGCGCAGAACGTCAAGAAGCTGGTGGGCCGCCCGGGCTACCGATTGCGCGTGGGTGACTGGCGCGTCATCTACGACTTGGACTCCGGGCGACTGGTTGTGTGCGTGCTGGATATCGGCTCGCGCGGAGGTGTGTACGAATGAGCCAAGTGCAAGTGATCGAAAAGGACGGCAAGCCCGAGTTCTACGTGTTGCCGGCGGCCCTGTGGGAGCTGGTGCGCGATGCCGTCGAGAACGCCCAGGACGTTGAGGCCTACGACCGCGCACGCGCTGCCGATGATGGGGTGCGCTACCCGGCAGCCGTGGCTGTGGCCATCGCCGATGGTGTGAGCCCGCTCAAGGCATGGCGTGAGCACAAGGGCCTGACGCTGCAGGCACTGGCCGATGCCGCCGGCGTGAGCAAACCGTTCGTCAGCCAGATCGAAGGGGGCAAGCGTGCGGGCAGCGCCGCTACGCTCAAGCGTTTGGCTGATGCGCTGGGGGTTCCTGTTGATGCGCTGGTTGCTTCTATTTTTTGATCGCCAAGGTGCTCGCGTCCATGTCTGGATAGATTCGAGAAATTAGATACCTATCTCAAGTACGTGGGGCTGTGTGGGTCAGGAATTGTATTCTTCGCTGGGTCCGTGAAAACTTTGTATAGGAGGAACTATGGCTGTGTCGGTTGAGGATATTCAGAAGGCTGACTTGGAGAAGCTGCATAATGAGGTGAACCAGCTGCGAAATCATGAGTTGTTGGTCTGTTCGTTTGCTATTGGTATAGTTGGAACTGCAGCCGCAGAGTTGAAGAATGGACCGGTAGTTGGTCTGGCTCTTTTAATAATTCTGTTGGGGCTGTTTCTCTGGTATTACACACTCATTGATACTCGCAGTCGGTTGACCTCATTTCTGAAGGCGACAAAGCGTTCGCAGTGGGAGTTGCTGTATAGGAGCTTTGCCGATGGCTTTCCGCACTCAAGTCAACGAACGGCGGGAGTTGTCACCTTTGTTGCTCTCGGTCTATTTGTTCCGGCTATCACATTTCATGAGGGGGTAACTGCTATTCTAAATGGGGGATCTGTTGACTTTCTGTTGCCTTGGTTTGTGGCGTATTTAGTGGTTGGTCTGCCGTACTTGGTGTTGGTGATATATTTTGGGCGTCTAAAGAAATATACGGATCGCCTTGCCATCTACGAGAAGCGCTGGCTCGTGTTGCTGAATGGTGATCAAAACTTTCCTTTGGGCAAGGAATTGGAATGAATCCTAATTCATTGAATTTGTGGTATTGACTCGTTTTCGGTCCTGTCAATGATTTTTTCTTAAGTCTGCCATAATTCAAATTCTGTACGACAGATGAAAAGAGCCCCAAGCGATAATCACTTGGGGCTCTTTGTTTTTGTGTCGGAAAGGATAAATCCTAGAACGGAATATCGTCATCCATGTCGTCAAACCCAGTCGACGACTTGGGCGCCGGAGCCGGACGGGGCGCCGGTGCGCGCGGAGCCGGAGCGGCTGCACGCGGGGCCGGACGGCTGTAGCCGCCACCGCCGCCGCCGGACGATTCGAAGTCGCCGCCGCCAAAGTCGTCGCCACCGCCGGACGACATGCCGCCACCGCCGCCTTCACCGCGGCCGCTCAGCAGTTGCATCTGCTCGGCGATGATTTCGGTGGTGTATTGGTCGCGGCCGTCCTTGTCCTGCCACTTGCGGGTCTTGAGGCGGCCTTCGACGTAGACGGAGCTGCCCTTTTTCAGGTACTGGCTGGCGATTTCGGCCAGGCGGTCGCGGAAGACCACGCGGTGCCATTCGGTCTCTTCCTGGCGCTCGCCGGTGTCCTTGCTCTTCCAGTTGCGCGTGGTGGCGATGGAGACGTTGCACACGCCGCCGCCGCTGGGGAAGTAGCGCATTTCGGGATCACGGCCCAGGTTGCCGAGGACGATGACTTTGTTGACGGAGGCCATGGAGGTCCGCTCCTGAGGTAAGACGAGACGATGGATTGGGGGCCGGTGCGCGGACGGTCCGACACGGCGGGACGCCGATTGTGCCCCAGCGTCGAGCCCGGTGGTGAGGGCCCGACGCCCCTCGGTGGGCCCTCTCCCGGAGGCCCCCGACGTGGGCCTCGGCAGCTCTGCGGCGGCTGGCTTACCATCGCCGCCGCACCATGCTCACCGACGTCCTTTCCCCCCCTTCGTCCGACGTGTCCCACCAGGCCCGACAGGTGCTGCAGGAGGTGTTCGGCTACCCGTCCTTCCGTGGGCTGCAGGCCGAGGTGGTGGACCGGGTGGCCGGCGGTGGCGATGCGCTGGTGTTGATGCCTACGGGCGCGGGCAAGAGTCTGTGCTACCAGGTGCCCGCCATCGTCCGGCACCGCGCCGGGCAGGGTGTGACCGTGGTGGTCAGCCCGCTGATCGCGTTGATGCAGGACCAGGTCGGGGCGCTGGAGGAGGTGGGCGTGCACGCCGCCTTCCTCAATTCGTCGCTGGCGATGGACGAGGCCCAGAAGGTCGAGCGCGAACTGCTCGCCGGACGGCTGACCCTGCTCTACGCCGCGCCCGAGCGCCTGACCACGCCGCGCTTCCTGGCCATGCTGGCCTCGCTGCACGAGCGGGGGCAGCTGGCGCTGTTCGCGATCGACGAAGCGCACTGCGTCAGCCAGTGGGGCCACGACTTCCGCGAGGACTACCTGCAGCTCTCGGTGCTGCACGAGCAGTTCCCCGACGTGCCGCGCGTGGCCCTCACCGCCACCGCCGACGACCACACCCGCGCCGACATCATCGAGCGGCTGCAACTGCACGACGCCCGCG
>CAYRBG010000236.1:0-4833 GCA_964422355.1 uncultured Sphaerotilus sp. | reverse complement strand
GACGCTGTCCTTCCTGCCCGGCCAGTACGTGAACCTGCAGGTGCCGGGCACGACGTCGCACCGCGCCTATTCGTTCAGCTCGATGCCCCGCGACGGAAAGGTGTCCTTCCTGATCCGCAACGTGCCCGGCGGGCTGATGAGCGGCTGGCTGACCCAGCACGCCAAGCCCGGCGACGCGATGCAGATGGACGGCCCCCTCGGCAGCTTCTACCTGCGCGACGTGAAGCGGCCCGTGCTGATGCTGGCCGGCGGCACCGGCCTGGCCCCGTTCCTGGCCATGCTGGACCGGCTGGTCGAACTGGGTGGCAGCCCTTACCCGGTGCACCTGATCTACGGCGTCAACACCGACGCCGACCTGGTCGAACTGGAGCGCCTGGCCGCCTGCACGCAGAAGCTGTCCAACTTCACCTGGACCCCGGTCGTGGTGAGCGAGGACAGCACCCAGCCGCGCAAGGGCTACGTCACTCAGCACATCGAACCAGCGCAGCTCTACGACGGCGAGGTGGACGTCTACCTGTGCGGCCCGCCGCCGATGGTCGAGGCCGTGCAGCGCTTCCTGCGCGAACAGGGCGTGACCCCGGCCGGCTTCTTCCACGAGAAGTTCGCCGCCAGTGTCTGAATCCCACCGTCCGATGGAGTTGACGCCCATGTCCCCCCGATTCGAGAACCGCGTGGCGGTCATCACCGGCGCCGCGCAAGGCATCGGCCGGCGCGTGGCCGAGCGCATGGCCGAAGAGCTGGGCCTGCTCGTGCTCGTCGACCGCGCCGAACTGGTCCACGAGGTGGGCCGCGAGCTGGAGGGCCGCACCCAGGTCCTCACGCTCACCGCCGACCTGGAGCGCTTTGCCGAATGCCAGCGCGTGATGGACGCCGCCGTGGCCCGCTTCGGGCGGCTCGACATCCTCGTCAACAACGTGGGCGGCACGATCTGGACGAAGCCCTACGAGCACTACACCGAGGAGCAGATCGAGGCCGAGGTGCGCCGCTCGCTGTTCCCGACGCTGTGGTGCTGCCGGGCGGCCTTGCCGCAGATGCAGGCGCAGGGCAAAGGCGCCATCGTCAACGTCTCGTCGATCGCCACGCGCGGCGTCAACCGCGTGCCCTACGGCGCGGCCAAGGGCGGCGTCAATGCGCTCACGGCCTGCCTGGCGTTCGAGAACGGCGAGCGGGGCATCCGCGTGAATGCCACCGCACCCGGCGCCACCGAGGCCCCGCCGCGCGTCATCCCCCGCAACACGGCCAAGCAGACCCGGCAGGACAAGGTCTGGTACAAGGCCATCTACACGCAGTCGATCGATTCCAGCCTGATGAAGCGCTACGGCTCGCTGGACGAACAGGCCGGCGCCATCCTGTTCCTGGCGTCGGACGACGCGGCCTACATCACCGGGACGGTGCTGCCGGTGGGCGGCGGGGACCAGGGCTGAGGTTCACCGACGGCGACAAACCTCCGGCACCGATCTACGACGCGGCCAGCAGCGCCTGCCGGGTGACCAGAAGCACCTGATCGTGCCCGGCACTCGTTTCCAGCCACACCACCTCCAGGCGGGGAAAGGCGGCTTCGAAGTGTGTCCGCTCGTTGCCGATCTCCAGCACGAGCACGCCTTCGTCGCTCAGGTGCGCAGGGGCTTGCGCCAGCAGCGGACGGATGAAGTCCATGCCGTCGGTGCCGCCGGCCAGGGCCAGCTCCGGCTCGGCTCGGAACTCGGCCGGCAGGTCCGCCATGGACTGCGCGTTCACGTAGGGCGGGTTGCAGAGGATGAGGTCGTAGCGCCCATCCGCCCCCGACAGACCATCGCCTTGCAGCAGGCGGATGCGGGAGGCCAGCTCGTGCCGCTCGACGTTGATGTTGGCCACGGCCAGGGCTTCTTCCGACAGGTCCAGTGCGTCGACCTCGACGTCCGGGAACGCCAGCGCCGCCAGCACCGCCAGGCTGCCGTTGCCCGTGCACAGGTCCAGCACCCGGTGCGTGCGTTCGCTCAGCCACGCGTCGAGTGCGGCACCGTAGTCCTCGTCGCCCAGCAGTTCGGCGATGAAGGAGCGGGGAATGATGACGCGCTCGTCCACGTAGAACGGCACGCCCTGCAGCCAGGCCTCGTGCGTCAGATAGGCGGTCGGCTTGCGGGTGCGGATGCGCTCATCGATCAGCGCCTGGACCCGCTGCACCTCGTCGGCCGTGACGGCGGCGCAGAGGTCCACCTCCTGGTCCAGCTGCTGGCCCAGGGCCCAGAGCACGAGCCAGGCCGCCTCGTCACGCAGGTCGAGCGTGCCTTGGCCCAGAGCCACGCCCGCCGCCTCGAGCTGTCGGGCCGTGGCGTCGATCAGGGCCTCGCGGGTGGTCGCCGTGGTGGGGGTGTTCATGTCAGCAGGCGCTCCAGCGTGAGGCGGTAGATGTCCTTGAGCGGTCCGAGGTCGGCCACGTCGCAGTGTTCGTCGATCTGGTGGATGGTGGCGTTGATCGGTCCGAACTCGACCACCTCCGGGCAGATCTGGGCGATGAAACGCCCGTCGGACGTGCCGCCGGTGGTGGACAGCGTGGTCTCCGAGCCGGTGGTCTGCCGGATCGCATCCCCCAGGGCCTCGATCAGGCGGCCCGGACGGGTGAGGAAGGGACGGCCACCCAGGGTCCAGGCGATCGCGTATTCCAGGCCGTGGCGGTCCAGCACCTCGGTGACTCGGGCCTGCAGGCCTTCCGGCGTGGACTCGGTCGAGAAACGGAAGTTGAAGTCCACCACCATCTCGCCCGGGATGACGTTGGTCGCTCCCGTGCCGGCGTGGATGTTGGACATCTGCCAGCTCGTGGGCGGAAAGTGGTCGTTGCCGACATCCCATTCGGTCTGCGTCAGCTCGGTCAGGGCCGGCATGGCTTGGGCGATGGGGTTGCGCGCCAACTGGGGGTAGGCGATGTGGCCTTGCACCCCCTTGACGGTCAATTTGCCGGACAGCGAGCCGCGCCGGCCGTTCTTGATCATGTCGCCCAGACGGTGCACGGACGTGGGCTCGCCGACGATGCAGGCGTCCAGGGTTTCACCGCGGGCCTGCAGCCATTCGCAGACCTTGACGGTGCCGTCGACCGACGGGCCTTCTTCGTCACTGGTCAGCAGGAAAGCGATGCGGCCGGCATGGTCCGGATGGGCCGCCACCAGTTCTTCCACCGCCAGGACCATGGCCGCCAGCGAGGCCTTCATGTCGGCGGCTCCGCGGCCATAGAGCTTGCCGTCGCGGTGACTGGGGATGAAAGGGTCGGTCGTCCAGCGCTCGCGCGGGCCGGTCGGCACGACGTCGGTGTGGCCGGCCAGCACGACCGTGGGGCCTGGGCGCGATCCGGTTCGCACCGCCCACAGGTTGCTGACGATGCCGTCGGCCGGGCCGAAGGGCAGGGCAGTGCACTTGAACCCCAGAGATTGGAGGTGCTGCGCAATCAGGTCTTGGCAACCGGCATCGTCCGGGGTGACGGACGGCTTGGCAATCAACTGCTCCAGCAGTTCGAGGGTCGGCAGGTGCATGGGAAGGGTCTGCGTGGAATCGGTGAGGGTCTGACGCGGACCCCACACCCTTACTTTCGAGAGGAGACGGGGGATCGAGGCGGTGCGGTGAGGGCACTGCGCAGGCCTTCCGCCGCGACGGGGGCCGAGGTGCGCGGATAGGTCGCGCGGAGGCTGGCCGGCTTCTGCACATGCACGTCCAGCGTGATCTCGGTGAACGACGGGTTGTCGTCGGCCACCTGTTCGATTTCCACCTTCTGCACCGCGTTGCCGAACTGGTCGTTCTCCAGTCGCCACAGCAGGTTGGTGGGCGAATCGGCGTGCTGGAGGCCTTCGTCACGTGTGACCAGGCCGTCGTGGATGAGGCGAGCGATGTCGGACTCGAAGGTCTGCGAGCCCTCGGCCACCGAACGTTCCATCGCTTCCTTGATGCCGAAGAAGTCGCCCTGGTCGATCAGCTCCGACACCAGCTTGGTGTTGAGCAGCACTTCCGTGGCCGGAATGCGTCCGCCCCGGGTGCTGCGCAGCAGCCGCTGCGAGACGATGGACTTCAGGCCCGACGACAGATCGTTGAGCAGGGCCGGCCGCGATTCCGGTGTGTAGAACGACAGGATCCGGCTCAGCGCGTGGTGGCTGTTGTTGGCGTGCATGGTCGAGAGCACCAGGTGCCCCGAAAGCGCGTACGACAGTGCCGCACTCATGGTCGGGCGGTCTCGGATCTCGCCGATGAACAGGCAGTCCGGCGACTGGCGCATGGCGTTCTTCAGGCCGATCTCCAGCGACTGCACGTCGCGACCGACTTCCCGCTGGTTCACCACCGACTTGTAGTTCAGGAAGGTGAACTCGATCGGGTCCTCGATGGTGAGGATGTGTCCCGCCATCGCGCGATTGCGGTGCTGGATCATGGCCGCCAGCGTCGTGCTCTTGCCCGAACCCGTGGAGCCCACCATCAGGATCAAGCCCCGCTTGGCCAAGGCCAGGGGCCCCAGGGCCTCGGGCACCTGCAGCGATTCCAGCGGCGGCACCTCACCCGGCATGCAGCGGAACACCGCCGCCACCGTGCCGCGCTGCCGGAACGCCGACAGGCGGAAGGTTGCCACACCGGGCAGTGTGATGCCGATGTTGAGCTCGCCCTCGGTCTCCAGCTCTTCAAGCTGCGCCGGGCTGAGCAGCTCGGCCAGCAACTGGCGCGGCTGCTCGGGCGCGAGCGACTCCTGCGTCGCCTGCACCATCTGCCCATGGATTTTCATCATGATGGGCATGTCCGCCGAGAGGAACACGTCGGACGCGCGCTTGTCCGACATCAGCCGGAGCACGCGCTCCAGGTTCTTCGGCGGGGTGCTCATCTCGG
>CAYRBG010000235.1:0-4837 GCA_964422355.1 uncultured Sphaerotilus sp. | reverse complement strand
GGCTGATGCCCCAGGCAATGGTCGCCAGCGGCAGGTAGTGCCCGCCCATGCGCAGCGTGATGAAGCCGATGGACAAGGCCACCACCGCCGTCAGCACCAGACCGGCCAGCAGCCCCAGCCAGGGCGACAGGCCCTGCACCGTCGTCAGCCAGGCCGTCGTGTAGGCCCCCAGACCGACAAACGCCGCCTGCCCGAAGGAAGTCAACCCGCCCACCCCCGTGAGCAGCACCAGCCCGACGGCCACGATGGCGTACAGGCCGATGTAGTTGAGCAGCGTCACCGTGAACTCGGGCACCACCCAGGGCAGCACCGCCAACGCGGCCAGGAACAGCCCCAGCGGGCCATAACGCCACAGCGCCACCGCCAGCGCCGACGACCGACCCGCGCCTTCCGACGCACCAGCCCCCTCGTCGCCGTGCTCTTCCTCTTCC
Organism: uncultured Sphaerotilus sp.; assembly: GCA_964422355.1. Lineage (GTDB taxonomy): Bacteria > Pseudomonadota > Gammaproteobacteria > Burkholderiales > Burkholderiaceae_C > Sphaerotilus. Next base: position 4,406 of record CAYRBG010000235.1, on the reverse strand, counting down.
TCGACATGGCGCGAGGTCAGCGAGCGCCACAGCAGCACCGGAATGATCAGCGTGAAGACGATGACTTCCTTGAAGGCACTGGCGTAGAACGACGAGAACGACTCCAGCAGCCCCACCAGCAATGCCCCGGCCGCCGCCAGCGGATACGAGGCCAGCCCACCGATGATGGCGCCCACGAACCCCTTGAGCCCGATCAGAAAGCCCGAGTCGTAATAGACCGTGGTGATCGGCGCCACCAGCACGCCCGAGAAGGCGCCAATGGCCGCCGCCAGCGTCAGGCACAGCTTGCCCGCCAGCGCCGGCGGAATGCCCATCAGCCGGGCGCCGGTGCGGTTCATGGCCGTGGCGCGCAGCGCCTTGCCGTACACCGTGCGCTCGAAGAAGAAGTACAGCCCGATGATGAGCAGCGCCGAGGCCACCACCACCAGCAGCGTCTGCCCCTGCAGTGGCGCCCCCGCCACCTCGAAACTCAGGTCGGTGAAGGCCGGCGTGCGTGAGCCCTCTGCCCCGAAAAACAGCAGCCCCAGCCCGATCATCGCCGTGTGCACCGCCACCGACACGATCAGCAGCACCAGCACCGACGCCCCCGCCAGCGGCTGGTAGGCGATGCGGTAGACCATGGGCCCCATGGGCACGACCAGCAGCAGCGAGATGCACACCTGCAGCCACTGCGGCAGCTCGGCCGGCTTGAGCGCAAACAGCGCCACGGCCGCCAGCAGCGGCAGCCCCACGTTCAGGATGAGGACCGCAGGCAGGCGGGCAAACCGCCCCTCCTTCAACAGCTTGATGCCGTCGAGCACGCTGACCCCCACGCCCAGCCCCAGCAGCAGCCAGACCGTGCCCGGCACCTTGCCCGCCTGCAGGCTGGCCAGCGTGAGCGCCCCGTAGGCCACGAACTCGCCCTGGGGAATGAAGATGACGCGCGTGACGGCAAAAACGAGGACGAGCGCCAACGCCAGCAGCGCATAGATGGCGCCGTTGGTGATGCCGTCCTGGGCAAGAAAAAGGAGGATCTGCAGGTCCATGCGACAACGACCGCGAGGAAACGAAACGCCGACGCGCGCAAGCTGCGACGCGTCGGCGCGGGGTAAATGGCTGACTGACGAGCTTACTTGATCAGCTTCCAGGTGCCGTTCTCGATGGTCACCATCACGCGGGCACGCTGGTCATAGCCTTGGTGGTCGTTCGGACCCAGGTTGAAGATGCCGTGCGCGGCCGGCTGGTTCTTCACGCCTTCGATGGCGTCACGCAGCGCGCGGCGGAACTCCACCGTGCCGGGCTTGGCCTTCTTGAGCGCCACCGGAATGGCGTTCTGCAGCAGGATGCCCGCATCCCAGGCGTGACCGCCGAACGAGCTGATGCTGCCCTTGCCGTGCGCCGCTTCGTACTTGGCGACGTACTCCAGCGCCGACTTCTTGACCGGGTTGTCGGCCGGCAACTGGTCGGCCACCACCATCGGGCCCACCGGCAGGAAGGCGCCTTCGACATCCTTGCCGCCCACGCGCAGGAAGTCGGCATTGGCCACGCCGTGCGTCTGGTAGATCAGGCCCTTGTAGCCCTTTTCCTTGAGCGACTTCTGCGGCAGCACCGCGGGCGTGCCGGCACCGCCGACCAGCACCGCGTCCGGCTTGGCCGCCAGGATCTTGAGCACTTGGCCGGTCACCGACGCGTCGTTGCGCTGATAGCGCTCGCTGGCCACCACCTTGAGCTTGCGCGCCTCGGCGATCTTGGCGAACTCCTTGTACCAACCTTCGCCATACGCATCGGCAAAACCGATGAAGGCCACGGTCTGCACGCCCTTGTCCGTCATGTGCTGCACGATGGCGGTGGCCATGTGCGCGTCGTTCTGGGCGGTCTTGAAGACCCACTTCTTCTTGGCGTCCATCGGCTCGACCACGATGGCGGAGCCGGCCATGGAGATCAGCGGCGTCTCGTTCTCGACGGCCACGTCGGTCATCGCCAGCGAATTGGGCGTGGTCGTGGAGCCGACCACCACGTCCACCTTGCTCTCGGCGATCAGCTTCTTGATGTTCTTGGTGGCGGCCGTGGGGTCGGTGCCGTCGTCGAGCACGATGTAGTTGATCTTCTCGCCGCCGATCTTCTGCGGCAGCAGCGCGATGGTGTTCTTCTCGGGAATGCCCAGGGACGCCGCCGGCCCGGTGGCCGAGACGGACACGCCGACATTCACGTCGGCCATGGCGTTGGCGGACAGGGCCGCCAGAACCGCGATCAGGAGCTTGTTGGACATGGGTGATTCCTGGGGAACTTGGGGTGGACGTAAGCGTGAGATTTTCAGCGAACTTCCACCGCACCGAGTCCTGTCAGCGCAAACATCGTCTTCGGGATTTGCACCAAGTCCCCTTGGCTCGGCAGCGCTCACCCGCCACACAGGCGACAACCCGCGCGGATCAGCGCGCCTCCACGTGACGGGCGAAGTTGTCGAGGATGGCCTGCCAGCCGCCGCGCTGCTGTTCTTCGGTATGGCTCGATTCGGCATCGAACGTCACCGTGACCGTGACGCCCGAGGGGCCGGGCGCGAAGTCGACCTGGCATGTGCGATCACCGAACGCGTATTCGAGTGCGCGCTCCGGCTCGACGCGCGTGTACACGCCCTCAAAGTCGAAGCCGAACGAACCGTCCTTGGCCTCCATGCGCGACGAGAACTGGCCGCCGACGCGCAGGTCGACGCTCGCACGGGTCGTGTGCCAGTCCGGCGAGGCCGTGTTCCAGACCATGATGTCGGCGGGCGTCGTGTAGGCGCGCCAGACCTCGGCAATGGGAGCGGCGACGAGGGTCGAAACAGTGATCTTCATGGGCGCACCTCTCAGGTTGGATCGTCGAAGTCTAGCGGCCGGCCCAGCTGGCAACGGTCTTCCAAAGACCGCAAGAATCGGGTGGAAAGCGCTGGCTTCGGGTGCTTCACTGGGGTCTTTGACGCGTTGACCGCGAAAGGAGCCCAGCATGAAGCTGCGAATTCAAGGCATTCCGACCGAAGCCTGCGCCCCACTCTGGCAAGGCGGCCCCGATGCCCACGGGCAAGCCCCGCTGGTTCGGGTCGCAGAAGGGCCCGCCAACCCTTGCCGCCACTGCCTGCGCCTCATCCCCGCGGGGGAAAAGAAGCTGGTCCTGGCGTATCGGCCCTTCGAGACCCTCCACCCCTACGCGGAAACAGGACCCATCTTCCTGCACGCCCAGCCGTGCGACCGGTACGACAGCGCGGAGGTGCCGCCCTGGTTCAACCACCTGGACCCGGCGATCGTCAGAGGATATGGCCAGGACCACTGGATTCGGTACGACACCGGAAACGTCGTCCGCGGCAACGAAATCACGCGGACCTGCGAGAACATCCTTGAAGACGCCAGCGTCGCTTACGTGCACGTCCGGTCGAAATACAACTGCTTTCAGTGTCGGGTGGATCGCGGCTGAGCGGTTTGTGCTTCCGTTTTGGTCCACGCTTGATCAAGACATACCCGAACTGCCGTAATGGGCGCGGACGAACACCAGTCACTCCAATACTGGACGCGTAACGTTCGAGGTGAGGCGGGGCCGACGGCGAGGTAGCCCGCCCGCTGGAAGGATGATAGACCACGCCTGGAAGCGGGCGGGCTGCCTCGCCGTTGGGCCTCGCCTCGACCGAGGGGTTAGGCCTCGCTATGCGGCGACACGCGCCATGAACTCAATCACACCGCGCATCAGGTTCTGAACTTGTTCCTTGGTGTATCGCTCGTAGTGACCGTGTGCGGCGTCATTGCGCAACCCGAGCCAAGCCGTAACCTGTTTGGAGTCGAGCGCCGAGTAGACCGCGACGCGAGCCAATTCAGAGTTCAGTCTGTCCGCCTTGCGCGCGACGGTCTTGCCATCCTTCAAGTCGTATACATCCACGTTGTGGCGAACGCACAGTTGACGAAGGTGCTCCTCCAAGACCGAGCCAACCATGACCGCGGCGGCATCCTTGTATCCCTGTTCGAGGAGGTGCTCGGCCTGATCCAGCAGGTCCGAGAACAGTTCGGCGGCTACTAGGCCCTTGATGTCGAAGAGCCAGCCTCCAGCGAGTTCGGATCGAATTGCGGAAAGGATAGCCAGCGCGCGCTCTGAGTCACTGAAGAAGTGGGTCTCCGTCTTCTCAGTGAATTGCTTGAAGTGAGTGTGCTCTCTGCCGTAGACCCGTTCGATGAATGAGAGACAGGCTGTGCGGAAGCCCGTCATCGGCGCGTCCTTTACGTGCATCACCGGGAAGCGTTCACCCTCGCTGTATCTGGTCTTCTGCACGTCTTGGCCCATTGCGATGAGTTCATCGACGCGGCGGAGCAGGTCGGACAGCTTCATTGGTGCGCACGGAGTGGGTTGCGAGGCCTAACGCCGGAGTTAAGCCGCCGCGCGTAGCGCGGTCGGCTTGAACGAATTGT
>CAYRBG010000234.1:0-4856 GCA_964422355.1 uncultured Sphaerotilus sp. | reverse complement strand
TGGAAAAGGGACAGAATGAGGGTGTGATTTTTTCATTCCCTCGGGTAGTATCGCCACTTCCCTGATCGATAAGACGGCAAACACGATGCAATCGATTTTCCTGCGCCTGCTGCTGGGGGTTCTGTCCTGCGGTTGGCTGCTGCCCCTGATGGGGGCAGGTCGCAACCTGCTGCAATATCTCAATGACGATCTGCCCAGTGTGCTGCTCAAGGGGGGCAGCGTGGGGGCGATCGGCATGGCGCAAATGCCCACGATCGCCCAGGCGATGGACATGCTGTATCTGGCCATGGGCTGGCTGGCTGTGGTGATTGTGGTCTGGAGTTTTGTGGTGTCGCGGCGCCGTCGTTCAGGCACGAATTTCACCGAATGGACCCGGCGCCTGTCCGAAAAGGAGGCTCTACTGGACCGTCAAATCGAATCCCTGATCCAGCACCTCGATACCCACAAGGTGGCCCTCGATGGGCAGGTGGCAGCCGTCGGGGCGAGCACCGATCGGCTCAACGGCAGCGTGTCCCACCGTCTCAGCCTCTTGGACGAGCGCGTGAATGCCCTGGGCGAAGGGGTGCTGGCCAAGTTCGACAGCCTGGGTGACCAGATCGGTACGTTGGCGCGTTCTGCGCAGGCGCAGCGCTCCTCGGAGCGCGAGGTGATTCAGCGCACCATCGATGAGGCATCGCAGATTCAGGCCGAGCAACTGGCAGGTTTGACCGGCAGGTTGGAGCAGTGGATCGCCTCGGCCACCGAGGCTGCTTCGATGCCGGTTTCAACGGTGGTGTCCTCTGCGGCTGAGTCTGAGGTTCTGGGTGAGGAGCTGAAGGCGCTCACTTCACGTCTGGCGCACTTGGAGTCCATGCTCAAGCAAGTGCACATCGTCGCGGCCAGCACTTCGGCCGACGTGCGCTCGGTCCGTGACGCCGCCCAGGCGGGTAACGCTTCCTGGTTTGGTGAACTGCCGGTGCAGGGGGCACTCACGCCCAGCGCGACCGAGGCTTCACGCTTGCGCTCCGTGGTGTTGAACCTGTCTGTTCTGCAGGAAACGCTGCGCGAGCAGAACCGCGAGTTGCGCAAGCGGCTGCAGGGCTTGCCTGAGGGGGCTGCACCTGCCAAGCCGGCTGCTTCCACGGGCTCGACTGCACCCCATTTGCCTCGCGCGGCTTGATTGATCGCGCGGCTTGAGTTGAGCCTCGGTGGCTCATCGGCCAGGACATGACCCCCAGCCCTGGGTGAGCCATCTGATTCGGATGCCAGCGCCTGTGCCATGAAAAACGCCGCCCTTGTGGAGCGGCGTGGTCATCCTGACGGCCTCGGGGCTTTACTTGCTCCAGCCGTCCTTCAAGCCGGTGATGCGGTTGAAGACGGGTCGGTCAGACCGATGGTCGACACGATCGGCCACAAAATAGCCGAAACGTTCGAACTGGAACTTCTGATCCGGCAGCGCCTGGGCCAGTGAGGGTTCCACATAGCCGATGACGACCTTGTCGCTTTCGGGGTTGAGGCTGGCCTTGAAGTCCTTGCCGCCGGCATCCGGCTGCGGGTCGGTGAACAGTCGGTCGTACAGGCGCAGCTCGGCAGCCACGCCGTCGGCCACGCCGACCCAGGTGATGGCGGCCTTGGCCTTGACGCTGTCGGCACCCGGTGTGCCGCTCTTGGTGTCGGGGATGACGGTGGCCAAGACCTTGGTCACGCGACCGTCGGCATCCTTTTCGCACCCGGTGCACTCGATGACATAGCCTCCCTTGAGGCGCACCTTGTTGCCCGGGAACAGGCGCTTGTAGCCCTTGGGCGGAACCTCGGCGAAGTCCTCGCGCTCGATCCAGACTTCCTTGCCGATGGTGAAGTGGCGGGCCGGCGGTTCCTGACCCTCGGGGGCGTGGGGCAGGGCGGGCAGGGTGCAGGGCTCCAGGTGACCGGCGCCCATGACGTCGTCCCAGTTGGTCATCACCAGCATGACCGGGTCGAGCACGGCCATGCCGCGGTGGGCCTTGTGTTCCAGGTCGTCGCGCAGGGCGATGTCCAGGGTGCTGTAGTCGATCCAGCTGTCGGCCTTGCTCACGCCGATGCGCTCGCAGAACAACTGGATGGATTCGGGCGTGTAGCCGCGGCGGCGCAGGCCGACGATGGTGGGCATGCGCGGATCGTCCCAGCCGGAGACCACGCCTTCGTCCACCAGTTGCTTGAGCTTGCGCTTGGAGGTGATGACGTAGGTGAGGTTCAGGCGGGCAAATTCATACTGCTTCGGCAGAGGTTGCTTGAGCAGACCGACGTGCGCGAGCTTGTCCAGCAGCCAGTCGTAGAACGGGCGCTGATCCTCGAATTCCAACGTGCAGATGGAGTGGGTGATCTGCTCCAGCGCGTCTTCGATCGGGTGGGCGAAGGTGTACATCGGGTAGATGCACCAGGTGTCGCCGGTGTTGTGGTGCGTCGCCCGCTTGATGCGGTAGATGGCCGGGTCCCGCATGTTGATGTTGGGGCTGGCCATGTCGATCTTGGCTCGCAGCACCATGGCGCCATCGGCGTGTCGGCCGTCGCGCATCTCGCGAAAGCGCGCCAGGTTTTCTTCGGGCGAGCGGGCGCGGAAAGGGCTGTCCTTGCCGGGCGTGGAGAAGTCACCGCGGTTGGTGCGCATCTCTTCGGGGGTCTGCTCGTCCACGTAGGCCAGGCCGGCCGTGACCAGCGCCTCGGCGGCGCGGTACATGAAGTCGAAGTAGTTGCTGGCGTAGTAGAGGTGGCTTTCGGCCTTGCCGCCGAAGGACGAGTCCCAGCCGAAGCCCAGCCACTTCACCGCGTCCAGGATGGAATCGACGTACTCCTGCTCTTCCTTTTCAGGATTGGTGTCGTCGAAGCGCATGTGGCAGACGCCACCATAATCGCGCGCCAGACCGAAGTTCAGGCAGATGCTCTTGGCGTGACCCACGTGCAGATAGCCGTTGGGCTCGGGCGGAAATCGGGTGCGGATCTTGGCGGGATCGGGCTGGCCGGCGTCATGGTGAGCGGCATCACCTGGGAACCCGCCCCAGCGGCGGGAGGTGTGGGTGCCTTGTTCCAGATCGCGGTCAATGATGGCGCGCAGGAAGTTGCTGGGTTTGTTCTCGGGGCTGCCGTTGGGGGTGTCGCTCATGTGGCGGAAGAGAGATTGCGGTGTCTTTGCGGGTTGAAGGCATTGTAGCGAGGGGGGTGTTTTGCGTGTTCCTGCAGGACCTCCGCGCGCCTGTCCCCCCGTTCGCGCGTGTCCTTCCTCTCGCACCGGACGGGGGCTTTTGAAACAATAGGTTGCATCCTGAACGAGTGTCACCATGGCTTCGCTTCCCCCTGACGATCCGCTGATGCAACCTGACCCGCTGGACGACGATCCGGAGGTGGTGGATTCTTGCGCCCCTCCGGCGTGGGCAAGCGACTCGTCTTGGCAGTCCCTGGACATGCCGGCGCCGCGGTCCTGGCAGGACGCCTTGAAGCGTCAGCAGGTGCGCAAAGACGCAGCCGTTGGATTGAGCCGATTGGCGCGGGCGGTGCAGCCGCCCCTGGACGGTCTGGAGCGGCGGTCTTCGGTGCAGGGCGTGGACATCGACCTGACGCGGGCCGAGCTCCCTCTGCAGTCCCCGATTGAAGCCCCGGTGGTGCAGGTGGCCGATGTGCCCGTGCCGGCGGTCAACGACGAATTCGCCCCATTGCGCCCGCACAGTCCCGAGGCGAACAGCCTTAACCCGCTGGGGCAGCGGTGGTTGTCGTCCTTGCCGGAGGACAGCCGCCCGGCGGTGACGGCGCAACGCCATCCTCACATCATCAACAAGCTCGCGGTGCTGTGGGTTCAGCCCAAAGCGGTCGAGACCTACATGAACGAGTTGCTGTTGTCGGCCCGACCTGCAGCCCGACGCGGTTTTGCCGAAGAGGTGGTGCGGGAGCTGTTCAGCCTGCAGGTGTTGCTGCCCAGGGCAGAGCAGGGCCGCTGAGGGCCCTGCTCTTCAGGCCCCTCAGCGGCGTCGGCTGCCGCCGAGCAGGCCGCCCAGCACGCCGCGGACAATTTCCCGTCCCACCGAAGATCCCACTTGGCGCACAGCGGACTTGGCCATCGTCTGAACCAGACCATCGCGCTTGCCGCCGCGCGGGCCCGTGCTGCCGAACAGGATCGACCCCAGGGCGCCGCCCAGGAGGCCACCCATGCCCGATTCTTCTTCGGCCTGAGACTGTGCGCCCTGACCGAGCGACCGGGCCGCTTCGTCGCGCAGGCCCTGGGCCACGCCGGCCGTCTGCTCCGCGCGGCCCTTGAGCTTCTCATAGGCCGATTCGCGGTCCACTGCCTGTTCATAGACCCCGGCCACCAGTGAACTGGCCATCAGATCGCGGCGTTGCTCGGGGGTGATGGGACCGATCTGGCTGCCCGGCGGCAGCACGTACACGCGTTGGGTGATGCCCGGGCGGCCCTTTTCGTCCAGCAGACTGATCAGCGCTTCACCGACGCCGAGCTCGGTGATGGCCGTCGAGATGTCCAGCGCCGGGTTGGCTCGCATGGTCTCGGCCGCCGACTTGACCGCTTTCTGGTCGCGTGGCGTGAAGGCGCGCAGTGCGTGCTGCACGCGGTTGCCGAGCTGGCCCAGGACGGTATCGGGCACGTCCAGCGGGTTCTGGGTGACGAAGTACACGCCCACGCCCTTGGAGCGCACCAGGCGCACGACAAGCTCGATGCGCTCGATCAGGGCCGTGGGTGCATCCTTGAACAGCAGATGGGCTTCGTCGAAGAAGAACACCAGCTTCGGTTGTGGCAGGTCACCCACTTCCGGCAGCGTCTCGAACAGCTCCGACAGCATCCACAGCAGGAAGGTCGCGTACAAGCGCGGGGCGTTCATCAGCTTGTCGGCGGC
>CAYRBG010000233.1:0-4863 GCA_964422355.1 uncultured Sphaerotilus sp. | reverse complement strand
CCGCCTTGGAACTCTCGCTCAACCGATAGACCGCCACCGACCCCACCCCCACGCAAGAGCAGAGGATGACGCCGCTGACCACGGCCTGGAAGGTTTGACGGGTCCCGACGGACCAGCGGTTCAGAAATTTCATCTTCAGCAGACCCTGATGCCATGGGCCCCAGAGGACCCGATGGCCGGAATTCTCTGAATGCATTGACTTTTTCAGTTTTCCAATAACGCGCGGATTTCCGCCGCATATGCCGATGACCTCCAGCGTTGTGTCAAAACGTCACCAAACACAATGAACGACAAAGTAACCAATAGTTACATTGTGTAGAAGTTTCACTTGGAGGCAGAGAACCATGACCACCCGGCGTTTTGCGTTGAAGTCCGTGAGTGCAGCCTGCGTGGCGGCCCTGGTGCCCTCGGGGGCACAAGCCGGCATCCTGAGCCTGATCGGCAACCTGCTGCAGCCCCTGACCAACCTGACCACGACCCTGCTGACCGCACTGCAGCAGGCCGTCTACACATTGCCCACCAACACCTCGACTGCCCCGTCCAGCCCCACGCCGGGCACGGTCGTCGATCGGCTCAGCGGCGCCGCTCACCCCAAGTTCGTCAACGCCCTGCCCAACCCGGCGCGCAACCTCAATTGTTTCCAGCCGGCCGATCTGCTCGGACTGAGCTACGTGCTGCGTCTGCGCGAGTTCGGCTCGCAGATCGGGCTGGTCAATCCGGCGGGCCAGAAACTGACGACGGTGCTTTGGGGCTACGGCACGTCCACCCAATCGCCCACGTCCCCCGGTCGCACCTTCAACGTCCGGTCCGGACGCACGATCCAGGTCACCTACGTCAACGAACTGCAGAACGGCAACAAAGCCATCCCGCACCGCATGCCTGTGGACACCACGCTGATGTGGGCCAATCCCGGCAACCTCGGTGGGGCGGCCCCCGTGCCGCTCGTGGCTCACCGACACGGCGGGGCGCAATCGAGTGCGGCGGACGGCTTGCCCGACGCCTGGTCCAGCCCCGACACCAACTACGACGGCCTGCCGGATTACCGCGGCCGGCTGTTCAGCCGCCCGTACACCTACACCCACGCCCAGGAGGCGGGGCACCTCTGGTACCACGACCACGCCCTGGGGGTCACCCGCCTGAACGTGCACATGGGGCTGGCCGGTCACTACTTCATCCGCGACACCAACGAAGACTACCTGATCGCTCGTCGCATGTTGCCGGCCGCCCAGTTTGAAGTGCCGCTGGCCATCCAGGACCGCATGTACGACGTCAACGGGCGTCTCTTCTATCCGTCGTACGACCCCGACAACCCCTCGGCACCCAAGATGACACACCTGCCCGAGTTCTTCGGGGACTTCATCATCGTCAACGGCGTGCCCTGGCCCAAGCATCAGGTGGAGCCCCGCGCCTATCGCCTGCGCGTGCTCAATGGCTCCGATTCACGCTTCTATCGGCTGCAGTTCGTCAAGGCCGACAAGAGCGTCCTCGGTTTCCACCAGGTGGGGACCGAGCTGGGCATGATGAACGCACCCGTCGCGCTGAACGAGCTGTTGCTGGCTCCGGGTGAGCGCGCCGACATCGTCGTCAGCTTCAAGGGCCTGTCCGGACAAGGGGTCGCGATGGTCAACACGGCGCCGACCCCCTTCCCCGACGGCGACCCGGTCGATCCGGCCACGGCGGGCCAGATCATGGCCTTCCACGTGAACCTGAAATTCGACGGCGCCTACCCGGACATCACGCTGCCGGCCTTCCTGCGTCCGGTGCATGGCGCGCTGCCCGCGGTCAGCACCAGTGGGGCCAAAGTCCGCAAGCTGATGCTGCTGGAGGGCACCGACCCCTACGGTCGCCTGCAAACGATGCTGGGCACGGTCAACCCCGCGGCCGGCAACCCGGCCGGCCCCAACTACGGCACGTTCTTCTACTCGGACCCGGTCACCGAGAACATCGCCGTGGGCAGCACCGAAGTCTGGGAGATCCACAACACCACCGTGGACGCCCACCCCATTCATTTGCACCTGGTGGACTTCCGGGTTCTCAACCGTCAACCCTTTTCCGGAACCGTCGTGGCCAAGCCCATGGGCGCCAACGGCAGCTACACAGGGGGTTATTTGACCCAGGTGAGCCTGAACGGTGCAGCCCGCCCAGCCGAGGCCAATGAGGCGGGCCGCAAGGACACGGTCGTGGCCTATCCCGGTGAGGTCACCCGCATCCTCGTCAAGTTCCCAAGGGCCGGCGAGTACGTGTGGCACTGCCACATCCTCTCGCACGAGGACCACGAAATGATGCGTCGGTTCATCGTGTCCTGAGGCTCCGCCATGACCCCGACACACACCTCTGTGCGCATCGCGGTCGCCATGGCGGCCGGGCTGTGGGGTCTGGCGCCGGTGGCGGGCGCCGCCCCTTCGGCACCGCTGCCCGGCGACGACGTGTGTCACTCGCCGTCGGCGCAGGTCTCCGGCGAAACCATCGCGCAGCCCCTCGTCCCCCGCGGGGGAGCGACCCGGTCGAACCTTCCCGCGGCCAGCCGCAGCGTCGTCAACGTCCAGATGCCCGCGGTCCGGCTGCGTCAGCAGACCGGGCAGTCGGTCATGCTCGCTCAGTCGCTGGATCCCCAGCGGCCGGTGCTGCTGAACTTCGTCTTCACCAGCTGCACGACGATCTGCCCACCCATGTCGATGATCTTTGCCGCCGTGCAGGATCGCCTTGGCGCTCAGCTCGAACAGGTGCAGATGGTGTCGATCTCCATCGATCCTGGACATGACACGCCCACACGCTTGCGCGACTATGCGCAACGGTTTTCGGCTGGGCCGCAATGGAGCTTTCACACCGGCAGCCCCGACGCCATCGACGCCATGCAGAAGGCCTTCAACGTCTACCGGCCGGACAAGATGGGGCACACGCCCGTGACCTTCGTGCGGCGGGCCGGAAGCACGGCCTGGGCCCGGCTTGATGGTTTTGCAGGACCGGACCAGCTGCTGCGTGAAGCCGGTCTGCTCGGCCCATGACGCAGCTTGGACGGGCGCCAAGGTTCCGCACTCGAACCGGCCCCCTCCGACGAGCGAAAGTGGTGCTGGCAGGCGCCATGTTGGGCCTCGCCACGGGGGCGATCGGCACCGAACCGCACAACCCTGCACAGACACGTCCGGCCCTCGACATCGGCCGGGCGATCTACCTTGAGGGTCTGCGCGCAGACGGCTCACCGGTCCAGGCCTTCCGCGCGCATGGCTTGGTGACCACGGGCCGTGAGTCGGCCTGCGTGCAATGCCACCGTCCAAGCGGTCAGGGCGGTGCGGAAGGCGATCTGGCCGTCCCCCCGATCACCGGCGAAGCCTTGCGGCGAGCGGGGACCGAACCGCCTCGACTGGGACGCGTGTCCGCCGGCATGCGCAGGGCCCCGTCGGGGTCCCAGGCCCGTCCAGCCTACGATGAGTCCGCCCTGGCCCGGGCCCTGAGCCAGGGCGTCCGCCCCGACGGATCCCCCCTCGACCCCTGGATGCCTCGATACGCGCTCAACGAACAAGAGGTCCAGTCGCTGTGGGCCTATCTCGATGCGCTGAGAGAGAAGAGCCCACGCGGCTTTGACGGCAACACCCTGCACCTCGCCATCATCGAGCCCCAGGTTGCGCAGCCTGAAATCCTGGCCGCCAGCACCGATGTCCTGAATCGCTGCCTGAACTCGCGCAGCCCGGCCCCATCCACGTCAGAGACCGCCCCCCCGTCCTGGCAAGTGCACCGCTGGACCCTCGGCCACGACCCCACGACATGGCCGGAGGAACTGGCACGCCGGCAGGCCAGCCAACCCGTTTTTGCAGTGATCTCCGGTCTCAGCGGCACCGATGGCAACGGCGACTGGGCGCCCATTCACGCCTTCTGCGAGCGCAGTGAAACGCCCTGTGTGCTCCCGCTCACGGCTGTGGTCGATGATCGGCGCCCATCGCACTGGAGCTTGTACTTCTCCGGAGGCGTCAGCCTTGAGGCGGCCGTCGCGGCCCAATGGCTGAATGACGCCCCCCCCTCAAAGACCAACCCGCGCACTTGGCGCCAAATCGTTCAAGACCACAATCCAGCGGCAGCGCTCGCGGCCGAGCGCCTGCGAGAGCATCTGAAACCGACCGGCTGGTCCGAGTCCCCAGACCCGACGCGCACGCCAGCCGCTGAAGTGCTGTGGCTCGACAGCGCCCATCTGATCGCTCATGCGCGTCAACACCCCCCCCCGGGAGGCGTACACCCCGTTCTGGTCTCGGGAGAGCTTCTGGGCTACACCCTGAGCGCCTTGCCCATCGCTTGGCAGCGGCGCGTCACGATGATCCACGGTGCGGATCCTCAGGATCGCCATCTGAGGCGCATCGCCCTCAACGCGGGTCGGTGGCTTGCGGAAGAAGGCCTCTCACCGTCGGAAGATCCCCGCCTCCTGCGGCTTCAGGGTCACAGCTACACGGCCTGCGAAGTGGCTCGCAACGCGCTCCTCCGCATGGGACGCCGCATCGATCGGCAGTACTTCCTGGAACTGCTGGAAAGCGCGGAAGATGCGGCGCTGGCCACGGCGTATCCCCGCTTCACCCTGGGCCCCGGCCAAAGGCACGGTGCCAAGGGGGCCTGGATGGTGCGCCGGGTCAAGACGCCCCGGGGCGAACGGCTTCAACCCGTCAGCGAGTGGATCACCCCGCCCTGACGGCGCGGGAACCGCTCAGCTGCGCCGCAGATCGTGGGTGGCCGCAGCCAGCGCCGTGATCCGATCCCAGTCCCCTTCGCGGATCGCGTCCGCGGGGGTCAGCCAGGACCCCCCACACACCTTGACGTTGGGCAATGCCAGAAACTGGGGCGCGGTGTCCAGCGTGATCCCGCCGGTCGGGCAGAACACGA
>CAYRBG010000232.1:0-4879 GCA_964422355.1 uncultured Sphaerotilus sp. | reverse complement strand
TGGCGACACGTCCGAGCACCTTATCGGTGGCGTCAATCACAAACCACTCATGCACAACCTCGGCCGGCTTGGCGCTGAAGGTCTTCATGGCAAATCTCTTTGCTTAAGTGATGTCCAGGCTGCTGACCGTGCCATCGGTGCCGCTTATCGATCCGCGTGAAGCGGGCGGCCTCTCAGGCTCCGGCGCGCTTGCCGTGAAGGCAAGCCCTCTCTTCCGCGCAGCCAATGGCGGAAAAGTCTGCGATTATGGCATGGTTTCGCTGATCAGGGTCAGCCCTGCGCCCCTCGTGGCTCAATGCGCTCGCGCAGCGCAAACACCAGCTTGCGCGCACTGAACACCTTGGCCACCTGCAGCGCCGAAGGCTCCATGGCCAGGAGCGCACGATCGATCACTTCCAGACGCTGGAGGGCCTGGGCAGGTGTCCACGCACCACTGGAGGCCCGGGACTCTACCTGCCGCAGGGCCACAAAAATGCGCGACACCCGCGCTTCTTCGCGCCAGCGCTTGAATGCGGGCAGAGCCTTGAACAATGGCAGAACCAGCACCAACAGGGGCACAAGAGTCTTGATCAGCCGCTCGATCCAGATGGCCACCCAGAACGGCATGTAGCGCTGCAGGAAAGGCCGACCAGTCTCGAACCAGCGACGTGACTCCTCGCTCTGATGCAGCGTCAAGGAAGCCGCTGATGGGAATTCCCCCCTTTCGTTGCCGGCCGAGCCACCCGAATGCACCTCTCGCGCCACTTCGAGCAATAGAAAGGCCAGCGACGGATGAAGATCACGGTGAACCACGAGATTGGCGGTGGCCGCAATCACCTTGACATCCTGACTCGGCCGATCGTTCTTCAGGTCCAGCGCCGCACGGGGAATGTTGATGCGCCTGAGCCAGCCGAACTGCCGGACAAAACCGTCGGCCTGCTCGAAGTTCATCAGTGTGACACCGGGAATCTCCAGGGCTCGCCGCACGATCGGACTGGACGGCGGCGCCACCGTCATCAAGACGTCTGTCTGACCTTCGGCGAAATTGTCCACACCCTCCGACACCGGGCGCTCTGTCAGGCGACTGTTGACGGGCGTCACCCCTGCGGACTCCAGCAGCTGCAACGTGGCATGACGCGCACCGGAGCCGGGAATATCGATGCCGATGCGCAACCCCTTCAGGTCCGAAAGGCGCACCGGAGCCTTCTCGGCCGGCAGCCGATGAAAGATCCACACAGGCTCGTTGCTCACACTGGCCAGCGCATAGATCTGTTCGCCCTCCAGATCGGCCTGCGTACTGGTCCCGCTCTGGGCAAACGCAACCAGAACCGGCAAGCGCCCATGCGAAGTGTCCAGTTCCTGACGGTGGCGCAACCGCTCCAGGTTTTCCAGAGAGCCGTTGGAAGGCATCACTTCCAACTCGACGCCGTAGTGCCGCAAGACCTGTTGGTACCTGAGCGCAAAGGCGTGATAGCCGCCCCCGGGCGTTCCTGCGCTCATGGCGATGACACGCGGCGGGGGAGGATTGAGCAGGCCCAGCACCAGCGCCAACAGCACCCCCAGCGCCACGACGGACAAGACAGACACGGCATAGAACTCCCGGTCCGTCAGCGCCGACAGATCCAGTCGCCGCAGGATGGACAGGATCTCGCGCAGGCTTTTGCGCTCCTCAAAAGGCGTCGAGGGAGTTTCTGGCGTCGGTGTCATCGCGGTCGGGCACGAACGGCAGGCCCGATGCCGTACCGCTGACCGGCGTCAGGCCCACACGGGTGGAGAGAAGAACTCGGGGATCAACGGCCGCGATTGTGACGTTTTTTGCAGTGCCGACCGCTCAACTTCGGCGCCGGTACAACGCCTCACAGGAACGTGCAACGCTTTCGATCGACGCATGTTCCTCCACCCAACGCTCAGCCGCCTGGCCACAACGCTGACGGAAGGCATCGTCTTCGATCATGCGCGCCAAGGCACGGGCCAAGGCCGGTTCGTCGTCCGGCGGGATCAGCAGGCCGGTGTCCCCGTCATGGATGATCTCCGGATTGCCACCCACCTCCGTGGCCACCACCGGCAGGCGCGAGGCACAAGCTTCGAGCAAGGCGATCGACAGCCCCTCGGTCAGCGAAGGCATGGCAAACACGTCAAAAGCCGGAAGCAGGTCGGACACCCCTGGGATGGAGCCGGCCAACTGCACCGCTTCGGACACCCCGTGGGCGCAAACCTCCTCGGCCAGGGTCTCGGCCAGCTCGCCGCCGCCGATCACACACAGCTTGAGCTGTGGCCAACGTCGCAGCAGCTCAGGCATGACGCGGATCAGCGCCCGATGGTTCTTGAGCCCCACCAGTCGCCCCACCGCACCGATCACGAAATCACACTCCCCATAGCCCAATCGTTTGCGCGCGGCCGCGCGGCGTTCCTGGGTGTGGCGAAACCGCTCGGTCGGGATTCCATTGATGACGGTGACCGCCTTGCGTGCCGGCACCCAGCCGCGCTCGACAAAACGGTCGTGCACCTGACGACCCACCATGGCCACCACCGAGGTGCGCATCACCGACAGGCGATAGAGCGTGCGCAGCTTGCGGTTGACCAATCGGTCCCCCATGTCGTGCACGGTACAGATCAGATTGGGAGCCGAGGGCAGCCCCACCATCGCCGCGGCGGCGTAGTAGTTGGGCATGTAGCCGTGGGTGTGGACCACCTCGGAGCCGTGCCGGCGAATGACCTCGCGGATCGAACGCACCATGCCCAGATCCAGGCCACCGGCCTTGCGTCCCTGCGTCACCCCAACGCCGGCAGCCTCCAACTCGGGGCGGAAACCCACCGTGGGATTCAACGAGAAGACCTGCACCTCGTGCCCTTGACGCTGCTGGGTCAGGGTCAGGTCGGTCACGATGCGTTCAAGTCCACCTATGTCCAGAGAAACAACGACGTGAAGGATGCGCATGTCACACCAGAATTCGAGTCAGCGGAAAGCGAGCGGCGCCGATGTCCTCGGCAGCGGGACTCAACGGGCCCAGCGTTCCATCCAGGCCAGCACCGGGCCTGCCGCAGGGAACCGCTGTGCCACCTTGCCGAGCATGGCCACGTCCTTGGCCCGCCATGTACCCAGACGCACCGACAGCACACCAAACAGGGGCACAAACACCGCCCCCAGCACCAGGCGGAACCACGGGTTGTCCCACGCCAGCAGCGGCGCGCCCACGATGACCAGGGCCAACACGGCCGTCAAGGTGCAGCGCAGCAGATCGCCCCAAGGCACGCTGACGCCCAAGTAGCGCTGAATGAAAAACAGGGTGATGCCCAGCACGACAAACGTCGATGCGGCATGCGATGCCAACGCGCCGTTCAGACCCCATTTCGGCACGAGGGCCAGAGCCACCAGAGCGGAGACGGCGATCGAACAGACCGTCACGATCGTCCGCACCCTTTGGTTGTCGGTGGTGGACAGCAGGGACCCGAGCGCACCGTTGCACATCGTCATCCCACCCACGACCATCAGCACCTGAAACGCCCAGGCCGCAGGTTCATACGCCTTGCCGTACATCAGGAAGACCACCGGCTGCGCCAGCATGAGTCCGATGCCTGCAGCCATGCAGCCCAGAAAATGGAAGATGCGCATGGCATCGGCCGTGATTTCACCCACGCGCTTGACGCCGCCCGAGCCAAAGCCATGGGCCATGGTCGACATCATGATCGAGTTCAGCCCCGACGACAGCAAGTCCACCCCCCCGCGCGTCAGCGACACGGCCAGGGTGAAGTAGGCCAGCACGGCCCCATCGGCCCAGCGGTTGAGCAGCAGGGTCTCGACCGACTTGTTGCTCAGTGCCCCTACCAGCGCGAGCAGCAGCGTCCACAACACATGCGACTTCACTCGCCGACCCAGATCGGCGTCGATGGTCGCGGGGGGCTCGGCAGACTTCTTCAGGTGGCCGTGCTTGTAGAGCAGCCCCCACAGGATGGGCCACTGCGCAAGATTCACCGCCACAAAGAGGAACAGCATCTCGTTGAGGGTCGACCCCTTCCACGCCAGCAGGGCCACGCCGGCCAGGCTCAGCAGAGCCGTCGCCGTGGACGCCACCGCCTCGATGGAGAACTGCCCGTAGCCCTTGGCCACCGACACCCGAAACAAGTACACCGCCTTGCCGAGCGAAGCCAACAAGGCCACCACCACAAACAGCCCCAGGTGCGAAGCCCAACCTGTGGGCTGCAGCCACGGCAGAACCCCCAGGAACAGCAGAGAGGCCAACACCACCGAAGCCGCCTGCCAGATGGCAAAGCGACGCGCCAGCGCACGCGCCGTTTGTGGCAGGCCGCGACCCAGGAACTCCGAAATGAACCGGATCGACGAAGTCGTCATGCCGTTGTTCATCACCATGACCAGCAGGCCCGACAACCACACCACATAGGCGTAGCGCCCGTAGTCGTCCGGCCCCAGCGTACGCGCCAGAATGGCGCTGGCCAGAAGCCCGGCCGCGTAGGTGGCGTAGGTGGACCCGGTCATCATGACCACGGATCGCAACAGCGCCGACGCCCCGAATTGTTGACTCATACCAGATGCATTCCCGGGCATGCAGGCACACCCGCCGGTCCACGCCGGGCATCGGCGTGATGAAGTTACTTGATGTTACCGCCCGAACACCTCGCCCCTGAGATCGTGTCCCTCGGCAGCGTGTTGCATGAATTTCGGAATCGGGACGAGGATCTTAAATGGGCTTCGGGCCTCAAGCCGCTGCATCACACCCCGGGTGCAAGGGTGCACGCACCGTCTGCAGCGTCACGTGACCGATCCGAAACCGCGCCTGCAGCTGCGACTGCGCCTGTCGCAGGAACTCGTCATCCACCTGCGCCTCCGGCCGCACCACGTGCGCCGTGAGCGCGGCCTCCGACGTCCCCAGCGCCCACACGT
>CAYRBG010000231.1:0-4883 GCA_964422355.1 uncultured Sphaerotilus sp. | reverse complement strand
GCGCGCAGGTCGGTGGCCATGACGTGGGCGCCCGAGAGCTTCTCGATGCCTTCGACGATGGCGGTGTGGCCGTCCACGGCGATGTGCGCGCCCAGGCGCACCAGCTCGTTGACGTGCATGAAGCGGTTCTCGAAGATGGTTTCGGTCACGCGCGAGGTGCCGTTCGAGATGCAGTTGAGCGCCATGAACTGGGCCTGCATGTCGGTCGGGAAAGCCGGGTGCTCGCTGGTGCGGAAGCTCACCGACTTCAGGCGGCCCGAGGCCTGCACGCGGATCCAGTCGTCGCCCGAGGTGATCGTGGCGCCGGCTTCCTTGAGCTTGTCGATGACCGCGTCAAGGTGGTCGGCCCGCGCGGCGCGCAGGGTCACATCCCCACCGGTGGCCGCGACGGCGCACAGGAAGGTGCCCGCCTCGATGCGGTCCGGAACGATGCGGTGCGGCTGGGCCGGCGCGTGCAGACGCTCGACACCGCGGATGCGCACGCGGCTCGTGCCGTGGCCTTCGATCTGAGCACCCATGGCGATCAGCATCTCGGCCAGGTCGGTGACCTCGGGCTCCTGCGCGGCGTTTTCCAGCACCGTTTCACCGTCGGCCAACGTGGCGGCCATCATCAGGTTTTCGGTGCCGGTGACGGTGATCATGTCCGTCGTGATGCGGGCGCCCTTGAGGCGGCCACCAGCCGGGGCCTTGGCCACGATGTAGCCGTGCTCGACCACGATCTCGGCACCCATGGCCTGCAGGCCCTTGATGTGCTGATCCACCGGACGCGAGCCGATGGCACAGCCGCCCGGCAACGACACCTTGGCGTGACCGAAACGGGCCAGCAGCGGGCCCAGCACCAGGATCGAGGCGCGCATGGTGCGCACCAGGTCATAGGGGGCTTCGGTGGAGGTGATCTCACCGGCGTCGATCACGACCTCATCGGTGCGCGTCTCGCTGCGCTCGGCCTTGGCGCCGAGGTGACGCAGCACCTTGAGCGTCGTCGAGACGTCCTGCAGGCGCGGCACATTGCCGAACGCGACGGGTTCGGCGCTCAGCAGCGCGGCGCAGAGTTCAGGCAGCGCGGCGTTCTTGGCACCGGAGATGACGACTTCGCCTTGAAGGGCGCGTCCGCCGCGGATCTGGAGTTTGTCCATGGTGGGGGCATTGGTTGCCCGCGTTCAGGCCCTGGCTGGGGAGGGAGTGAACGCAAGCACCAACGCCGCCCACCCGCTCGCCGCAGTGTCTGCGGCCCGGCGGGTCAGGGATGGTTCGGGCTGGTGGTTCCTGCAGCGGCCTCGGCCGCCCACTCGGAAGGGGTCAGGGTCTTCATCGACAGGGCGTGAATCTCAGCTTTCATTCTATCGCCCAGCGCAGCGTAGACCGCCTGGTGGCGCCGCACGCGCAGCTTGCCCTCGAATTCCTTGGAAACGATGGTCGCAAAGAAGTGCTCGCCGTCGCCCTCGACCTCGAGGTGTTCGCACGGCAGCCCGGCCGCGATGTAGTCGCGCACTTGGGTGGGGGTCGGTTTGGACATGGAGCGCGATTGTAGGGACGACGGCTTCCCCCTGCCCGGGTCGGGTATGCGACGGCGCGGAGCCTGCGGCCCGCTCACTGCCGCAGCTTGTACCCCTTGCGCAGCAACACCAGGGCGGTGGCCGCAACCCCCACAAAACTGGCCGCCACGACCACCAGGCTCAGCCAGGGCGACACGTCGCTCACGCCGAAGAAACCGCGCCGGAACCCATCGATCATGTAGAAGAACGGGTTGAAGTGGCTCAGCTTCTGCCAGAACGGCGGCAGGCCATGGACCGAATAGAACACCCCCGACAGGAAGGTCATGGGCATGATGATGAAGTTCTGGAACGCGGCGAGCTGATCGAACTTTTCGGCCCAAAGACCGGCAATGAGTCCGAGCGCCCCCAGCATGCCGGCCCCCAACATGCCGAAGATCAGCGTCCAGCCCGGCTCAGCCAAACGCACAGGCGCCATCCAGACGGTGACGGCCCACACGCCCAATCCGACGACGATGCCGCGCACCGCCGCCGCACCAACGTAGGCCACAAACCACGCCCAATACGTCAACGGCGACAGCAGCAGGAACACGAGGTTGCCGGTGATCTTGCTTTGGATGAGGCTGGACGAGGTGTTGGCGAATGCGTTCTGCAGCACGCTCATCATCACCAGGCCGGGAATGAGGAAGCTGGTATAGCTGACCGAGTCGTAGACCTTGACGTGGTCCTCCAGCACGTGGCCGAAGATCAGCACGTAGAGGATGGCGGTGAGCACTGGCGCCGCCACGGTCTGGAAGGCCACTTTCCAGAAGCGCGTCACCTCCTTGACGAACAGCGTGCCCGCTCCGGCAAAGAGGGTTTGGGAGTACGGCAACACCTCCGGAGTCTGCGCATCCTGCATGAGAGGGGCAGTGCGGCCGATGGGGTTCGACAGATCTGAGCTCATGCCGACACTCCAGTCATCTTGACCGAGGCCTCAGCCGGGGCAGGGGCAGGGGCAGGGGCAGGGGCAGGGGCAGTCATCGTGCCCTGCATGATGGCCAAAAAGATGTCTTCGAGATCCACGCGGCCAATCTCCAGATCCTCAATCCGTACGCCCGCCGAGCGCAGTGTGCCCAGCACCTGTTCAACCTCCTGAGCATCATGGGTGCGCACCTGAACAACCCGACCGGTCACGCGGCTGTCCCCCGCCAGCGAGGCCGGCAGAGCGTCATCGGTCTTGAAGCGCAGCATGGTGCCGGCGGTGCTGGCCAGCAGGTGGGCCGTCCGGTCGAGCGCCACCACCCGCCCCTGCTTGAGCATGGCGATGCGGCCGCACAGGGCCTCAGCCTCTTCGAGGTAGTGGGTCGTCAAAAGCACCGTGTGCCCCTGCTTGTTCAGGCGGGCGACGAACTGCCACAGGGTCTGGCGCAGCTCCACGTCCACACCGGCCGTGGGCTCATCCAGCACGATGACCGGCGGACGGTGCACCAGCGCCTGGGCCACCAGCACCCGCCGCTTCATGCCACCCGAGAGCTGGCGCATGTTGGCGCCGGCCTTGTCGGCCAAGCCCAGGCCTTCGAGCAGCTCGTTGATCCAGGCGTCGTTGTTCTTGACGCCGAAATAGCCGCTCTGAATGCGCAGCGTCTCGCGCACACTGAAAAAGGGGTCGAAGACGAGCTCCTGCGGAACCACCCCCAGGGCGTGGCGGGCACGCACGGCGTCAGCCACCACGTCGTGTCCCATGACCCGGACCGTGCCGCTCGTGGCGCGGGCCAAACCAGACAGGATGCTGATCAGCGTGGTCTTGCCTGCGCCGTTGGGCCCCAGCAGGCCGAAAAACTCCCCCGGCTGGATGTCGAAGTTCACCTCAGTGAGGGCTTGCAGCGGCCCGCGCGGTGTCTGGAACGTCTTACAGACGTGCTGAAAGGAAAGCGCAGGAGTCATCGGGGAAATTGTAGGCAGCCCCGATGTCCGCGTTCATTCAAGGTCGAAGAGACATCAGCAGCCCGATGCTGCACGACAGCGTTTTGACGTGGCGTGCGTGTGTTCGGCACGACGAAGTCCGTTGCATGAAGTTGACGGCACTCAATGTGTCCGTCGATCCCTGCGGGCGGGCCCGCGTGCTCTCCACCCGTTGTCGACAATAAATCTCGTCTCATGCCGTTCGATCTGTTCGGTTGAGCTTTGACGGTCCTCCTGTCAATATTGACATCCCCGCGTTCCGATGATGCGTTTCTGGCGTCTGCACTCGACCTGTCTCGCCCGGATGGCCTGCTGGCTGATTCTGGTCGCGGCGTTGCTGCCGACGATGGAACGTGTTTGGCAGGCCGGTAACGGTGGCCCGAACTTGGCGTGGCAGGATCTCTGCATCACGGCCCACTCTGCGGACGGCAGCGCCCAAGACCCCTCCGCGCCCATCAGAACAAGCGAATGGACGCACTGTGTCCTGTGCGTTCTGCCGGCGCTGTCCGATGCCCGACCTCCCTCCAGCCATCAGGCCGACTTCGCACCGGTTCCAACGCGGCTGACGTCTTCACGCTCCGAACGGATGCACCCGCATCCCACTCCGGTCTGGCACCCGGAATCACCGAGAGCACCTCCCAGCACGCTCTGCTGACGGCACATCGCCGCCCTGTCACGCGCCCCCTCGCAGGAGGGTCTTGCCCCTGAGTCCCAGGAGAGCAAGGAACGTCCCTTCGGACTGAATCGTGTTCCCCAGGTCGAGGGAGCACGGTGACGCGCGCGCCGAAATCGGGGCCCTTCCCATTCCATTTCCGAAGAATCTGCTGGAGAAATCCATGAAACGCGCTCTCGCAACCCCGTCCTTGCTCCTGACGGGTCATTTGCACGCCCCTGTCGTTCGCCGCTCGGTTGAAATCATATTGATGGCCTCACTGCTTGCTGCCCGAGTGGCTTCGGCTCAGCAAGCCCCTGCTGCAGACGCAGACAAAAACCGGTCTGAGCCTCCTGCTGCCTCGGGCACCCCCGACCCCTCACCGGCCACAGTCACCGTCCTGCCCGATGTGGTGGTGTCCGGGTCCGGCACACGTTCGTACAACGCACCCAAGACCACCGTGGGCAAGGTGTCGCTGGCGCCGCGTGAGGTCCCTCAGTCGCTGTCCGTGCTGACCCGCCAGCAGATGGACGATCAAGACATGGTCACCATCACCGAGGCCATGCAGCAGACCACGGGAGTGACCGTCATTGCCAACGACACGCTGAGCAATCAGTATCTGGTGCGCGGCTACACGCCCGGCGTGATGTACGACGGCATCTCGTCCTACAACGGCTTCACGCCCTCGCACCAGTTCGACTTGGCCTTGTATGAGCGCATTGAAGTGCTGCGTGGGCCGGCAGGCCTGCTGCGCGGCTCTGGTGAGCCCGGTGGGGTGGTCAATCTGGTCAAGA
>CAYRBG010000230.1:0-4903 GCA_964422355.1 uncultured Sphaerotilus sp. | reverse complement strand
GCCGAGGCTCCAATAATGGGATGAAGCCGGCAACAGCACAGCCGGCTTTCTTTCCCCGATTCAAGCGCTCGGCCGCAACCGAACGAAGTCAAACGAAAGCTGCCGGTGGTGCCGGATGGACAGCAGGTAGACCGCAGCCTCCGCGTCCGCGGCCACGTACAGCATCAGGTAGTCGCCATGCAGATACTCGCGCAGAGCGCCTGCCGTGCCCGCCGGCAGCGCGGCGAGCTGGGACAGCGCCTCGGCCGATTGCGGCGGGTGGTCCAGGTAGCGCCGGCCGATACGGGGAAACCGGGCCAGGTTGGGGATGACCGTGGCGCGCAGTTCGGCCAGCAGGTCGTCGAAGGCAAAGGCCGCATCAGCCTCGGTCAAGAACGCCTCAATGGCGTCCAGCCGCTCCAGGAAGCTCGCGGTCAGCTCGACCCGGTACAGGTCCTCAGCCACGCTTCTTGGCGGTCTTGCCAACGGTGGCGCCCGCGCGGCGCTGCTGAAGCTGGGCGATGGCGGCATCGGCCGCAACGGTGCGGCCGGCCTCGATGTCGGCCAGGCCACGCTTGGCATCGTCGATCAGCAGCAGGTGGATGCGCTCACGCTCCAGGCGGTGGTAGTAATCCAGCCGGTCGGCGTCGATGAGGGCAACGTAGCTCTCGCCGTTCTTGGTGATGATCTTCTCGGCACCGGCCTTGGCCTGGTCGGCCAGCTCGGACAGGTTGGCACGTGCCTGGGTGAAGGGCACCACATCGCTGGCTGAAAAGCCCATGGCCGGCTCCCGCTCATGCATTACAGAATTCTGTGCATCATACGTCCACCAGCACGGAAACGCCCATCGCACTCAAAAGGTGCAAACCCTTGGTGCTTCCGGCCTCACATCGGGCCGCACCCCTGAACCGTCAGGCCATGGACTCGACCAGCCGCCGCAGCAGGCCTGCGGTCGATGACGACGAGGAGCGGGGCCGCCGCACCTGGGGCTTCTTCTCCGCAATGAGGTCCTGCGCCAAGGCGGCGCTGTAGAACGCGAACACGTAGCGCTGGGGAATCTTCAGCAGCTCGCTCGTTTCCAGCAGGCCCGCACCCTGGGTCGCCCACAGGGCGGCGATCCGGATGCCATGCGGCACCGACTCCATGCGGGTGAGGTTGGGCCAGTGCTTGAGGTAGACGGTCTTGTGCGGGTCCGTGCCCGCAGGCAGGCGGCCGATCGCGGTCTCCAGACCGGTTCTCCAAAGCAGTTGATCCAGCCGCGCCTGGCGGATCGGGCGGGCCTCGAACGTCACGTCGTCGACATCGTCGACCACCTGCATGGCGGGACGCCTGACCAGGGGTCGGGTCAACAATCCGTCCCACTGGGCCGGCTCCATGTTCACGCAGACCAGGTTACAGCGGGCATCCAGCAGCACCAGCCCCTGAAAGGTGTTGACCACGACCGGCTTGCGCCACTTGGCGCTGTTCTGGAAAGCGGTGATCAGGGTGCTCAGGAGCACGCCCTCCAGGGGGTACTGCAGGTCCTCGCGCCTGGACAACTCCTCGGCCGACACGTCGCCGTGGCAACCGAACAGGCGCGGGTGGTCATCGTGCTCCGACGGCACACTCAACCGGGCATCGCGGACGCGCTCGGGCGTGGTGGGGAGAAAAGAGGTCGCCGCCCCCGAGTCGGCCTGAGGCGCGGCTTCGTTGTGCGCAGCCCCCTCAGGTTCGGCGAGCGCCGACATGCCGGCCCGATCGCGCAGCGGGCGCATGGCCTCATCCAGATGCACCATGGCACAGGTGGAAGGAAAGGCCTCCGGAACCGCCTGCGGCACCGGGCCGCTCTTGTCGGCGGCAGGCGCGGGAACCACGCCGCTCAGGGCGGCCTTGGCCTTGGGCAGGAACTGAGCCGCCTGGCGGCGCAACGATGAAACAAGATCCACAGCGGTGTGCCCACAGAAGTGCTTTCAACACGTGGCTATCGACCGATCCGCGTGGAACTGAAGCCCCCAAAGGAAAAGCCCCGGGGGAAAAATCCCGCGGGGCTGGAGGTGCCCTCTCGCCGGGCAGACGACCGGAATGTCGTCCGGCACCTGTGCACTCGGCATCTTGGCCGGCGCAGGTGCAATGAGACACCATTGCGGACCCAAAGTTCCAGGGTATACGCGTCTTTTTTGACGGATCTCACGGCCATTTTTCTGCGTTGGGCCCGTCTTGGGCTCAAGGTGGGCCGACGGGTGCCGATTTTCCGGATTCGGGATCACCATGCCCGGTCTCATCCGCTGTTGCTCCTCCAAGCCCGTCCTGCCCCCTCCGACTGCGCCAACGCAACCCACCGTTCCCCCGTGCCTCCATCACCCATTTCCTCCAACGCTCCGCCGCCGCTGGCGAGGCGCTGGTTTGCGCCCCTGCTGGGCATGGCCGTGGCCTTGGTGGTGGGCCTGTTCGGCGAAGCCGGGTGCCGCATCGAAGAGCGACG
The DNA here is from genome assembly GCA_964422355.1 of uncultured Sphaerotilus sp. Classification (GTDB taxonomy): domain Bacteria; phylum Pseudomonadota; class Gammaproteobacteria; order Burkholderiales; family Burkholderiaceae_C; genus Sphaerotilus. The sequence continues at coordinate 2,463 of CAYRBG010000230.1, read as the reverse complement.
GGCAACCCAGGACGAGCACGTCAAAGTCACCAACGCGCTGAGCCACATCCGGGCCGAGCTCGAAGCCGAGCTGAACGCAGCCCTCTACACCACCAACGGTCTGGTGGCCTACGTGGTCACGCAGTCGGAACTGGAGTCGACGCACATCGACGCGATGCTCAAGGTTCTGCACGATCAGGTGCCGAACGTGCGCAACATCGGCATCGCGCCGGGGAACCGCCTGAGCCACGTCTATCCACTGGCCGGCAACGAGAAGGTGCTGGGGCTCTACTACCCCGACGTCGCCGAACAATGGCCCGCCATCGAGCGCGCCATCGCCCGACGCCAACCGATCCTCGCAGGCCCTGTGCCCCTGAAACAGGGCGGAACAGCACTGATCTACCGTTTGCCGGTCTTTGAGGCGCCACAGGCGCGCTACTGGGGTCTGATCAGCATGGTGCTCGACACCGAACGCCTGTTCGCCCAGGCTGGGCTGGCCCCACGTACCGACACCCTGCAACTGGCCCTGCGCGGCAAGGACGGCACGGGAGAACGTGGCGAGGTCATCCTGGGCGAACCGAGTCTGTTCGCGCAGGACGCCGTCATGACCACCATCTCGATGCCCGGGGGCACCTGGCAACTGGCCGGCCGCCCACTGAACGGCTGGACGGCGGGCGCCCGCGTCGACGGAATCCGCCTGTTGGCCTGGACCACGGCATCGGCCTTCGGGCTGGCGGTGTACTGGGCCCTGGCCAGCGCGGGCCGCCGCCTGAGGGCCGAGCAGGCGCTGCGCGCCAGCGAGCACCGGCTGCAGGAACAGAAGAACACCCTGTCCGTCATCCTCGAGACGTCCAGCGTCGGCATCGCGCATCTCCGCGACCGCCGGGTGATCTGGTGCAACGGACGACTGGGCGAGCTGTTCGGCTGCACATCGTCCGATCTCGAAGGCTGCAGCACCCGCGTGCTCTATCCCTCGGAAGAAGCCTTCGAGGCCCTGGGGGCCGTGGCCTACCGTGAACTGGACCAAGGTCGCCGCTTCCTGACCGAGCAGGAGATGCTGCACCGCGACGGCCACACGCTGTGGATGCGCATCCAAGGCCAGGCCGTCACCCCCGGGGATTCGGCCAACGGCAGCATCTGGGTGTTCGAGGACCTGACCGACCGGCGCCGCGCGGAGCTCGAACTCATGCGTCTGGCCTCCACGGACACCCTGACGGGCGTGGCCAACCGCCACCGCTTCCTGAAACAGTTCCGCGCCGAGCTCGAACGCTCGCGGCGGCAGGGCATCCCCGGCACGCTGCTGATGCTGGACCTGGACCACTTCAAGCGCGTCAACGACACCCATGGCCACGCTGCGGGTGATGCGGTGCTGATGCGCTTTGCGGAGTTGGCCCTGCAGCACACGCGGAGCACCGACATCGTGGGACGCCTGGGCGGGGAAGAGTTCGCCATCGTCCTGTCGGAAACCGGCGAGGATGGTGCCCGCCAGTTCGCGGAACGCTTCCGCCACTCGGTGCAGGACCTGAGCGTCGAGGGCCCGAAAGGCCCCATCCACGTGACGGTGAGCATCGGCCTGGTGGTCTTCGACGGACGCAGCGGACACCCGGACCTCCTCCTGGGACAGGCGGACGAAGCGCTGTACCGTGCCAAGGCCGAGGGGCGCAACAATGTGCAGGTGTACTCACCCTCGCACAACCCCTCGTGACCGATCCGCACCTCACCGCCGCCGCCCACTGGATCCGCGACGCCGACGCCCTCGTCATCACCGCCGGTGCGGGCATGGGCGTGGACTCCGGCCTGCCGGACTTTCGCGGCAACGAAGGCTTCTGGCGCGCCTACCCGGCACTGAAGCTGCATGGCCTCAGCTTCGTCGAAGCCGCCTCGCCGCAGACCTTCCGCGACGACCCGGCGCTGGCCTGGGGCTTTTACGGCCACCGGCTGGACCTGTACCGGCGGACGCAGCCGCACGCCGGCTTCCGGATCCTGCGGCAATGGGCGGAAAGCAAGCCTTACGGCGCCTGGGTCTTCACCTCCAACGTGGACGGGCAGTTCCAGCGCGCCGGTTTCGAGCGCGTGTACGAGTGCCACGGCTCGATCCACCACCTGCAGTGCACCCGGCCCTGCGGCCACGACATCTGGCCCGCCGAAGGGTTGGAGCCGGTCGTGGACACCGACGCCTGCCGGCTCACGTCACCGCTGCCCACGTGCCCGCATTGCGGCGCCCTGGCCCGCCCCAACATCCTGATGTTCGGCGACGGGGCCTGGCTGGAACAGCGCTCCGAGGCCCAGGCCGAGGCGCTGAACCGCTGGCTGGGCGAAGCCCGACGCATCGTCTCCATCGAGCTGGGTGCGGGCACGGCCGTGCCCTCGGTGCGGCACTTCAATCACCGGCTGGTGCAGCGCCACGACGCCCGACTGGTGCGCATCAACCCGACCGAAGAGGCGGTGTCGCCCGCCATGGGCGTGGGCCTGCGCGGCGGTGCG
>CAYRBG010000229.1:0-4928 GCA_964422355.1 uncultured Sphaerotilus sp. | reverse complement strand
GGTCGTCGGCCATGCCGCGGATCACCGGCAGGCTCGACACCCCACCGGCGCCGTATACCGACACGCCGGGCTGGTCCTGCAGCAGGCGGGCCGAATCGCTGAACAGCGAGCGCTTGGCTCGCAAGCCCGAGCCCGTCACGCCGGAGGACTGCGGCAAAGGTTTGGCGCCGGAGATGACCACATCCTCCAGCACGGTCTCTTCGGCGGCCATCGCCACCGGGGTCGTCAACAAAGGAAACACGGCCGCCAGAGACAGGCTCAGGACGGACAGACGGGGATGGCGCACGCCGCAACGGCGTGCCTGGGACAGCACGGAAGTCATGGTTCAGGTTCCGAGAATGGGAATCACACACCCCTGCCGAGTCCGCGCTCGGCACGCAACACCGCCCTGCACAAGCGCGCCAGGCACGAGCGAGCCCCACCGCAGCCACTGCGGCAGACGACTCCTGCGGATCGACGGGGGATCAGAAAAGTCCGGGAGGACTCAGGCCAGCGCTGCGGGGGGTGCCCGCATGGGTGCGTTCAGAAGCACCCGGTCCACGTCGGTGCGCACCGAGGGCATCGAAGCCACCCCACGCACCCGAACGTCTTCGGCCCACGGACGCGGCCGCACCAGCGGCTGCACCCCCAAGGGCTCCGAAGTGAACACATGGGCCATGGCCCACGCACAGGTCTTGCCGAACAGGGGCGGCTGACCCGTGTCGTCCGCGCGACCGTCACCCGCCAAGGGCGCCGCCGCATCCTGCACGACCCACTGCATGCCCACGGACGTGCAGATCTCGGTGGCCGCCCCCCCGGACAGGGCCGGAACGATCAGCGCACCCACCCCCCCTTGCAGGGCGGTGAACAACATCACCCAACCCACCACCTGCAACCACAGGTGCTGCATCCGCCTGACGCGGAACAGGTCGAGACCGCCGGCACTGCGGCAGGACACACGACGGGTGAGGAAGAAAGGCTTCACGTCAAGAGACACAAGGGCAACGCCGCGTTTATACCGTTGCTCTGCAAGGCTTGACCCTGAACCGCATCAAGAAACAGGACAAGCCCGGCCGGGTATCTGCATCTGTCACCTTCCGACAACGACCGACCGGAGATTCACACGCCCCTCATTGACACGGATCCCGCCGCTCCCAACGGATCGCGTCGATCGCCTTCCACAGCTCGGGCGTGAGTGGGACGTCCCACGCGTCCAGATCCTCGTTGAGCTGCGCGAGCGAGGTCACGCCGATGATGGTGCTGGCCACGTTCCAGCGCCGGTAGCAGAAGGCCAGCGCCAGCTGGGTGGGCGTGAGGCCGTGGTCGCGGGCGAGCTGGTTGTACAGGCGCGCTGCATCCAGCGCTTCCGGCCTGCCCCAGCGTTGCTGCTGCATGCGCGGATAGATCGCCATGCGCCCCGGCTTGGCCGGGTCCTGGATGCCGTGGGCGTCGTACTTGCCGGTCAACAGGCCGAAGGCCAGCGGCGAATAGGCCAGCAGCGACACCTGGTGATGGTGCATCACCTCGTCGAGGCCGTTGTCCACCGAGCGGTTCAGCAGACCATACGGGTTCTGCACCGTGGCCACACGCGGCAGCCCGAACTGCTCGGCCAGCCGGATGAACTCGCTCAGCCCATAGGGGGTCTCATTGGAAAGGCCGACCGCACGCACCTTGCCCTCACGCACCAACTGATCCAGGGCCCGCAACTGCGCCTCCATCGACGTGCAGGGACGCAGGTGCTCCGGCTCGAAGTACACCGCGCCGAACATGGGCACATGACGCACCGGCCAATGGATCTGATAGAGGTCGATCACCTCGGTCTGCAGGCGGCGCAGGCTGCCTTCACAGGCCAGGGTGATGTCGGCCGCCGTCACGTCGCCGGCGCCGCCACGGATCCACGGCATCCCGCGCGAAGGCCCGGCCACCTTGGTCGCCAGCACGACCCGATCACGCTTGGAAGGGGCCTTCGCCCACCACTGGCCCAGGATGCGCTCGGTCGCGCCGCAGGTTTCGGCGCGGGGCGGCACCGCGTACATCTCGGCCGTGTCCAGAAAGTTGACGCCCCGCTCCACCGCCCGGTCCAGGATGGCATGTGCGCCGGACTCATCGACCTGCTCGCCAAAGGTCATGGTGCCCAGGCAGATGGGGCTGACGTGCAGGTCGCTGCGCCCCAGGCGGACGGTGTGCATCGGTGACTCCTGTGTGAAACGGGTGTGGCGCACAGTGTGCCGCACCCTTCACCCATGTGGGCTGGCTCAAGAAATCGGCGGTTTCTCACGGGCACAATGCGCGCTCGCTGTTGATCCTCGCCCCGATGCCCGCCTCTCCCCTCGACCCGGCCCTGCCCCTGACGCACTTTGACGCGACTCAGGTGGCCGATCGCCTGCGCACCCACGGCTATGCCCGTCTGAGTGCCGCAGCGCTGAGCCAAGCCTGCGGCCATCCGGTCGACGCGCTGCGCACCCTGGCCCCGCTGTGGCACCAGTTGCCGGAAGACCCGCACCTCAAGGACGGCGGCCGCTACCGCCGCCGCTGCCACGGCAGCTATGTGCTGGACACCCGCACCTGCGGCCCCGAGGCCCTGCAGGCCGTGCCGCACCGCGCCCATTGGCAGCCCACCACCTACAACGCCCTGCACGGCGGCATGCTGCGCTGGTTTGATCCGCTGCCTGCGGAAATGAGCGGCAGCGCGGCCTTCCGCGACCTGCTGAGCGCCCTGGGCCGCACGCTGGCCCAAGCCGCTCACCCCACCCCGCACGAACCGCCCTTCGACGGCCGCTGGTTCATCGAGGCCCATCCGTTCCGCATCGACACCACCGGCGGCGTCGGCCGGCCCACGCCCGAGGGCGCGCACCGTGACGGTGTCAACTTCGTCGCTGTGGTCCTGGTGGATCGCCAGGGCGTGCGCGGCGGCGAAAGCCGCGTCTTTGAAGCCGACGGTCCGCACGGCGTGCGCTTCACGCTGCTCGAATCCTGGAGCGCCCTGCTGCTCGACGACGACGCGGTCATCCACGAAAGCACACCCATTCAGCCCGTCGACCACGGCGGTTGGCGCGACACCCTGGTGCTGACCTTCCGCGCCGGCGCCTTCCAGGACCCGCCCGCGGCCGCCTGACTCCTCCAACCCACCCCGCCTCGCTCATGTCCACGCCCTCCCCGACCGAGTACATCCCGATCGAAGAGTCCCGTTCACAGTGGGTGATGGTCCGGGGCATCCAGTACCACGTGCGGACGTGGGGACCTGTGCAGCCCACCGGTGCCGATCGGCCGCCCCTGGTCCTGCTGCACGGCTGGATGGACGTGGCCGCCTCGTTCCAGTTTCTGGTCGACGCGCTGCGCGCCTCGGGGGACACCACCACCCGCGTCATTGCCCCGGACTGGCGGGGCTTCGGCTGGACCCACACCGGCCCCACCGACACCTACTGGTATGCCGACTACCTGGCCGACCTGGACCACCTGCTGCGCGCCCCTGAGCTGGGCCTCAAGGACGGCCAGCCCATCGACCTGCTCGGCCACAGCATGGGCGGCAATGTGGCGATGATCTACTCGGGCGTGCGCCCCCAGCGCATCCGCCGCCTCATCAACCTCGAAGGCTACGGCCTGCCCGCCACCCAACCCGATCAGGCGCCGGCCCGTTACCTGCAATGGCTGGAAGAGCTGCGCGAGCCCGCCAAGCTGCGCCCCTACGCCCGCCTGTCGGACGTGGCCTCCCGCCTGCGCAAGAACAATCCCCGCCTGAGCATCGACCGCGCCCACTGGCTCGCTGCCCACTGGGCCCGACGCGACGAGGACGGTCGCTGGCAACTGTTGGCCGACGCCGCCCACAAGCACGTCAGCCCCTCGCTGTACCGGCGCGACGAGGTGCTGGCCTGCTGGCGCCAGATCACGGCACCCGTGCTGTGGGTGGACGGCGAGGACTCCGACCTTCTGCCCGCCTGGGGCCCCCGTTACGACGCCGAAGAGCTCGATCGACGTTTGTCCAACGTGTCCTGCCTGCGCCGGGAGCGGTTGCCCCAGTGCGGTCACATGCTGCACCACGACCAACCGGAAACGCTGGCCCGCCTGGTGCGCGAGCATTGCGCGGCTTGATCCGGCCGCGGCTGGCCGGTGGCGTCGGCCCACCCGCTCAGGAACGCCGGGCCGCCTCGCCCAGGTAGGCGGCGTCCAGCCGGTCCATGACCCAGGCGTAGACCACGACGATCAGCACGAAGACACCGAGGGCCCCCTCGGCCGCGGCCCAGAAGCTCAAGGGCCACCCGAACACGACCACCCCCTGCAGATCGCGCGCCCACCAGATCACGCCGACGGTCACGGCCACCCACGCAGCCAACAGCGCCAGCGTCAGCCCACGCACCCGATGCCAGTACCGGGCCCGCACCGCCGCACGCTCGGCGGATTCAGGCACAGCGGCAGGTTCAAACTCATGGATGGTGCGGGAGAACATCGTGTGATCGTGACGCCCCGGATCCCTCCGCGCAAGAGGCTCTACCCGCAGCCCGGTGCCCCCATGCGAAAATCTCAGGATGGACATCGAACACATCAATGCCATCGGCAGCCTGCTGGCCGATCTGAGCGAGCGCACCGAAGCGCTGAGGGGGTACCTTTGACTACGACCACAAGTCACTGCGCCTGACCGAAGTCAACGCCGTCCTCGAGAACCCGGACATCTGGAATGACCCCAAGCGCGCCCAGGAGCTGGGCAAGGAAAAGCGGTCGCTCGAAGACGTCGTCACCACCATCGACCATCTGCGCACGCAGCTCGCGGACAACCTCGAGCTCTACGAGATGACGAAGGCCGAAGACGATTTCGACTCGCTGGCCACCATCGAGACCGAAGCCGCGGCGCTGCGCGACATCGTCGAAAAGCTCGAATTCCGCCGCATGTTCAGCAACCCGGCCGATCCGAGCAACTGCTTCATCGACATCCAGGCCGGCGCCGGCGGCACCGA
>CAYRBG010000228.1:0-4938 GCA_964422355.1 uncultured Sphaerotilus sp. | reverse complement strand
CGCTCAAGCTCAAGAAGGTGATCACCGATCCCGCGATCGTGACGCCGACCGGCAAGTTCAACGTCTTCAACACCCAGCACGACGTTTATTGATCGTGCGGAGGCCCCAGGGTCATGCCTGGGGCCGCTTGATCAGACTTCCGTGCACCGAGCGGGCCGGACATGTCCGACGCGGCATGCCGGCCCGCTCCATTTGCGGTGCGCGTTTTCACCAAGAGGATTCCCACCATGACGAACCTGCGTTCGACCCGCTGGCTTCAACCCTGTGCGGCCGCAGCCGCCCTGGTCCTGCTCAATGTTCCCGCCTGGGCGGCGGCACCGGACTGGAGCAAAGTGCCCGTCAAGGCCATCACCGCCTTCTACCCCGGCGCCTCGCCGATCGAGTGGATCGTCCAGGGCACCGAGCACGGCGGCGCCCGTGGCCTCAAGAAGGGTGAAACCTGCGCGAGCTGCCACCACGAAGAAACCGCCGACATGGGCAAGAAGATTGCCAGCGGTCAGAAGAACGAGCCCGCCCCCATCGCCGGCAAGGCTGCGTCCATCCCGGTGCAGGTGCAGGCGGCACACGACGGCAGCCAGCTCTATCTGCGCTTCACCTGGAAGCAGCCCCCCGGCGGCGCCGCCAAGATGGACAAGGACAACGCGGTCAAGTTTGCCGTCATGCTGGAGGACAACAAGGTCACCCGTGCCAACCTGTCGGGCTGCTGGGAAACCTGCCACACCGACGCCCGCACCATGCCAGGCGCCAAGGACGACCAGAAGACCAAGTACATCGCCGGCGGAGACGTGGCGTCCGGCCAGTTCTACGACCTGATCCAGTGGACCTCGTCGGGCGGCAAGTTCGATGGCCATGTGGCCGACAAGCGCGTGATGACCGGCGGCACGGCCCTGGTCGACGCCGTCGGCGAGAAGAAGGGTGACCAGTGGACGGTCACCTTCACCCGCAAGTTCTCGGGCGGTGCCGGTGACATCACGCTGGCACCGGGCAAGACCGTGAACTTCGGCTTTGCCATCCACGACGACCACACCCAAGGCCGCTTCCACCAGGTGTCGATGGGCTACACCCTGGGTCTGGATGCGGAAGCCGATGTCACGGCGGCCAAGCAGTGACGGTGTGACCCCTCGGGGCGGGGCGAGACGGGCCACCTCGGCCCGTGGGCGCCGCCGCTGCCTGCGGCACCTGCTGGGATTTGGGCTGGGCGTGCTGGCGCTGGGCGAGGCCCGGTCTCAGGCGCCGTCCCCGGCCGCGGATACCGCCGTGGTCGAGGTGGTGATCGAGCAGTTCCGCTTCGATCCCCCGGTGCTGACCGTGCGCCAGGGCACCACCGTGCGCTGGGTGAACCGCGAGCGCCGCACCCACCACTCGGTGATCTTCAACGGTGAAGGCCAGCCGGCGTCGGACCTGCTGTTTCCGGGTGACACCTGGTCGCGGCAGATGAACACGCCGGGCACCCACCCGTACTTCTGCGGGCCTCACCCGGAGATGAAGGGTGTGGTGGAGGTGCAGCCCTGAAGGGTCTGAGGGGACTGAGTGGGGAATCCCGGCTCCTTGAACTGGTTCAAGGACGTGCCTGCCGCCAGGTTCGACGATGTGCCTGACGTTGATCAAGTTTCACCAGCCTCCATGTCGCCCCCCCTTCCGCGTGTATCGATGGCCGCCTTGACGCTTGTGCTGGCGGTCAGTTCGGCCCTCGCAGCGTCTGAGGCCGCAGGGGGTGATCCCACCGAGCGGAGGCAAGGCGAGTTGGTCCGCATCGTCCGGCAGGACTGCGGTTCCTGCCACGGCATGCGTCTGACCGGCGGATTGGGTCCGGCACTGACGCGTGAGCGACTGGCCGAGTGGCCCATCGACAGCCTCGTGTCCGTCATCCAGTTCGGTCGTCCCGGCACACCGATGCCCGGCTGGCGCACCATGATCGATGAGCGCGACGCGCTGTGGATCGCCCGCCGCCTGCAGAGCGGTTTCCCTGAAGAGTCCCTTGGAGGTTCGCGATGAGCCGTGCGCACGATCCGTTCCGTCCTTCGCGCCGCCGCGCGCTCTGGCAGGGGGGGCTGGCGCTGGGCGCCCTCGGGAGCGTTGCAGGCTTGAGCGGTTGTGCGACCTCGTCCCCCACGCTTCCCACTTCCGCCGAGGCACCGACCTGGATGGGCACCGGCGACCTGGGCGTGGTGGTGCTGCGCGCCACCGGGACGCTGGCCATCGTCAACACCAGCCGCCGCGAAGTGATCGGCCGCGTCGAGGGCCTGGGCGACCTGTCGCACGCCTCGGTGGTGTTCTCCCGCGATGGCCGCTGGGCCTATGTCTTCGGCCGCGACGGCGGGCTCACCAAGGTGGACCTGCTGCGCCGGCGCATCGATGCGCGCGTCATGCAGGCTGGCAATTCCATCGGCGGTGCGGTCAGTGCCGACGGAACGCTGGTGGCCGCCCAGAACTACACGCCCGGCGGGGTCAAGGTGTTCAAGGCCGACACGCTGGAGCTGGTGGCCGATCTGCCGGCGGAGTACGCGCCGGGCAAGCTCTCGCGCGTGGTCGGGCTGGTCGATCTGCCGGGGCGGCGCTTCGCCTACGCGCTGTTTGATGCGGACGCGATCTGGGTGGCCGATGTGTCCGACCCTTCCAAGCCCAAGGTCACCCAGTTCGAAGGCATCGGCCGTCAGCCTTACGACGCGCTGGTGACACCGGACGGCCGCCACTACATCGCCGGCCTGTTCGGCGAAGACGGCCTGGCGATGATCGATCTGTGGGATCCGCAGCCCCGCGTGCGCCGCATCCTCGGCGGTTATGGCAAGGGGCAGCAGCCGCTGCCCGTGTTCAAGATGCCCCACCTGCGCGGCTGGGCGGTGGCCGGTCGGCACGCCTACCTGCCCGCCATCGGCCGGCACGAGGTGCTGGTGGTGGACACCGGCACATGGGAAGAGGTCGGCCGCATTCCGGTGGCCGGCCAGCCCGTGTTCGTGATCGCCCGCCCGGACGGGCGCCAGGTGTGGGTGAACTTTGCCGTGCCGGACTACCACCGCGTGCAGGTCATCGACACGCCCAGCCGGAAGATCGTCGCCACCCTGGAGCCCGGCAAGGCCGTGCTGCACATGGAGTTCACGCCGCGCGGCGAGTCGGTCTGGATCAGCTCGCGCGACGACAACCGCGTCACCGTCATCGACACGGCCACGCTGCAGACGCAGGCCGTGCTGCCGATGGACGCGCCCAGCGGCATCTTCTTCACCTCGCGCGCGGCGCGGATGGGGTTCTGAACATGGGTCAGGCGATCAACGACCGCGAAACGGCCCAGGTTTCGGCCGACGCGCTGGCGCTGCTCAACCCGTGGCAGCGGGGGTTTCCGCTGTGCGCGCGGCCGTTTGAGGTGCTGGCGCAGGCGCTGGGCCGGTCCGAGACCGCGGTGATCGAGCGCCTGGCCCAACTGCGCCAGGGCGGTTCCATCAGCCGCATCGGTGGCGTGTTCCACGGGGATGCCGGCGGGGCGGCCTTGTTGTCGGCGCTGGCGGTGCCGGCCGAGCGGTTGGAGGCGGTGGCCGCACAGGTGTCCGCCCACCCCGGCGTGAACCACAACTACGAGCGCGAGGGCCGCTACAACCTCTGGTTCGTCATGACGGGGTGCGACGCCGCCTCGGTGGAGCAGGCCATGCAGGGCATCGAGGCCGAAACCGGCCTGACGGCCTTGCGTCTGCCCATGCAGCGTGCCTACCGCATCGACCTCGGTTTTGACCTGCGCCAGGGTGCGTGTGTGGACGACCACGGCTGCGCCCGGCGCGGACCTCCGCCGTCCCGCATTGATCCGGCCGATGAAGCCCTGGCGGCCTTGGCCGAAGAAGGCTTGCCGCTGGTTCCCCAGCCGTATCGGGTCTGGGCCGAGCGCCTGGGTCGAAGCGAGGCCGACGTGCTGCAGACGTTGCAGGCCTGGCAGGAGGGCGGTCAGCTGCGCCGCTTCGGCATCGTCGTGCGGCACCACGAGCTCGGCTTTGCCGCCAACGCGATGACGGTCTTCCAGGTGCCCGCCGATCGGGTGGACGACTGCGGCGAGGCCCTGGCCCGCGTGCCCGGCGTGACGCTGGCCTACCGCCGCGCCCCGGACCGCGACTGGCACTACAACCTCTATTGCATGGTGCACGGCCGCGACCGCGAGGCCGTGCACGGGCTGCTGCAGCAGGCCCGGCAGCACTGCGGGCTGCAGGACGTGCCGCACCAGGTGCTGTTTTCCCGGCGACGTTTCAAGCAGACGGGAGCACGGCGCTTCCGCTCGGCGACGGTGTGACCCCAGGAGGATCGGATCATGGCCTTGCTGCTGGACGATGTGCGTCTGATTGACCACCTGCACGGTGGCTTCCCGCTGACCGACCGGCCCTTTGCCGAGGTGGCGCGGCGCCTGGGGGCGTCGGAAGACGGCGTGATGTCGCGCCTGACCGGGCTGCTGTCCCGCGGGGTGCTCACCCGCTTCGGGCCGCTGTACCAGATCGAGCGGGCCGGCGGCCTGTTCGTGCTGGCGGCACTGCAGGTGCCCGAGGACCGTTATGACGAGGTGACCGCGCAGGTCAACGCCTTGGACGAAGTGGCCCACAACTACCGGCGCGAGCACGCGCTGAACATGTGGTTCGTGCTGGCCGGCGAGACGCCCGAGGTGGTGCAGACGGCCATCGCCCGCATCGAGCGCGAGACCGGGCTGCCCGTGTACGCCTTCCCGAAAGAGCGCGAATACTTTGTTGAGCTGCGTCTGCCTTTGCTGGCCGACCGGGACACGCCGCCGTCCCCAACCACCTGCCCGCTTCCTGCCGAGGCCCAGGGGCACACGGTTCCCGGCAGCCCGCGCCGGCCAAGTGGGGGCGACCCCATTCGCCTGGACGCCCGCGACCGCCAGCTCCTGTCCGCCACCCAGGCCGGCCTGCCCGTGCTGTCGCGCCCTTACGAGGCGGTCGGCGCGGTGCTCGG
>CAYRBG010000227.1:0-4942 GCA_964422355.1 uncultured Sphaerotilus sp. | reverse complement strand
GCCAGAAACTGGGGCGCGGTGTCCAGCGTGATCCCGCCGGTCGGGCAGAACACGACGTCGTGGAAGGGGCTGGCAAAGGCCTTCAGCAGGTTCACGCCACCCACGGCCGTCGCAGGGAACAGCTTGAGAAAACGATAGCCGTCCGCCGTGGCCGTCATCACCTCGCTGGCGGTGGACACACCGGGCAGCAGGGGCAAGCCGATGTCCAGGCACGCGCGCCCCACTTCCGGCGTGTAGCCCGGACTCACCGCAAACTTGCACCCCAAGGCCTTGACGGCTTGCGCATCGGCCACGGAGCGCACCGTTCCGGCGCCCACGATGGCATCGGGCACCTCGGCGATCATGGCTTCGATGCAAGCCAGGGCGGCCGGCGTGCGCAGCATCACCTCCAGCACCTTGACGCCGCCGGCCACCAGCGCACGCGCCAGAGGCACCGCATCGGCCACACGGTCGATCACGATCACCGGGATGACCGGGCCGTGGGGAATCAGATCCAGGGTGTTCATTGCTCGGTCCTCCCGTTCACAACCAGGTGATGGCGCCTTCTTCGGCGGTCAGGGCGTTGCGGCGCATGCCTCCGAAGAGTTCACGGCCCAGGCCGTGCGCGGCCTCCAGGGCGCCTTCGGCCGTGCGCTGGGCCACATCGCGTGCGGCCCATTCGGCCTCGTCCACCAGCGCCTGAAGCGTTCCGGCCTCAGCATCCAGACGCAGAAGATCCCCGTCGCGCACCTTGCCCAAGGGCCCGCCCGCCAGCACCTCGGGGCTGACGTGAATGGCCGAGGGCACCTTGCCCGATGCACCGCTCATGCGCCCATCGGTCACCAAGGCGACGCGGAAACCCTTGTCCTGCAGCACCGCCAACGGCGGCGTCAGCTTGTGCAGCTCGGGCATGCCGTTGGCCTTGGGGCCCTGGAACCGCACCACGGCCACAAAATCGCACTCCAGCTCACCGGCCTTGAAGGCCAGCTGCATCTGCTCCTGGCTGTCGAACACCTTCGCAGGCGCCTCGATGACGTGCCGATCTTCCGGCACCGCGCTGACCTTGATCACGGCCCGACCCAGATTGCCGGAAAGCAGCTTCAGCCCGCCCGTTGGGCTGAAGGGCTCCGCCGCCGTGCGCACCACCGCCGCGTCGATGGGCGCTTTGGGCAAGTCACGGCGAACCAGTTCTCCACCGGCACCGAAACCGGGCACCTGTCCGTAAGCGGCCATGCCGCCCTTGGCCACGGTCATCACGTCTCCATGCAGGCAGCCGGCGTCCAGCAGCTCGCGCAGCACAAATCCCGGTCCACCGGCCACCTGAAACTGGTTCACGTCGGCTTTGCCGTTGGGATACACACGGGCCAAGAGCGGCACGCAGGCCGAGAGCTCGGAAAAATCGGTCCAGTCGATGCGGATGCCCGCCGCACGAGCCACCGCCACCCAGTGGATCAGATGGTTGGTCGATCCCCCCGTGGCCAGCAAGGCCACCATCGCATTGACGATGCAGCGCTCGTCGATCAGCTGGCCGATGGGCGTGTACCGCTCGCCCCCCTGGCGCAAATCGAGCACCGTGCGCACCGCTTCGCGCGTGAGCGCCTCGCGCAGCCCGTCGTGCGGATGAATGAAAGCGGCCCCAGGCACATGCAGACCCATGGCCTCCAGCAGCATCTGATTGGAATTGGCCGTACCGTAGAAAGTGCAGGTCCCCGCGCCGTGATAGGCCGCGGACTCGGCCTTCAACAGCTCGTCGCGCCCCACCAGGCCCTGCGCGTACTGCTCACGCACCCGCGCCTTCTCGCTGTTCGACAGGCCGCTGCCCATGGGCCCGGCGGGCACGAACACACAAGGCAGGTGTCCGAAATGCAGCGCACCGATCAGCAGCCCCGGCACGATCTTGTCGCACACGCCCAGCAACAGTGCGCCATCGAACACGTCGTGCGTCAGCCCCACGGCGGTGGACATGGCGATGGTGTCGCGCGAAAACAGGCTCAGCTCCATGCCCGGCAGGCCCTGCGTCACGCCGTCGCACATCGCCGGCACACCGCCGGCCACCTGGACCGTGGCCCCCGCCTTGTGCGCTTCATCCCGCAGAACAGCGGGGTAGCCCTCGTACGGCTGGTGCGCCGACAGCATGTCGTTATAAGCCGTGATGACAGCCAGATTGGGCGCCTTCTCGGCCACCACCTTGAACTTGTCGCTGCCCGGCAAGGCGGCAAACGCGTGAGCCACGTTCGCGCAGCCCATGCGGTCCACGCCCCGCGGACGCTGTGCGGTGGCTGCCATGCGCGTCAGGTAGGCCTGACGTTCGGGACGGCTGCGCTCCTGGATGCGGGCCGTGATGTCGAGGATCTGGGTCTTCATGGTGGCAGGGAGGCTCCCGTTCAGGCCGCGGGCAAACGAAACATCGCGCGGACCCGAACCATTAAAGCGAAACGGTATGACAGCGTCAAACGCACGGTCTATGCCAGCTGGGCAGACAAAAAAACCGCACGCGGCTTGCGCCGGTGCGGTCAGTGGGCAGCGGTTTCGTCGGACCACCACCCCGGGGAAAAACAGATCAGGGAGCGTCCACCAGACGGATCTCCACGCGACGGGCCTCGGCCGCGTCGGCACCGCCGACCGTCACTTCCGGCTTGCGCAGCAGCACACGATCGACTTCCACGCCACGTGCGGTCAAGGCTGCGCGCACAGCCTTGGCGCGGTTCTTGGCCAGCTCGGCGTTCATCTGGGCATCGCCCGATGCGTCGTGGTAACCCGACAGCAGGACCTTCTTGCCCGGCTCGGCCTTGAGCTTGTCCAGCACGGATTCAAGCTTGGCCACTTCGGCCGGGGCCAGGTCGTTGGAACCCGAGGCAAAGTGCACCGTCGACAGAGCGTCACCGGACACGGCGAAATCCACCAACTTGTCGAGGGCCGCTGCAGCACCACCAGCCACAGCGCCCACAGCACTGGCGCCTGCATCCACCACCGCCGATGCGGCATCCGCCACCGCGCCACCCACACCCGACGCTTCAACAGCCACAGTGGACACCGTCGGTGCTGCAGCCGGCTTGGAGGTCCGCATCACGGCGTAACCGATCACGCCCAGCAGCAATACCGCCACTGTCGTGAACACCACCCACAATCCCACCTTGCGACTGTCGTCGCGATCATCCTCGCTCATGCAACCTCCATCGTGTGTGAAAAGAGTCATGAAGTGTAGTTCGGCTTTTCGCTTTCTATACTGCAGCCATGAAACCGATTGCCGATTTGCGCAAGAGCTACGAAGCAGGTGAACTTGAAGAACGAGAGGCTGCGAACGAACCGCTGCGGCAGTTCGATCTCTGGTTCCAGCAGGCCCTGAGCGGCGGAGTGGCCGAGCCCAACGCCATGACCCTGGCCACCGTCGGCGCCGACGGCCGCCCCTCCACACGCATCGTGCTGATCAAGGGTTATGACGAGCGGGGACTGGTCTGGTACACCAACTACGACAGCCGCAAGGGCCAAGAGTTGGCGCTGCACCCCCACGCAGCCCTGCAGTTTCATTGGGTGATTCAAGAGCGGGTCGTGCGCATCGAGGGCCAGGTCGAAAAGACCAGCGCCGAGGAATCGGACGCCTACTTCCACTCACGCCCCCTCGACTCCCGCCTGGGCGCTTGGGCATCTCCGCAGAGTCAAGTCATTCCTTCGCGCACCGTGCTGGTCACTGCAGCAGCCAAAGCGGCCGCGACCCACGGACTGCATCCGCCACGCCCCCCCCACTGGGGCGGCTACCGGCTGGTGCCCGAGCGCTGGGAGTTCTGGCAGGGCCGCAAGTCCCGCCTGCATGACCGACTGGTCTACCGCTTGGAGGGCGGACGCTGGATCCGCGAGCGCCTCGCCCCCTGAGCAGGCCCCCTCCGCAACACCGATGGATGCCCTCCTCGCCCTCAAGCCGGTGCTGGCCGCCCTGGTGCTGCCCCCGGCCGGCCTGCTGATTCCGCTGGCCGGACTCCTGCTCTGGACAGGTCCGTTTCAACGTGTACGCAAGGCCACTGGCCTGCTGTTGATCGTCCTGCTGTGGCTGACCTCGTGCCTCGGCACCGGCCGTTGGCTGATCGAGCACGTGCTGCAGCCCCCTCCGGTCCTGGACATCAAGGCCTGGCAGTTTCGGCTGAGCAAAGACCCGGCCCAACGCGCAGCCACCAGCGTGCTCGTGTTGGGAGCCGGTCGATACACCCAGGCCGGCGAATACGGCCCAGCCCAGGGCGCGCTGACGGCCACTGGGCGCACCCGACTGGAATATGGCCTGTGGCTGTCACGCCAGTTGGGCTCGACCCTCTCGTACGCGGGAGGCATCGGCTGGGCCCAGCACGGCGAGGTGAGCGAAGCCGACGTGGCCGAGCAGATCCTGCACGATCAAGGCGTTGCCCTGCGGGTCAAGGAAGGCCGCTCGCGCGACACGCGAGAAAACGCCGAGCAGTCGATGCCGGCACTGAAGGCAGCGGGCGTTCAGACCGTGATCCTGGTGACGCACTGCTGGCACATGCCTCGCGCCCTGCTGCACTTCTCCGAGGCCGCAGCGTCTGCCGGGATCGAATTGGTCCCCGCTCCCATCGAGTTCCCGACCCACGACGATCTCAGCCTGCTCGACTGGGTTCCCAGCGGCCACGGCCATCGCCTCACGGTAACCGTGCTGCACGAGGTGCTGGGGCGACTCGTGCGAGCCTGACGTTCCCCTCGGATTCAGACCGGCAAACAGGGCGCGCCCACATGCGCCCAAAGCCGGATGCAAATCAGGTCGAAAGCCGGTCGGCAACAATCCGGCTCCAGAGCGACTCCATGCGGCGGCCCACCTCCGGGTCCATCTCAATGGGCCGCCCCCACTCGCGGTCAGTCTCGCCGGGCCACTTGTTGGTGGCGTCGAGACCCATCTTGCCGCCCAGACCCGACACCGGCGAGGCGAAGTCCAGGTAGTCGATGGGCGTGTTCTCCACCAAGG
>CAYRBG010000226.1:0-4949 GCA_964422355.1 uncultured Sphaerotilus sp. | reverse complement strand
ACCGGTGTGTTCAACTCGCCCTCGCTGGGTGGCCCGAGCGCGGTCGGTGACTGGGTGACGGCTGCGATGATCGCGCCGGACGCCTACTCCATCGCCAGCCAGGTGCTGGTGCAGGCGAAGGCGGTCGGCATCACCATCGTGTGGTCGGGCATCGTTTCCGTGGTGGCCTACAAGATCGTCGATATCGTGATCGGTCTGCGTGTGAGCGAAGACGAAGAGCGCGAAGGTCTGGACATCACCTCTCACGGCGAAACCGCCTACAACCGCTGATCGCTCTTGTGATCAAGCAGGAAGCCGCCCCAAGGGGCGGCTTTTTACTTGGCCCAGTGCAGCGATCGGTCGGAGCTTGTTTCTAGAATGGGTTCCACCAATCGATTCTTCCTTCGAGGTTGCTGTTCATGGTTCCCCACTTGATCACCGCGCTGAACGGACCCATCAACGAGCTGGAGGCCCGTGTGTTGGAGTCCATGCCGGCCATCGAGCGCTGGTTTCGTCTGGAATGGATGGAGCACACGCCGCCTTTTTACACGTCGGTGCATGTGCGCAACGCGGGCTTCAAGCTGGCGCCGGTGGACACGGACCTGTTTCCCGGCGGCTGGAGTCACCTGACCGAGGACATGCTGCCCTTGGCCGTGCAGGCGGCCATGGCTGCGATCGAGAAGATCTGCCCCGAGGCCAAGAACCTGCTGGTGCTGCCGGAGCCGCGCCAGAGTCTGGCTTACCTGGCCAGTGTGGCCCGGTTGTGCCGCGTGTTCACCATGGCGGGCCTGAACGTGCGTTTGGGCAACCTGGACCCGGCTGTGGCGGATGCGATCGAACACGAACTGCCCGATGGGGAAAAGCTGGTGGTTGAGCCGCTGCTGCGCACGCAGCGGCGCCTCGGTCTGAAGCACTTCGACCCCTGCACCATCCTGCTCAATACGGCACTGCCTTCCGGTGTCCCGGGGGTGTTGGAGGATCTGCATGAGCAGTACCTGTTGCCGCCTCTGCATGCGTCCAGCTCGATGCGCAGTCTTCGTGCCCACAGCGAGGCTTATGAAGAGGTCGCCAAGAAGTTCGCCAAGTTGCTGGGCATGGATCCCTGGCTGATCCACCCTCAATACGGATCGTGTCGTTGGACGGCCGATTCGCCCGCCGATGGTGTGGCGGCTCTCCGGGAGGCGGCGGATGGTTTGCTTGCCAAGGTGCGTCGCAAGTACAAGGAATATGGCATCAACGAGAAGCCCTTCGTGGTGATCAAGTCCGACCGGCGTCGCCGCACGGGCGGCTGGTGCATCCGCGATGCCCGGGACATCGAGTTGCCGATGGTGCAGGCCTTGATCGACTCCTGGGGAGTGAGGGCCGACCCGGAGGAGGAGGGATCTGTTGCGGCGCTGCTCCAAGAGGGGGTTCCGGCGCATGAGCGCATCAACGACGCGAAGGCAGAGCCGGTCGTCTACATGATGGATCGCTATGTGGTGGGTGGCTACTACCGCGTCCAAGCCTCGGCCCAGGACGATGTGGATCGTGGTTTGGCCCATGCGGCCTATGTGCCCCTGGCCTTTGCCGACAGTCACCATTTGCCGAAGGCGGGGACGAAGCCCGGCGCGAGCGCGCCCAATCGCTTCTACATGTATGGCGTGGTGGGACGTCTGGCCATGCTGGCAGCCAGTTACGAACTGGAGGCGACGGACCCGGATGCCGAGACCTACGATTGACCCTTGCGCCGACCTGTTCCTCTGAGGTCCGGTTGCAAGAAAAAAGCAGTTTCAGGTCTTGCGCTGAGAAGCTTCGCGGGTTATCATCTTCGACTCTTCTGGCTTGTGCCATGTGCCTGGCTGCATGTGGCGCTTTCTGGTTTCGCCCCAAATCTCACTGTGCAAGTGGTGAGCGACGGGCCCAAGACTGACCGCGGCGGTCGCCAACTGGTGACAAGCGCGGGATAAGTTGGGGTTAAACAATGATCCAAATGCAATCGCGACTGGATGTCGCGGACAACACCGGTGCGAAATCCGTCATGTGCATCAAGGTGCTCGGCGGATCCAAGCGTCGTTACGCCGGCATCGGCGACGTGATCAAGGTCAGCATCAAGGAAGCTGCGCCGCGTGGTCGCGTCAAGAAGGGTGAGGTCTACAACGCTGTTGTGGTCCGCACTGCCAAGGGCGTGCGCCGTCAGGATGGTTCGCTTGTCAAGTTCGACGGCAATGCCGCCGTGCTGCTGAACGCCAAGCTGGAGCCGATCGGCACCCGCATCTTCGGCCCCGTGACCCGCGAACTGCGGTCCGAGCGCTTCATGAAGATCGTGTCGCTGGCTCCTGAAGTGCTCTAAGCCGACCGAAGGACAGGCAATGAACAAGATTCGCAAAGGCGACGAAGTCATCGTGCTGACCGGTCGCGACAAGGGCAAGCGCGGTACCGTGTCTCTGCGTGTTGATGCTGACCATCTGGTGGTCGATGGTGTCAATGTCGTCAAGAAGCACGTCCGTCCGAACCCTCTGAAGGGCACGACCGGTGGCATCGTCGACAAGACCATGCCGATTCATCAATCCAATGTGGCGATCTTCAATCCCGCGACCGGCAAGGCCGATCGCGTGGGGATCAAGCTGCTGGCTGACGGCAAGAAAGTGCGCGTCTTCAAGTCCAGCGGCGAAGAGCTGAAGGCCTGAGGCAGAGGTTGAGAATGGCGCAACAACAAGCTCGTCTGCAGGCTTTCTACCGTGACACGGTGGTGCCGCAGTTGATGGAAAAGTTCGGCTACAAGTCCGTGATGGAAGTGCCGCGCTTCGAGAAGATCACTCTGAACATGGGTGTCTCCGAGGCCGTTGCTGACAAGAAGGTCATGGATCATGCTGTGGGTGATCTGACCAAGATCGCAGGTCAGAAGCCTGTCGTGACCAAGTCGCGCAAGGCCATTGCCGGGTTCAAGATCCGTGACGGTGTGCCCATCGGTTGCATGGTGACCCTGCGCGGTGTCCGCATGTTCGAATTCCTGGATCGCTTTGTCACCATCGCGCTGCCGCGAGTCCGTGACTTCCGCGGTATTTCGGGTCGTTCGTTCGATGGTCGTGGCAACTACAACATCGGCGTCAAAGAACAGATCATCTTCCCCGAAATCGAGTACGACAAGGTGGATGCTCTGCGTGGTCTGAACATCAGCATCACGACGACGGCCAAGACCGACGACGAATGCAAGGCCTTGCTGTCGGCCTTCCGCTTCCCGTTCAAGAACTGAGGTTGACATGGCAAAACTCTCTCTCATTCAGCGCGAAGTCAAGCGCGAGAAGCTGGTCGCCAAGTACGCCAAGAAGTACGCTGAACTGAAGGCCATCATTGCTGACCAGAGCAAGTCGGAAGACGAGCGTTACCTGGCTCGTCTGGCGCTGCAGAAGCTGCCGCGCAATGCCAATCCGACCCGTCAGCGCGCCCGTTGTGAAATCACCGGTCGTCCTCGCGGCACGTTCCAAAAGTTCGGTCTGGGTCGCATCAAGATCCGTGAGTTGGCCTTCCGTGGTGACATCCCTGGTGTCATCAAGGCTAGCTGGTAAGTCGGCGCCTTAGGGTACGAACAGGAGTTATTCCATGAGCATGAGTGATCCTATCGCCGACATGCTGACCCGCATCCGCAACGCCCAGATGGTCGAAAAGGCCGCTGTGGTGATGCCGTCCTCCAAGCTCAAGATTGCCATTGCGCAAGTGCTGAAGGACGAGGGTTACATCGACGGTTTCTCGATCAAGAGCGACGACGGCAAGTCCCAGCTCGAAATCGGCCTGAAGTATTACGCCGGTCGCCCTGTGATCGAGCGCATTGAGCGCGTGAGCCGTCCCGGTCTGCGCATCTACAAGGGCCGTCACGACATTCCCCAGGTCCAGAATGGCCTGGGCGTGGCCATCGTCACGACGCCCAAGGGCGTCATGACGGATCGCAAGGCACGCGCAGCCGGTATCGGCGGCGAAGTGCTGTGCTACGTCGCCTAAGGAAGGAGATCGCATATGTCCCGCGTTGGAAAGATGCCGGTTGCCATTCCTCAGGGGGTGGACGTGGCGATCGGCGCCGAGCAGATCTCGGTCAAGGGTGCCCTGGGCACGCTGTCCCGTGCTGCCAGCGAGCTGGTCAAGATTGAGAACAATGCCGGTGTCCTGAGCTTTGTTCCGGTGAACGAATCGGCCGAGGCGAATGCCATGTCCGGCACGATGCGTGCGCTGGTGAACAACATGGTTCAAGGCGTCAGCAAGGGTTTTGAGAAGAAGCTGAACCTGATCGGCGTGGGCTATCGTGCCCAGGCGCAGGGTCAGAAGCTGAATCTGCAGGTGGGGTTCTCCCACCCGGTGGTCAAGGACATGCCGGCTGGCGTGAAGGTCGAGACCCCGACGCCGACGGAAATCATCATCAAGGGCGCTGATCGCCAGGTGGTGGGTCAGTTGGCCGCCGAGGTCCGTGCATTCCGTCCTCCCGAGCCCTACAAGGGCAAGGGCATCCGTTATTCGGATGAAAAGGTCGTGATCAAAGAGACCAAGAAGAAGTAAGGAGCCGCATCATGTTGACCAAGAAAGAACAGCGTCTGCGCCGCTCCCGTCAAACCCGTGCGCGCATCGCCCTGCAGGGCGTGGCCCGTCTGACGGTCTTCCGCTCGAATCTGCACATCTACGCCAACATCATCTCTGGTTGCGGCGGCAAGGTTCTGGCATCGGCTTCGACGGCCGAGAAGGAAGTCCGCGAACAGCTGGGTGGCGCCGACAAGGGTGGCAACGTCAATGCGGCTTCCCTGGTGGGCAAGCGCATCGCCGAAAAGGCGAAGGCGGCCGGCATCGAGAAGGTGGCGTTCGACCGTTCGGGCTTCGCCTACCACGGCCGTGTCAAGGCCCTGGCCGATGCAGCCCGCGAAGGCGGCCTGCAGTTCTAAGCGCGGCGCTCGCACACGAAGGAACACGAAATGGCTAAGTTTCAACCGAAGGTCGCTGACGAAGGTCGC
>CAYRBG010000225.1:0-4964 GCA_964422355.1 uncultured Sphaerotilus sp. | reverse complement strand
GCCACTCTTCCGACACAGCCGCGGTGAGCGCATACGGTCCGCACACAAAAGCCTCGCGGTCCGCGAGCACCTCGACGCCGTCCAGCAGCGGGCCCAGCGGCGGTGCGGCATCCCCCGTTTCCACCGCGTGCACCGTGAGGTGGGGATCATTCGCCTGCAAACGCTCCAGTTCCTCCACGAACAAGGCATCCTGCGCCGTGCGGTAGAGATAGATCAGCGTTGTGGGCACCGGGCAGGCCTGCTGGCGCAGTGCCGCCATGAACGGGGTGATGCCGATGCCTCCGGCCACCCACAGCCGAGCACGATCACCCGCCCCTTCCAGAAAGTCTCCAAACGGTCCCTGCAGGCGCACCCGCTGGCCGGCCACCACCTCCTGCACACGGGTCGTGCAGGGGCCCAGGGCCTTGATGTCCAGATCCAAGCTCCCATCGGCCCCCACCCGGCTGACCGTGAAAGGGTGGAACTCGCCGCCGGCCGACGAAGACCCGAGGTCCGGAAACTGCGCCAGCACGAACTGCCCGGGTGAAGGCGTCAACCCGAGCCCCACGGACTGCAATGTCACCTCGACCACCTCACGGGCAGGGTGGCGCACGGAGACAATGCGATAGAGGGTCGACGAGCCGCCCCGGTCCATGGCCACGACGCGCCACCACAACGCACCGACGCTGACCCCCACACCCGTCCAGGCGAGCGCCGGCTCGGCCAGCAGCAACAGCACATGGACCCAGGCCACGATCACGCCCCCGCCCAGTCCCAGGTGCAGCAGCAGCCACGGCCGGTAGTGCAACCGCCGCTCAAAAGTGGCCCACAGGCCGGCCATCAGCAACATCAGCGCAGCCCAGCCCCAGACCACCGACACGTCCTGCATCCAGGGCGCCAAGGTGGCCCAAGCCTGCGACGGGGACTCCATACTCGCCTGAGCGGCCAAAGCCAGCGGGTGCAGCAAGGCACACAGATAGGCCCCCACACCCGCCCGGTGGTGCCAGACGTACATCGCCTCCAGGCCCCCCATCGCCGCCGCCCAGCGCGGCGCGCGCACCATCAGCAGCAGGCTCCCCAGCAACAGGGCGGCCGCGCCCCAGCCGCAGACGATGCCAACGGTCCGCCACAGCGGCAGGTCCTCCGGCCAAGCCCCAGCGACGAACAGCCCCAGTAACCCACTGAGGAACAGCACGGGCGACAAACGAAGCCGATTCATGAAGGCGGTCGGGCGGCTCACTTCAATTGACCGCGGGTGCGCAGTTCTTCGCAGGGGTCTCGCTCCGGGTGGTCTTCGCGACCCTGCGCCCCACCCCGATGGCGGGAGCGATGCCGCCGTTCGGTTTCGTATTCGACGCAGTCCGCATACCGCGTCATGCCCCGCATGCGGCGCTGATGGGCCAGGCGCTGGCCGGGAGACATCTGCTCATAGCCAGGCGTGTTCTCGGCCTCGGCGTGCCATGGTCCTCGCGCAGAGACGGACAGCGGGGCCACCCACAGGCAGGCCACACACACACCTGCGCACCACGCCCCCCGAACACGATCCTTCAATTCCTGCATGTGCATTCCGCGCTGCGCGTTTGTCTTGTGCAGCATGTCATGGGTCGAACACCCCCGCAAGGATAGAGTGAAGGTTTTGGACGTCACCCACACCCACAGCCATGAGCGACTTCCCTTCCGACATCTACACCGAACCCCGCGAGATCGACGTCAACACCCTGTCCCACCTCGGCCCGCTGCGCGCAATGGCCGGCGTCTGGCAAGGCACCCGCGGTCTGGACGTTAAGCCCAAGGCCGAAGGCCCCAAGCAGCAGGCCTTCGTCGAGCGCATCGAGCTGCAGCCCATCGACCCGGTCACCAACGGGCCGCAACTGCTGTACGGCCTTCGCTACCACACGCACATCACCAAGCCGGATCAGGTCAAGACCTACCACGAGCAGGTCGGCTACTGGTTGTGGGAGCCGGCCACCGGAGCGATCACGCACACGCTGACCATCCCGCGCGGCGAAGTGGCCATGGCCGGCGGACAAGCGTCCGCCGACGCGACCGAGTTCGAGCTGGTGGCCAAACAAGGTTTGGACACCTACGGCATCTGCTCGACACCGTTCCTGGACCACGCCTTCAAGACGGTGGAGTTCCGCATCAAGGTCACCATCAACGGCGACGGCACCTGGACCTACGACGAAGACACCGTGCTGCAGATCCGAGGCCGCGATGAACCGTTTCACCACACCGACCGCAACACCCTGCACAAGATCGGCGAGCCGACGCCGAATCCGTTGGCTCGGACCTGAGGCCAACAAACCGACACGCACCGGGCACCACCCGGTGCGGCCCCGGCTTCAGAGCTTGAACTGCCAGAGCTCGGGGTATTGCCTTCGGTAGCGGCGCATCTCCAGCCCCGCCGGCGGCAACCAGGCCTCGATGGCGGTCCAGATCAGGGCCCGGTCGCGGGCGTCTTGGGGCGGAAGGTGTTCACCGAGCTCGGCCCAGCTCTGCCAGTCCACCTTGGGCATCAAGTCACGCACTTCTTCGGGAAGGTCGCGGGCGATCTCACACATGCGCTTGAGGTGCGCCTCAGCCTGCGGGCGCGCGATCCGTGAGGACTCGAACTGCTTGCGATCGGCGTCGCCCAACAGCACCTGGATCGACCAGCCGGCTTCAAAAAAGCCGTTCAGCAACGAGGCCACGACCAGCTTCTCGGTGGATGAGGAATCTCCCATGGCGAGATTGTGAAACAGGTCGGTTTTCCGAGACACAAGGTGCGTCGAACGCCCGAGGTATTCCAAGCAAACCACGCAGGTAACCGGCTGCCGCAATACTCCGGCGCGCCACGGCCCAGACATCACCATCGGAGCACCACCATGTCAGACCATCGCGTCACCGTCGAACAGTTGCCCAGCGGCAAATGGGCCTGTTTCCTGCACATCGAAGGCCAGGAAGAGCCCGTGAACCTCGGCAAGGAATTCAAGAGCGAAGAGCGGGCCGAAAACTGGCTCAACATCTCGGAAGCGGTCACCGCCATCGACGTCATGCTGCGCAAGCACCGGCCGTCCTGAGCGGGCCGCCTAAAATTGCAGATCCTCACTGCGGGCCCGGTGGCAACGTCCACCGGGCCCGTTTGTGCTGACGCTTCATCCAGACGACGCCCGCATGCAGCTCCCCTCGATCGCTCCCGGCAAACGCTACACCGTCCCCCGCCCCACCGGCTCGTCCGACGCCCTGCTGCTGGCGCGCTTCGCCCAGGCCCGCAAGGGGGAAGGCCGGACCTTGGCGATCGTCACTGCGGAGCCCGCCGACGTGCAGCGCCTGCCCGACGAGCTGGCCTTCTTCGCCCCCGAGCTGCGCGTGGCCGTCTTCCCCGACTGGGAAACGCTGCCCTACGACAACTTCAGCCCGCACCAGGACCTGATCTCCGAGCGCCTGGCCACGCTGTGGCGCATCCGCAGCGGCGAGGTCGACGTGGTGCTGCTGCCCGCCACCACCGCCCTCACCCGCCTGGCACCACCGTCGTTCATGGCGGGCTACACCTTCCACTTCAAGACCAAGCAGAAGCTCGACGAGGCCGCGCTCAAGGCCCAGCTCACGCTGGCGGGCTACACCCACGTCGGCCAGGTGGTGTCGCCGGGCGAGTACGCGGTGCGCGGCGGGCTGATCGACCTGTTCCCGATGGGTTCGCTGGTGCCGTTCCGGGTCGACCTGTTCGACAACGAGATCGATTCGATCCGCGTCTTCGATCCTGACAGCCAGCGCAGCCTCTACCCCGTGCCCGAGGTGCGCCTGTTGCCGGGCCGCGAGTTCCCGATGGACGAGGCCGCCCGCACCGCCTTCCGCGCCCGCTGGCGCGAGAAGATGGACGGCGACCCCACCAAGGCCCGTGTCTACAAGGACGTCGGCACCGGCATCGCCACCTCGGGCATCGAGTACTACATCCCGCTGTTCTTCGACGAGACGGCCACCTTCTTCGACTACCTGAACGAGTCGGCGGCGCTGGCCCTGCACGGCGAGGTCAACGAGGCGCTGGACCGCTTCTGGACCGAAACCCGCGAGCGCCACAAGTTCCTGCAGCACGACCCCGAGCGGCCCATTCTGCCGCCCGAGGCGCTGTACCTGCGCCCCGAGGACTTCTTCACCACCTGCAACCGGCACGCGCAACTCTCGATCCGCGGTGCAGAGCCCGTCGAATGGGCCCGCCCCCTGCCCGACCTGAGCGTGCAGCGCGGTGGCCAGGACCCGCTGCGCCGCCTGGAGGAGCACCTGGAGCGCCTCCAGCGCAGCACCGCCGCCGGCCAGCCCGCCCCGCGCGTGCTGCTGCTGGCCGAGAGCGCCGGCCGCCGCGAGAGCCTGCTCGACCTGCTGCGCGATCACAAGCTGGAACCGCCGGCCATCGACTCGCTGGCCGCCTTCCTGGCCAGCGACCACGCCTACGCCATCTCGACCGCGCCGCTGGCCGCCGGTTTCCACTGGATCGACGCCGCCGAGGCCGGCCCCGGTCTGCAGTTCGTCACCGAAACCGAGCTGTTCGACGCCACGCCCACCGCGCGCAGGCGCCGCAAGCAGGAGGCCACCAGCGACGTCGACACCCTCATCAAGGACCTGTCCGAGCTGAAGGTGGGCGACCCGGTCGTGCACGCCAACCACGGCATCGGCCGCTATCAGGGTCTGATCAACCTGGACCTGGCGGGCAACGGCCAGCCCTCCGAGTTCCTGCACCTCACCTACGCCGACGACGCCACGCTCTACGTGCCGGTGTCGCAGCTCCAGCTCATCAGCCGCTACACCGGCGTCAGCGCCGACGAGGCGCCGCTGCACAAGCTGGGCTCCGGCCAGTGGGAGAAGGCCAAGCGCAAGGCCGCCGAGCAGGTCCGCGACGCCGCCGCCGAGCTGCTCAATCTCTACGCCCGCCGCGCCGCGCGCGAAGGCCACCCCTTCCGCTACTCGCCGCAGGACTACGAGGCCTTCGCCGCCAGCTTCGGCTTCGAGGA
>CAYRBG010000224.1:0-4973 GCA_964422355.1 uncultured Sphaerotilus sp. | reverse complement strand
AGGCCGTGCGCCGCGCCCAGGAACGCTTCGGCAAGGGCAAGGTCATGACCGGCGAACAGGTGCGCTGGGGCCTGGAAAACCTCGCGCTGGACGACAAGAAGCTCGCCGGCCTGGGCCTGACCGGCGTGATCCGCCCGGTCAGCACCTCGTGCCAGGACCACATGGGTTCGTCGTGGGCCCGGGTGCAGACCTGGGACGGCGCCAAATGGAACCTGGGCACCGACTGGTATCAGGCCGACGAACAGATCATCAAGCCGATGGTCAAGGCCGCGGCCGACAAGTACGCCGGTGACAAGAAGCTGACCCGCCGCACCCCGGACGACTGCCAGTCCTGATGCACGGCCGGCGGTGAGGCCCGCCCCAGGGTGAGGTCTCACCGGGGTTCCGCGAGACCGTCTCCCTCGCGGAACCCCGCCTCCCACCGACACCGACACCGACACCGATTCGACCCCGGGTTGACGACGACCGTGCCGCCATGACGGCCGTCGTCAGCGACGGAAAGGACACCCCGACATGACCGCTCACGCCTCCGCCACGCCCTCCGCCACCAGCTCGCCCCTGCTCAACGTCAACGGCATCGAGGTCATCTACAACCACGTGATCCTCGTGCTCAAGGGCGTGTCGCTGCAGGTGCCCGAAGGCCGCATCGTCGCCCTGCTGGGCGGCAACGGTGCCGGCAAGACCACCACGCTGCGCGCCATCAGCAACCTTCTGGCCGGCGAGCGCGGCGACGTCACCAAGGGCAGCATCGAGTTGCGCGGCGAACGCATCGACCAGCTCACCCCCGCCGAAATGGTCACGCGAGGTGTCGTGCAGGTGATGGAAGGCCGCCACTGCTTCGCCCACCTCACCATCGAGGAAAACCTGCTCACCGGCGCCTACACCCGCAAGGACGGCAAGGCCGCCGTGGCCGAGACGCTGGAGAAGGTCTACACCTTCTTCCCGCGCCTGAAGACGCGCCGCACCAGCCAGGCCGCCTACACCTCCGGCGGCGAGCAGCAGATGTGCGCCATCGGCCGCGCGCTGATGTGCAACCCGAAGATGGTGTTGCTGGACGAACCCTCGATGGGCTTGGCGCCGCAGATCGTCGAGGAGGTCTTCGAGATCGTGCGCGAGCTCAACACCAAGGAGGGCGTGACCTTCCTGCTGGCCGAGCAGAACACCAACATCGCGCTGCGCTACGCCGACTACGGCTACATCCTGGAAAACGGCCGCGTCGTGATGGACGGCGAAGCCCAGGCGCTGCGCGAGAACGAGGACGTCAAGGAGTTCTACCTCGGCATGGGCGGAGATGATCGCAAGAGTTTCCGCGACGTCAAGAGCTACAAGCGGCGCAAGCGCTGGCTGTCCTGACGTCGTCCCCTCGACCCTTGCCCGATCCGGACCGCCCCATGGACGACACCACCGACTTCTTCGCTCCTCCGCCCTTCAACGCCGCCGACGGCCGAACCCGCCTCGTGCGCGAGCTGCGCGAACAGGGCCTGACCGAGCGCGAGGGCGTGCTGGAGAAGCGTGGACAGCCCCTGGTGAAGGCGCGGGTCGACGGTGCCACCCTCGTCGTCAGTGTCGTCAAGCAACCGGCCCGCAGCCCGCAATGGCAGGCCGACAAGGTGCTGAAGAACAGCGCCGAGCTGCGCGACTTCCTGGCGCATGTGAAAACCCTCCTCCACCGATGGAACGACGGCGATGACTGACCTGAAGCAGCCCTACGACGCCCTCGAAGTCCGTGACCCCGCCGCCCGCGAGGCGGCCCTCATGGCCAGCCTGCCCGGCTGCGTGCGCCACGCCCAGACCCGCACCGACGCGATGGCCGAGCGCCTGGCCGGCATCGACGCCAACCAGATCACCTCCCGCACGGCACTGGCGACCCTGCCGGTGGTGCGCAAGCACGAGCTGCTGGAGCGCCAGCAGGCCCAACGCGCCATCGACCCCTTCGGCGGTCACTCGGCCATCGGCTGGACCGGCCTGCGCCGCCCCGACGGTGCGCGGCGCGTGCATCAGTCGCCCGGTCCCATCTACGAGCCCGAAGGCGTCGCCCCCGACTACTGGCGCATGGCCCGTTCGCTGTGGGCGGCCGGCTTCCGGGCCGGCGACCTGGCGCACTGCAGCTTCAGCTACCACCTCACCCCCGCCGGCGCGATGATGGAAACCGGCGCCCACGCCATCGGCTGCACCACCTTCGCCGGCGGCGTGGGCAACACCGAACTGCAACTGCAGGCCGTGGCCGACCTCAAGCCGCACGGCTACATCGGCACACCGAGCTTCCTGAAGATCCTGGTCGAGAAGTCGGCGGAGACGGGTCTGCCGGTGAACTCCATCACCAAGGCCCTGGTCAGCGGCGAAGCCTTCCCGCCGTCGCTGCGCGATTGGCTGGCCGAGCGTGGCATCCAGGGCTTCCAGGCCTATGCCACGGCCGACCTGGGCCTGATCGCCTACGAGACCTCGGCCCGCGAGGGCCTGGTGCTGGATGAAGGCGTGCTGGTCGAGATCGTGCGCCCCGGCACCGGTGACCCGGTGCCCGACGGCGAGGTGGGCGAGCTCGTCGTCACCAGCCTCAACCCCGACTACCCGCTGATCCGCTTTGGCACCGGCGACCTTTCGGCCATCCTGCCCGGCACCTGCCCGACCGGACGCACCAACCGCCGCATCAAGGGCTGGATGGGCCGCGCCGATCAGACCGCCAAGGTGCGCGGCATGTTCGTCCACCCCAGCCAGGTCGCCGAGGTCGTGCGCCGCCATCCAGAAATCACCCGGGCCCGGCTGGTCATCGAAGGTGAAATGGCCTCGGACCGCATGACGCTGCGCTGCGAGGTGAGCCAGGCGCCTGAAGGTCTGGTCCGCACCGTGGCCGACACCGTGCGCGACCTCACCAAGCTGCGCTGCGAGGTGGCACTGGTTGAGCCCGGCTCGCTGCCCAACGACGGCAAGGTGATCGAGGACGCGCGAGATTACCGTTGAGCCAGCGACCCTGCCGCCGTCAACACGACCTCACCGCTCGACGACCACGAAGTGCTTGCGCACCCGCTCGACCACTTCGAACTCCCCCTCGAACCCCGCGGGAATGACCGCCGACTCGCCGGGGCCCACCTCGGTGACGTTTCCACGCACATCGTGCAGGCGCACCCGTCCTTCCAGGACAAAAAAGACCTCGTCCTTGGTCGGTGCAAAAAGGATGCGCCAACGGCCGGGTTCACAGGTCCACTGGCCCACGCTCAGGTCTCCGGTCGCGCTCTCGTACATCGTCCAGGTTTCCCGGCGCGGGCACCCCTCGACGCGACGGTCCTCCCGGGGGTGGTCGACCACCGGCTGGCCGGAGGGGGGATCAAGCCGGACGATGGCAAGCAGGGATTCTGGGTGCATAAGAGGAGGGGCCGTCTGATGAATTCATGGCAAGAGCAAACGCCCTGGGCGGCTCACACCCCATGATCGCGGTCAGGCGTGATCGGCCACCGTGGCGTGGGCTTCGACATCGCTGGGCAGCAGCTGCAGACTGGCGCGCAGGTGGGGCACAGCCTGCATCAGCGCGAGTTCGACGTCACTGCGGAGCTGGGCGGCGCGGGCCAGGGTCCAATCCCGCGGCAGATGCATGTGCACATCGACAAAACAGCGTTGACCGGCATTGCGCGTCACGAGATGATCAAAACGCACGTGTTCATTCGTGTGGCGTGCCAGGACCGCGTCGATGGCCGCACGGGTCTGCGCATCCACCGCTTCGTCCATCAGACCGGCCACCGACCGCCAGATCAGGTGCACACCTTCACGGACGATGTTCAGGGCCACCAGGATGGCGATGACCGGATCCAGCCACAGCCAGCCCGTGAAAGGCACGACCAGCAGCGCCCCCACGACACCCGCAGACGTCCACACGTCCGTGTAAAGGTGCCTGGCGTCGGCCTCCAGAGCGATCGAGCGGTGCTCCCGAGCCTTGCGCATCATGGCCCAGGCCAGCACCCCATTGAGCACCGAGCTCACCACGGACAAGACCAGCCCGAGGCCGAGCTGCTCCAGCGGCTGCGGGTGCTGCAGCCGCTGCACAGCGGCCCAGATGATGGCCACCGCCGCCCAGAAGATGAGCACGCCCTCAAAGCCGGAGGAAAAATACTCCGCCTTGTCGTGCCCATAAGGGTGATCGTCATCGGCCGGACGACGCGCCACCGTGACCATGGCCAGCGCAAACGTGGCACCCGCCAGATTGACCAGCGACTCCAGAGCGTCCGACAGCAGGCTCACCGAGCCCGTCAGCCACCACGCGCCCGTCTTGAGCGCAATGGTCGCCACGGCCACTGCCACCGACAGCTTGAGGTAGGAACTGACCTGCATGGTCTGGCCCGCTGAGACGGAAAACCGTCAGCTCAGGGTCACGCGGGCAAACTTGCGCTTGCCCACCTGGACCACGAAGGTGCCGGCGTCGACCTTCAGCCCTCGGTCGCTGACGACAGAGCCATCGATGCGCACGCCGCCCTGATCCACCAGCCGCAGCCCTTCACCCGAGGACGCCACGAGATTGGCCTGCTTGAGCAGCGCGCCGATACCCAGGGGAGCCCCCTGCAGCGACACCTCCGGAATGTCGTCAGGAATGCCGCCCTTGGCGCGGTTCTGGAAATCCTGCTCCGCTGCGCCGGCCGCCTGCGCGTTGTGGAACCGAGTGACGATTTCCTTGGCCAACATGACCTTCGCGTCCTTGGGATTGCGCCCCGCCTCGACCTCTGCCTTGAGGGCGGCGATCTCGGCTTCGCTGCGGAAGCTCAACAGCGTGTACCACGTCCACATCTGCTCATCGCTGATGGACAGGATCTTGGCGAACATGCTGTTGGCCGGCTCGGTGATGGCCACGTAGTTGTTCTTGGACTTGGACATCTTCTCGACGCCGTCCAAACCCACCAGCAGCGGCATGGTCAGGATGCACTGGGGCTCCTGACCGTACTCTTCCTGCAGATGGCGCCCCATCAGCAGGTTGAACTTCTGGTCCGTGC
>CAYRBG010000223.1:0-4977 GCA_964422355.1 uncultured Sphaerotilus sp. | reverse complement strand
CGCGCTCCTTGGCGCGGCTGACCTTCATGCGCAGCGGCTTGGCCTTGGGCTTGTCCTCGCCTTCGATCTCTGCGGTGACTTCTTCGCTGGTCGATTCGGCCTCGACCTCCACGTCGCCCTCGCCCTCGATGTCGCCCTCGACGTCGGTGAAGTCATCGGCGTCGTCTTCCAGCTCGGCCTTCTTGCCCTTCTTGTCGGCTTTCTTGTCGGCGGGCTTGGCCTCGGCGGTGGCGGCCTTGGGCTTGCGACCACGCTTGGCGCCGGTCGGGGCCGCAGGGGCCTCAGCGCTGGTGGTGTCCTGCTCCGGGGCCGCAGCGGCCTTGCTTGCCTTGGTGGCGCGGGCGGTCTTGGCCGGGGCCTTCTTCACCTCGGTAGACTCTTCAGCGGCCTGGGGGGCGGATTTCTTCGCGGTCATGCGCTTCCTCAGCTGGATGCTCGTGGACGGTATGGGGGCTGGGGCCAAAAATGCAAGCCGGACGCACGCGCGTCAACAACCCACGCGCGCACCGCAACGTCGGTGGCGCCCGCAGGGGCTCGGAATTTCGGCGGGCAAGCTGCGTGAACCATGTTTGTCATCAGTGCTGGCGGGGGTGGTGGCCTGGTTTTCTGACCCGTTTCGCGGGTGGCCGGGGCCGGCATGCACTGCAGTCACTCTTGCCGCAATTCGAAAACCGCGGATTATCCCCTACTTTTGAGACCTTTCCGGCTCAGGGTCGCTCAATCGGGTGATCCCACCGGTCCACCCTGCTTGAGAACCCGGAATTGTTCATTGAGTTCCTTGAGCGTCCGCACGTCTTCGGGGGTGAGTTGGGCTTTGGCGGACAGGGTGTTGATGTGGTCCTGAGTGAGGGCCAGTTCAATGTCACGCAGAGCACTGTGCAGCTGTCCACGCGCCGTGTCTGCGTCGTCGGCCACGTCGATGAGTCTGCCGATGTGCGCGAGAAGGCGCAGTTGCACGTCGTCGTGGGCGAACTCCGCCTGAAGCTCCTTGATCAATGCTTCCGTCGGCAGACTTCCTTGGTCGTGTGTGATTCGATCCAGGGCTGCAAAGAGGGGGCCGTGGGGCATCGGTCGTTCGACCAGAAGGTCGTGCCAGTGATGCGGCAGTTCCATCCAGAGCGCACTGTGGTGAAGCAGCAGCCATGCGGTGCGGTCCAGACGTGATGATGGTGTTCGCGGCGGTGGTCCAGGGGGGGGCGCATCCTTGCGGCGCCAGCGGTCCGAGGACGAGCGCTCGCCCGACCACGCGCCACGCTCTTTGCGCGGCCAACCTTCGCGTCGGCGAGGTGATCCTTCGGTGTAGCCGGTGCTGCCGTAGTGCGCTTCGGGTGGAGGGCCCTCGTAAGGCAGGTCGTAGTCCACCGGCATACCGTCATCAGGGACGGTGTGTGCAGGAGGCTCATGACCCGTGCTCCTACCGCGCGGCTCGCGGCGTTCTGCTCGGGCATGGCGGGTGGGGGTGTCTGCCCAGTGCTGGGCCAGCACTTCGGGGGCGATCTGGCCGTCGCGGGCGAGTTCGACGCGCAGCTGCTCGCGCAGCAGGCCCTGCGGCAGCAGTTCCACCAGGGGGCGGGCCTGGGCGAGCATGCGGGCACGGCCTTCCGGCGTGGTCAGGTCGCAGCCCTCGCGGGCGGCCTGAACCAGCTGGCTGGACAGCGGCAGCGCCTCCTGGATGCAGCGCTCGAAGGCCTCGGTGCCGTGCTCGCGAATGTAGGAGTCCGGGTCGTGTTCGCTGGGCAGGAAAAGGAAGCGGAAGCGCCGGGTGTCGCTGGCGTGCGGCAGCACCGCTTCCATGGCGCGGCCGGCCGCCCGTCGACCGGCCGCATCGCCGTCGAAGCTGAAGACGATGTCCTCGGTGAAGCGCAGCAGCTTGGCCACGTGGTCGCCGGTGCAGGCCGTGCCCAGCGTGGCCACGGCGTTGGGCACACCGAGCTGGGCCAGCGCGACCACGTCCATGTAGCCTTCGGTGACCAGAACGAAGTTGCGCTCGCGGATGGCCGCGCGGGCCTCGAACAGGCCGTAGAGCTCGCGGCCCTTGACGAACAGCGGCGTCTCCGGCGAATTCAGGTACTTGGGCTCGCCGCTGTCGAGGATGCGCCCGCCGAAGCCGATCACTTCCCCCTTGGGGTTGCGGATCGGGAACATGACGCGGTCGCGGAAGCGGTCGTAGCGGCGCTCTTCCTCGCCCTCTTCGCTCTTGTGGATGACCAGACCGGCCTCCACGAGCTGCGGGTCGTCGTAGTGCGGAAAGCAGCTGGCCAGACTGTGTTTGCCCGCCGGGGCGTAGCCCAGCGCAAAGCGCGCGGCGATCTGGCCGGTCAGGCCGCGGCGCTTGAGGTAGTCGATGGCGCGTGGGCTCTGCTTGAGCTGGTCGCGGTAGTGCTGCGTGGCCTTGGCCATCACCTCGGTCAGGCTCAGGCGCTGGGCGCGGGCCTGGGCGGCGCGGGCGCGTTCCTCGGGGCCGGCGGGGTCGTCGGGCACCGCCACGCCCAGTTCACCGGCCAGCTCGTGCACGGCTTCCACGAATGGCAGCGCACCGTGTTCCATCAAAAAGCCCAGCGCATTGCCGTGCACGCCGCAGCCGAAGCAGTGGTAGGTCTGGCGGCTCGGGCTGACGATGAAGCTGGGCGACTTCTCGCCGTGGAAGGGGCACAGGCCCTTGTAGTTGATGCCGGCCTTCTTGAGCACGACGTGCCGGCCCACCACGTCGACGATGTCGGCGCGGGCGATCAGGTCCTGGATGAAGCCTTGGGGAATCACCCGGCGAGTCTAGCCGGCCGACCTGGAGCCATGGCTGCGCAGCGCCGGCTCAATCTCCGTCCACGGCACCTTCACGGCGGGGGTCGACGCCGCCGACCCAGGTGCCGTCCGGTTGGCGGCTCAGGCTGTGCAGGCCGCTGGTGAGGTCCACTTCGCGCACCGTGTGCCCGCGGGCCTTCAGGGCCTGCAGGGTGGCGACGGGCCAGCGCCCCCGTTCCAGCAAGGTGGGGCCGTTGAGCGAGGCGACGTGAGGCAATTCGACCGCAGTTTGTGGATCCAGGCCCCAGGCATATTGCGCAAGCAGCGTGCGCGCCACGTAGCTGATGATGACGGCGCCTCCGGGCGAGCCCAGGCTGGCCACGAGCCGCGGCGCCTGGCCCTCTGCCGGCTTCTCGAAGACCAGCGTGGGCGACATGGACGAGCGCGGACGCTTGCCCGGCTCGATCCGGTTGGCCACCGGCTGTCCATCCTGCTCGGGCACAAACGAGAAGTCGGTCATCTCGTTGTTGAGCAGGAAGCCGCCGACGTGGTCCGGGGCCGGCGCCACGAGGATGCGCGAGCCGAACTGCGCCTCGATGGTGGTCGTCATCGACACGACCATGCCGTGGGCATCGGCGATGGACAGGTGCGAGGTGGCCGGCAGCTCCGGGCTGCGGTCGTCGCTCCACGACAGGCGTGTGCCTGCGGGGCGGCCCGGCTGGGCGGTACCCATGGAGGTCGGGCCGATGGTGCGGGCGCGTTGGGACAGGTAGTCGGGCGCCCACATCTGCCGCCAGTCGCCACCGGGCGCCGGCACGAAGTCCGGGTCGGCGATGTAGCGGTTGCGGTCTGCAAACGCCAGGCGCATGGCCTCGGTGTAGGCGTGCAGGAAGTCGACGGTGGGCCGTGGCGAAGAAGGGGCGCCTGGGCTGGGGAGCCGGCCCGCCTCGGGCTCCAGGTCTCGGGCCGCCGGCGCTCGGTACGCCTCAAGCAAGCCCAGGATCTGCCCGAGGGTCAGCATGCCCGACGAGGGTGGCGGCATGCCGCACAGCACCCACCGGCGCCAGTCCATGCACAGGGCGGGGCGCCGCGCCGGGCGGTAGGCTGCAAGGTCGGACGCGCTCAGGGAGCCGGGTTGCAGGTGTGTTCGAACCGCCCGCACGATGGCCTCGCCCACGGGGCCGTGGTGCAGTGCGTCCGCACCTTGTTCGGCGATGCGGCGCAGCGTCCAGGCGTAGCCGGGGTTGCGCAGCGTGTCGCCGACCTGCAGGGGGCGGCCGTCTGCATGGAAGAACAGCTTGCGAGCCTGAATGTCCTGGCGCAGGTGGGTGTCGGAGGCGATCAGGCCGGCCAAGCGGGGCGTGACGGCAAACCCTTGTTCGGCCGTGTGGATGGCCGGTTCGAACAGCCTGGCCCAAGGCAATTTGCCATGCCGGCGGTGCGCGGCTTCGAGCATGCGCATGGCGCCCGGCGTAGCCACGGCCGGGCCCGTGGCCACCACTTGGTCGAAGTGCAGGGGTTGGCCGTCCGGACTAAGGAACTGATCGGGTCGGGCGCTGGCGGGTGCAGTTTCCCGACCGTCCCAGGCTTCAACGGCGAGGGTGGGGGACGGGTTCGCCGGTTGGACCAGCAGGAAGGCGCCTCCGCCGATGCCGCTGGACTGCGGCTCGACCAGCCCGAGCATGGCCTGAGCGGCGATCGCGGCGTCCACGGCGGATCCTCCGGCCCGCAGCATCTCCAGTCCAGCCGCCGTGGCCAGCGGGTGGGCAGTGACGATGGCCTGCCGCCCGTGGTGCCGCGAACCGGAGCCCGCTGCAGAGCGGGCCGTCGAAGGCGCCCTGACCGTCGCGGCTTCGGGCTGGACCGATGCGGCGGACGGGTCTTCCGGGGAGAGCGGGGAAAAGGGCGGTGCCTGCGGTGTGGCGCAGGCGGTCAGCAAGGCCAGCAGGATGCTGGCCGCGAGGGCCGGGCCGCCGGCCCCCGTCAGACGGCGACGGAGGGGCATCCGTCGCTCCTGCGCGTCAGGCCAGGGCCTTCAGCGCGCGGCCGGTGATCTCGTCGACCGAGCCGAGGCCTTCGATCTTGCGGTAAGCCGGTGCGGCAGCGTCGCCGGTGGCGGCCCAGGCCGAGTAGTAGTCCACCAGCGGACGGGTCTGGCTCTGGTAGACCTCCAGGCGCTTGCGCACGGTCTCTTCCTTGTCGTCGTCGCGCTGGACCAGGGCTTCACCGGTCTCGTCG
>CAYRBG010000222.1:0-4986 GCA_964422355.1 uncultured Sphaerotilus sp. | reverse complement strand
GCGCGCCGACGCCCTGCTCCTGCTGCTGGCCCGCCCCTCGGTGGAAAAGACCGTGGGCCTGAACGTGCAGTCGATGATGCTGGCCCGCGCCGCGGAGATCCGCGACGAGCACCACCAGCGCGTGGCGCTCAGCCGCACGCACGTCAATCCGCTCAAGTGGTGCGGCATGGCCTTCCTGGGCCTGCTGACGCTGCTGTCGGTGGCCGTGGTGCACGTGGACAAGCCGCGCGCGGCGCTGGTGTCCATCCTGCTGTTTGCACTGGCGGCGGCACCCACCGCGGCCATCGTGCTGATCCAGGGCAATCCGTTCCAGCCGCCGACGGCGGTGACGGCCGGGCCGATCCGAGATGCGCTGAACGCCTGGACACCAACCGCAGTGGTGTCCCCCACGCGCTGACTTCACTCGGAACGCATCGGGCGCTCCAGTGCGGTCCAGACTCCCACCACGCCTACATTGGCCACCGCCAAGGCCCCAAACACGCCGGGAATCGTCACACCTGCACCCAGCATCGCCCCGACGATCAGGCTGCTGGCGATCATGAAGAGGGCGTTGAGGATGTTGTTGGCGGCGATGATGCGCGCCCGGTGCCCCACCGGCGAGCGCAACTGGATCCAGGCATACAGCGGCACGCTGTAGAGCCCCACCGACAGCGACAGCGCCAGCAGGTCGAACAGCACACGCCAGTGGGCGGACTGCGCCACAAAGGTCGACACGTCCTGCAGCCCCGAAGGCGGCAGCGCACGACAGGCCAGCCACAGGTCGGCGGCAAACAGCGTCATGCCCAAGCCACCCAAGGGGACCAATCGAAGTCCGGCGTCGCCGCGGCTCAGCGACTCGCACAGCAGTGAGCCCACTCCCACCCCGACCGAGAACACCACCAGCAGCAGAGAAGCCACGTGCTCGTCGCCGCGCAGCACCTCCTTGGCGAAGCTCGGAAACTGGCTCAGAAACACCGCACCGAAGAACCACATCCACGAGATGCCCAACAGCGCGCGAAACACCGAGGGGTCCCGGCGCGCGAGGCGCAGGTTGCGGGCCGTTTCAGTGAACGGATTCCAGTTCAGCGGCGCGCCGGACTCGTGGGGCGGTGTCGCCGGAATCCGACCCGCCGCCCATCGGCCCAGCACCGCCAGCAGCAGGCTCACGGCCGCCACGGCCTGCACGCCCGTCAACGCGGCCGTGTCGGGCAAGGCGATCAAGACGCCCCCCAGCAGGTTGCCCAGCAGAATGGCCACGAACGTGCCCATCTCCACCATGCCGTTGCCCCCCACCAGCTCACTGGGCGCCAGGTGGTGCGGCAGGTAGGCGTACTTCACCGGACCGAACACCGTGCTGTGCAGGCCCAGCAGGAAGATGCAGCCCAACAGCAGCGCGGGCGACGGCAACGCCAGACCCAGCGCCACCAACGCCATGATGACGATCTCCAGGCTCTTCACACCCCGCGCAATGCGGGCCTTGTCGTGCGCGTCGGCCAGCTGACCCGCCGTGGCCGAGAACAGCAGGAACGGCAGGATGAACACCGCCGCGATCACCAGCCCCGCCAGCGAGGGCGGCAGCCAGTCCACCTGCATCCGGTAGGTCACCAGCACGGTGAACGCGAACTTGAAGACGTTGTCATTGGCCGCCCCCAGGAACTGCGTCCAGAAGAAGGGCGCAAAGCGCCGCTGGCGCAGCAGATCGAACTGGTTGGCGGCGTCCGGCGAAGTCATGGGCGCCGACTGTAGCCGTTGGGGCTCCGCACGCAGCCACCCTGGGATTTCCCCTCACTCAAGGCCGCACGATCCCCTTCCGAAAACGACGTGAAGCACGACCGGGCGCCCTCCGGCCGATGCAGCCATGACGGTCGGGCCCGTGCTTGAAAGGATTCCTCATGAAAGGCATCGTCTTCAACATCTTCAGCGACCTGGTGACCGACAAGTTCGGGCTGGAGACCTGGGACGCCCTGATCGAGCGTACCCGCCCGGCGTCGCAGGCCGTCTACACCAGCAGTGACGTGTACCCGGACGGCGAGCTCATGGCCTACGTCGGGGAACTGTCGAAGATCACCGGCCTGCCCGCCCCGGACCTCGTCCGGGCGTTCGGCACCCACATGATGCACACCTTCCGGCGCATCCATCCGGAGTTCATGCACGGGCACACGGCGCGCAGCTTTCTGCTCAGTCTGCAGGAGGTCATCCATGTCGAGGTCAAGAAGCTGCACCCCGACACCCTGCTGCCCACCTTCGAGTACGAATCGACCGGCGACGACCGCCAGCTGACCATGTACTACGCCTCGCCGCGCCGCCTGTGCCACCTCGCCGAGGGGCTGATCACCGGTGCGGGCGAGGTGTTCAACGAGACCATCACCATCGCCCACCCCGAGTGCATGCACCACGGCGCGGAGCGGTGCCGCCTGGACCTGCGCTTTGGCTGACGATTCGGCCCCAGCGCCCACCGAGGGGGCGTCGCCCCCGCCGGTGCCGCCGGTCTACGAGCGGGCGATCAAGCGCGAGCGCGCCGCACGCGAGCGGGCCGAAGCGCTGCTGGAATCCAAGTCGCTGGAGCTCTATCACCTCAACCAGGAACTGCGCGAACAACACGCCCGCCTCCAGCTGCGCAACGCCGAGGTCGAGAAGGCCCACGCCTCGCTGCAGAAGGCTCAGGCGCAGCTCATCCAGTCTGAAAAGCTGGCCTCCGTGGGGCAACTGGCGGCGGGCGTGGCCCACGAGATCAACAACCCGATGGCCTTCATCATCTGCAACCTCGGCACGATGAAGACCTACGGCGCCACCATGGCCCGGCTCATCCTGGGCTATCGGCGCTATGCACAGGGTGCGGCCGTCGGCCAGCCCGATGGCGCCTTGTTGGCCGAGCTGCACTCGCTGGAAGACCGCGAGCAGGTCGAGGACCTGCTCGCCGATGTGGAAGACCTGATCGCGGAATCGCTCGACGGTGCCGCACGCGTGCGCGATATCGTCCAAGGCCTCAAGAATTTCTCACGCGTGGACGAAGCGCCGTTTGCCGAGGCCGACGTGCACGCCGGCCTGGAATCGACCCTGAAGATGGTGGCCAACGAGCTGAAATACAAATGCACGATCGAGAGGCGCTACGGCCCTCTGCCGCTGGTGCCCTGTCACCTCGCCAAGCTCAACCAGGTCTTCATGAACCTGCTGGTCAACGCGGCGCAGGCCATTGAACAGCACGGCACCATCACCCTGACCACCTGGACCGACGCGCAGCACGCCTTCATCGAGATCCGCGACACGGGCTGCGGCATCCCGGCCGACAAGATGGGCAGCGTTTTCGACCCCTTCTTCACCACCAAGCCGGTGGGTTCAGGCACCGGCCTGGGGCTGTCGATTTCCTACGGCATCGTCGAGGAGCACGGCGGCCGCATCCACGTGCAGAGCGAGCCGGGGGTGGGCACGGCCTTCACGCTGCAACTGCCGCTGGTGGCCACAGATCGTGGGCAGCAAAGCCAAGCCACCTGACGACCTCAACCGCGGGCACGACGCCACCGCCACGCCGCGCCAACAGGGCGGCCCGCCTGACAGCACCCATGCCGCGATCGCACAATGCCGGTCATGGCCACAACTGCGATCGCCGCCCTGTCCGTGGCGGGCTATGCCTTGTCGGGCACCTGCGGGGGTTACCCGAGCGTCTCCCTCACGGTGCCCAAAGGGTATTGCGTGGGACTGGTGGCGAGCGCGACCGATGGACTGCACATGCCCCGCCGCATCCTGGAAGTGGCGGCTGGGCGCTTCTGGATCACAGACATGGGCAACTGGGAACCCCGTCGCGGACGCCTGCTGGAGCTGGACACCTCCGCCGCGGCCCCGGGAACCCGTCCCGTCCTCCGGGTGCTCGCGGCCAAACTCGACCGCCCCCACGGTCTGGTGCGCGGCCCCGATGGACAGATCTACGTGGGCGAGGCCGGACAGGTCTGGCGCACACCCGTCACCGGAACGATCCGGCGCGAGGTGGTGCTCGACGGCCTGCCGTCCGACGGCTCCCATCCGCTCAAGGAACTGGCTTTTCTGAAGGACGGCCGGTTGCTCGTCAACGTGGGCTCGTCGTCGGACGCCTGCCTGGACGAGCACGCCCGCACCCGCACGCCCTGCCCCGATCGGCAAGGTGTGCAACCCCGAGCCGCGGTCTACGCGGCCACGCTCTCGGCCACGGTCCCGGCCACTCTGCAGGCTTATGCGACTGGGCTGCGCAACTCGCTCGGTCTGGCCGTGCACCCCACCAGCGGCCAGGCCTGGCAGGCCGAGAACTCGGTGGACACGCCCGACGAGCGTTTTCCCGCCGAGGAACTGAACCGTCTGCAGCCCGGCCAGGACCATGGCTGGCCCGACTGTGTGTCCGACGAGCGGGGCCGCAGCACCGCCACACTGCGACAGCAGGCGGGAGCCGCCACCCAGAAGCGCTGCGCACGGCTGCCCGGCCCCTTTCAGGCCTTGCGCGCCCACGCCGCCCCGCTGCAGCTGCTGTTCACCCCGGCCGCGCCGGCCAGCCCGTGGTCAGGCAAGCTGCTGGGGGTGTGGCACGGATACCGGACCGCCGGTCACCGCCTCGTGACCTGGTCACTCGATGTCAAAGGGGAACCTTCCGGCCCACCCGTTGATCTGGTCAGCGGGTGGGACCCCGCCAACCGGCTGCGCCCGCTGGGCAGCCCCGCAGGCGCCACGGTGGACCACCGGGGCCGACTGTGGATCGTGGAAGACCGCAACCGCACGGTGCTGGTGGTGACGCCGGTCCAGGCCGGCCCTGCTCGCTGATCACTTCCGATTGGCGTGCGGCACCACCCCGGCCCGGCTCTCGCTGCCCGTGGCGTCCTCGATGGCCATGTGCATCTGGGCAACGGCCTCGCGCTCGCCCTTGATGGCGTAGGTATCGTGATCGCAATGCGGGCAGTGCGCGGCAAACGCGGCCTCGATGCCGGGAATGCCCGAGATGTCCATCGGTTGCATCTCCGTCAGTTCGGCCTCGCAGTTGTTGCACTT
>CAYRBG010000221.1:0-5006 GCA_964422355.1 uncultured Sphaerotilus sp. | reverse complement strand
GACCGGCCGCAGGAGCGATGTCGATTTCCTGGCCGGAGTCCGCCAGCATGTCGCCGCCGGGAATGCGTGCCAGACGCGTGCCGTCGCTTTCCAGCTGAACGTAACCGTTCTGGCTGGTCATGATGACGTCGCCCTTGTGGACGATGTCGCCGACCTTCAGGGCTTGAACTTCACCGTCGGGGGTCTTGATGAATGCGGTTCCCCAGACGCCGACCACCTTGCCGGCGGGATGGCGGGCCGGTTCATAGGCGGGGTTGAGCGCCACTTCGTCGTCGCAATCCGAAGCCGCCTGTTTGCGCTTGGCCGAGGCGGATTGGGTCTTGGCCTTGAACTTGGCCTTGATGGCCGCAGACACCGGATGGGCCGCATGATGGATCGCGTGGGGCGTGACATGCTTGGTCACGGGCTTGGGTGTCGAAGGGGTTCCCGCCGCCGGAGGTGCGCATTGAATGATCGACGGATCGGCGGGAAGCGTGTTCTTGGACATGGTGGCCTCGATTCGGTGCGGGGTAAGCGTTAATGGTGGGTAACCTGGCCAAGACCGTGATCATGCGCACGATCCTGGCTTGGATCCGGGGCGTTAATGCATACCCCATGTTTGCAAATGATGGTGTACCACAGGTCGGCGTACTTAATGGTCGGGGCGGCCGGTTTTCCGTGGTCGAATCCACACAAGCCAGGGGGTTGGGGCGGCATAAGTCGATGCCGAAACAAAAAAGCCGCGGCGCGGTGCGCAGCGGCTTCTATCCTGTCGGTTGGGGAGTGATCCTGAGTACCGGACTTTCAACGTTCGGTCAGGGCATAGTGCTTGGCCTTCAGCACCGGCTTGAGCAGGTAGGACAACACCGTCTTCTTGCCGGTCAGGATGTCCACCTCGGCCGTCATGCCGGGGATGATGGGCAGGTTCTTGCCGAACTGGGACTGCTTGGTCTTGACGCGCACGACGTAAAACGCGTTGCCTTTTTCGTCGATCTGGGTGTCCGGGCTGATGTTGTCCACCATCGCTTCCATGCCGCCGTAGATGGAGAAGTCGTAAGCGGTGAACTTGACGGTGGCCGTCTGGTTCGGGTGGATGAATGCGATGTCGCGCGGCTGCACCTTGGCTTCGAGCACCAGGGTGTCGTCCAGCGGCACGATTTCGACGATGTCCTTGCCGGGGGTGACGACCC
The DNA here is from genome assembly GCA_964422355.1 of uncultured Sphaerotilus sp. Lineage (GTDB taxonomy): Bacteria > Pseudomonadota > Gammaproteobacteria > Burkholderiales > Burkholderiaceae_C > Sphaerotilus. The sequence goes on along the minus strand of CAYRBG010000221.1, from coordinate 3,837 downwards.
CACCAATGGTGTTGGCCAGCAGGCGCTGCACGCGTCCCCGCACGGGGGACTTCACCTGGGCTTTGTCCACCCTGTCGGCGAGCGCCACTGCACCTTCGCGCAGGGTGTTGATCTTGCCCAGCACCTCGGACAACTCCTTGCGGGCCTCGTTTCGGAAGGCCAGCGAGGTTTCCTGGATCTTGCGATCGGCTTCGCCGATGGCCGCCTGGGCCCGCGCGATCTGGGCCGAAGCCTGTTCAACCTCGCCGCGACCTCGACTCACTTCACGCTCCAGGCGCAGCACGTCCACCTCGGACACGGCGCCGCTGGCCAACAGCGGGCGGGTGCTTGCCAGCTCCTGCTGCGCGATGCTCAGCGAGCGTTGGGCCGAGGCGCGTTTGGCCTGGGCTTCGGAGAGCTCCTGTTGCCGTTGGGCGAGCTGCTGACGGCTGATCGAGACCATGGCGTTCAGCTCGGTGGTGCGCGACAGGTAGAGGTTGCGCTCTTCGTCGATGATGTGCGCCTCGGCCGCTTCGGTGCCATTGGGCGCAGGCGGATTGAATGGCGTGCCTTCGGCCAGCGCCTTCAGCCGAGCCTGCTTGACCCGCAGCGCAAACGACTGCGCAGCACTCTCCCGCACGCCCGAAGTGGCGCGCGTCTCGTCGATCTTGAGCAGCACTTGATTGGGCTCGACCACCTGGCCCTCCTGGACCAGGATTTCAGAGACCACGCCGCCGTCCAGCGATTGCACCACCTGCAACTGGCGCGAGGGGATGACCTTGCCGTCACCCCGCGTCACTTCGTCGATGTGGGCGAAGGCCGACCAAACCAGCAGTGCGGCCACGACGACGACTGCCGTGCGCACGATGCGTCGGGCGTGAGCCGACTTCTCGGTGGAAAGCAGCTCTTCGGCCTGTTCCTCGAAGCTGCCGCTGTTCGCGTCGGGGCCGGTGGGGTTCTTGCCCATGAAGGGGCGGGTGGCCGGTTCCAGCGCTTGTCGGGCCCGCTCCAATGCGGAGATGGCACCCTTGCCGGTCTTGATGAGGTTTTCGTTCATGTTCGTCGGCCTCCGGCTCAGCCCGCGCGGGCGATGCGGCCCGATTGCAGGGCTTCCATGATCCGGTCGCGCGGACCGTCGGCGACGACGCGCCCGCCGTCCACGACGATGACGCGGTCGACCAGGGCCAGCATGGAGGTCCGGTGCGTGACCAGGACGACGGTCTTGCCTTCGGTGAACTCGGTCAGGCGGCGGGTGATCTGGGCTTCGGTCGAGAAGTCCATGGCGCTGGTGGGCTCGTCGAGCAACAGCACGGGGGCGTTGAGCAGCACGGCACGGGCGATGCCTACGCACTGCTTCTGGCCGCCGGACAGCAGTTCACCCCGTTCACCCACCGGCAGGTCGAAGCCTCGGGGGTGGCGGTTGACGAAGTCGTCCAGGCCGGCGATGCGCGAGGCGGCCAACACGGCAAGCTCGTCCGCGTAGGGCACGCCCAGGGTGATGTTCTCACGCAGGGTGCCGTAGAACAGGTTGACGTCCTGCGAGACGTAGGCGAGGTTGCGCCGCACGTCGGCCGGATCGAGCTGACGCAGGTCGATGCCGTCAATGAGCACCGCGCCGTCGGTCGGCTGGTACAGGCCCAGGATGAGCTTTTCGATGGTGGTCTTGCCCGAGCCGACGCGGCCGATCAGGGCGACCTTCTCGCCGGGCTGGATGCGGAAGCTCATGCCGTCGAGGATCGGATCATCGCGGCCGGGGTAGGCAAAACGCACCTGCTTGAACTCGATGGCCCCTTGCAGCTCGCGACGGTGCAGGAAGTTGGTGCCGGCCTCGCGCTCGATGGGCTTGGCCATCACGCCGTTGAGCGATTCCAGCGCCGTGCGCGCCCCTTGGTACTGCATCAGCAGGCCGACGATCTGACCGGCCGGTGCCAGCGCGCGGGCGGCCAGGGTGGTGCTGGCGATCAGCGCGCCCATGGTCAACTCGCGCTGGGTGATCAGATACACACCGATCACCACCACGCTCAGGCTGACGATCTGCGACAGGATCTGCGTGCCGTAGGTGGCCTTGCTGGTCAGCGCCCGCATGCGGATCTGAGTCTGCGCGAGGAACTTGTTGACCCGCTCCCAGCGCGACTGGATGACACTTTCGGCGCTCTGCGTCTTGAGGGTCTCGATGCCGGTCAGGGCCTCGACCAGGGTGGCGTTGCGCTGGGCGCTGGCCTGGTAGGTCGATTGCGACAGCTCGTGCAGGCGGTGCTGCAGGATGAAGCCGATGACCAGCACCAGAACGAACACGGTGATCACCGGAATGGCCAGCCACGGCGAGATCCAGACCAGCGCAGCCATGAAGATCAGCGCGAACGGCAGGTCCACCAGCGTGGTCACGGTCGAGGAGGTGATGAAGTCGCGCACCTGCTCGAAGCCGCGCAGGTTGGCCGCGAACGAGCCGACCGACTGGGGACGGTTCTCCAGCTTCATTCCCAGCACGTGTTCCATCAGTGTGGAAGAGAGCTGGATGTCGATGCGCGCGCTGGCCTGGTCCAGAAAGTGGCTGCGCAGCAGGCGCAGCCCCAGGTCGGCGCCCAGCACCACCAGCAGGCCGACGGCCAGCACCCACAGCGTTTCCACCGCGTGGTTGGGCACCACCCGGTCATACACGTTCATCGTGAAGATCGGGAAAGCCAGCGCGAAGAGGTTGATCAGCAGTGCCGCCCACAGCACGTCGCGATACACACCCTTCTGGCTGGAGATGGCGCGCCAGAACCAGTGGCCGGAACGTGTGGCGCGCACCTCAGGGGTGCGCTCATCGAAGCGGAAGTGCGGCCGGGCGAACACCGTCATGCCGGTGTAGCGGCGGGCCAGATCCTTGCGGGCCAGGATCACGCCGCCCTGGCCGGTTTCGGGCAACAACACCCGGGCGTCGCCTTCCTGGGTCCAGCCCAGCAGCACGCAGGCCTTGTTGTCCTTGAGCAGCAGGATGGCAGGCAGGGTGTTGACGTCGATCTTGGTGGCGTTGATGCGTTGCAGGCGGCTGAACATGCCCACGCGGGCACAGGCGCGCTCCACCAGGGGCACGGTCATGCGGCCGTTGTCGAGCGGCAACCCGGCCGACAGCGAGGCGCGAGACGCGCTCACGCCGTGCAGTCGGCAAACTTCCAGCAGGCAGTCGAGCAGAGGATCGGTGTGGACGAGGTCCTCGCGCACTGGCGCGGCGGCTTCGGCCAGGACCGCAGCCGCCTGGGCGGCTTCGGACGGGGCTGCCGCCTTGGGGGCGGTGGCCGTCCGTTCAATGGGTTCCGTCATGGAATCGCTTCAGGTCAGTGGATGTCGGAGCACAACAGGTCGAACCGGCCGCGGCGGCGGTCGGCGAAGTAGTGCTCCAGGGTCTTGCGCACGGTCCGGAAAGCCAGGTCGTCCCAGCGCACTTCGGATTCGGAGAACAGGCGGGCCTCGATGGTCTCGGGGCCCGGGTCGAAGTCGGTGTCCAGCAGCCGGGCGCGGTAGAAGAAATGCACCTGGCCGACCGGCACGACGTTGAGGATGGTGTAAAGGTCCAGCAGCTCGATGCGGGCGCCGGCTTCTTCCACAGTCTCGCGCACCGCGCCTTGGGCGATGCTTTCGCCCAATTCCATGAACCCGGCGGGCAGGGTCCAGAACCCGTACTGCGGCTCGATGTTGCGGCGGCACAGGAGCACCTTGTCTTCCCAGAACGGGACCGTGCCGACCACGTTGAGCGGGTTCTCGTAGTGGATGGTCGCGCACGACGGACACACCGCCCGTTCGCGGTTGTCGTCGGCAGGGACGTGGTACGAAACCGGGGTTCCGCAGGCCCTGCAGTGCTTGATGCTGCGACGCTGG
>CAYRBG010000220.1:0-5040 GCA_964422355.1 uncultured Sphaerotilus sp. | reverse complement strand
CAGCGGCACGCTGGGCACCTTGCTGGCGTTGCGCGCCATGGGCATCGGTCCCGGCGACGAGGTGATCGCCTCGCCGCACGGCTGGCACCAGGTGGCGCACGCGGTGTCGCTGGCCGGCGCCAAGGTGGTGTTTTCCGACATCCACTACTGGTCCGGCTGCCTGGACGCCGCGCGCGCCGAGGCCCGCATCACGCCAGCCACCAAGGCCATCATTGCCGGCAACGTCAATGGCCATCCAGCCGCCTGGGGGCCGCTGCGGGAGCTGGCCGATCGCCACGGTCTGAAGCTCATCGAAGACAGCACCGAAGCCATCGGCTCGCGCTACCAGGGCAAGCTGGTGGGCAGTTTCGGGGACGTGTCGGTGTTCGACTTCTCTCAGCCTTCGCCGCTGTGCACAGGCGAGGGCGGCATGATCGTCACCGACGACGATCGCTTGGCCGTGGAGCTGCGCTACATGCGTCAACGCTCGATCCGCGACCGCAACTCCATCTCCGTGGGCGCGCGCGTGCCCATGCAGGCGGGCATGAGCGAACTCAATGCCGCGCTGGGGGTGGGACAGCTGCACCGGCTGGACGGCATCCTGGAGCGCCGCAAGGCCGTCGAGGCCTATTACTTCACCGAGATGGCCAGCTTCGAGGGCATCAAGCCGCCCTGGATCGCTCCGGAGGTCGACGAGATCCACTGGATGGTCTATTGCGTGCACCTGGGCACCCGTTTCACCGCCAGCGGCCGGCGCCAGATCGTCGAGGACCTGGCCGAGGAATACATCGAGTCCGCGCCCTACTGCAAGCCGCTGCACCAGCAGTTCCACTACACCCGCCTGGGGTGGAAGCGCGGTGATTTCCCGGCCGCCGAACGCATCGGCGACCGTGCCTTGGTGCTGCCTTTCCACGCCCACCTCGACGAAGACGAGGTGAAGTTTGTCGTTGCCACGCTCAAGGACACCGCCACCAATGTCGGGGCGGGGGCGGCCATCTACTGATCCTCTTCAGGAGTTCCCATGACCTTCACCACCGTGACCCAGCTGCCCGACGCCGTGCAGACCGGACTGCGCGCCGGCACGCTGGCGCCCTACCTCGGCCCCGGCATGCTCGCCCTGTGCCCCGACAACCCGGTGCCGGCCGAGCCGCTGGCCCTGGCGCAGGTGCTGACCGCCAAGGTGTCGGTGCCGGGCAAGATCAAGAACAAGCTGACGCAGGCGGCGCAGTTCATCGAGAACTTCAAGCACCGCAAGACGCTGGTGAGCGCCATGGAAGTGGCCTATGCCGCGCAGCCGACGCCGTCGGTCTTCCACCGCTGGCTGGCGGCGCTGCCGTCCCCGCTGCTGGTGGACTGCTGGTACGACGACACGATGCGCAAGGCGCTGTCCGAGCGCGCGGTGTCGCCGGGGCCGTGGGTCGAGGCGCAGGGCCTGTCGCAGTCCGAGCACTTCGGCACCTGGTACGGCTGGTACGGCGCCGACGGTCAGCCGCTGCCCGACGCTCCGGCCGACACGCCGGAGGCCTGCGCCACGCTGTACTACAAGCCCTGGGGCGGCCACGCGCCCGCGGCCAACTACCTGATCTCCGACTCCGACTACGTCGAAGTGCTGACCGAAATCGACATTCAGACCCCGATCCCCGCGCTGGTGCAGCAGCGCCGCGCCAACTTGGGCTTCGTGTTCCTGGGCTGCCGGTTCAATGACCAGCTGCCGCGCACCTTCGCCCGCCAGATTATGAAGCGCTCGGGCGGGCCGCACTATGCCGTCATGCCCGACGAACCCACCCGCATGGAAGCCCGCTTCCTGGAGGAGCAGGGCATCACCCGCATCGCGATGACGCTGGCCGAGGTCGCGGAACAGCTCACCGCGTCCACCGTGGCCGCCTGAGGGGGCGGCCTTCTTAGCCGGCACGACGCCGGCCTTCTCTTCAATTCATTCCAACAAGGAACCTCTTCCATGACGACCCTGACCATCATGCCTTCGGGCAAGACCGTGGACGTGCCCGTGGGCACCTCTCTGCTCAAGGCCATTCTTGATGCCGGCGAATCGCTGCTGAGCAAGTGCGGCGGCGAGGCCAAGTGCGGTGCCTGCCACGTCTTTGTGCTGGAAGGCCGCAAGAGCGTTTCCAAGATCCAGCGCGCCGAAAACGAGAAGCTGGATTCCCTCGTGGGCGTGGGCTCGAAGTCCCGCCTGGCCTGTCAAGCCTCCGTGGCCGGCGAAGAGCCGATCAAGGTGGAACTGCTGGGCGCGCTGTCGGGCGGCTGAGCCCCCTGAACCTGCGTTTGTGCCTGGCCGGCGAGGGCCCGTCTCGCCTGCAAGCGTTTACCGACAGTGAGGAGTTGCGCATGCTGGATGTGGCCATCATCGGTGGCGGTTTGTGCGGGCTGGCCCTGGCCCATTCACTGCACGCCCGTCGCATCGACTTTCAGCTTTTCGAGGCCCGTGACCGCCTGGGCGGTCGGGTGAAGAGCGTTGACGGCCCGCGAGGTGTGCGGGCCGACCTCGGGGCCACCTGGTTCTGGCCCGAAACTCAGCCGGCCATGGCCCGGCTGATCGAGGATTTGAAGCTGCCCCATCTGGCGCAGCCCGACGACGGTCGGGTGCGGGTGCTGTCCGACCCCAACCAGCCCCCCCAGACCCAGACCGTGATGAACGACTTCCTGCCGCACGTCGAGGGCGACGCGGAAGGGGGGGCGATCGCACCGGCCGGTCGCCTGCATGGCGGTGCGCGTCGGCTGGTCGGCGGCATGGCCGCGCTGGTCGAGGCGTTTGCCCGGCCTTTGCCGCAGGAGCGGCTGCACCTGCACATGGCGCTGACCGAGGTGCATGACCAGGGCGACCACGTGCGCTTGGTGTTCCGCCCGGAAGGCCAAGAGGACTCGGCGCCTCATCCGGTGTGGACGGTGCTGGCGCGGCGTGTGGTGCTGACGCTGCCGCCGCGGCTCGTGGCGCAGACCGTGGCCTTTCATCCGACCTTGCCGGAGCCGATGGCACAGGCGCTGGCCGAGGTGCCGACCTGGATGTCCACCGCTGCGAAGGCGGTGGTGTTCGCGAGCCGTCCGGTCTGGCGCGAGGCGGGCCTGACGGGCAATGCCTGGTCCACCCACACCCAATCGGTGCTGGCCGAGCTCTTTGACGCCAGTGCGTCGCTGACCGAGGCCGAGGGCGGGGCCCTGGCGGGCTTTTTTGCACTGGACAGCGGGCAGCGCCAGGCTTTTGCGCGTTCGATGCCGCTGTTGCTCGACAGCCAGGTCATGACGCTGTTCGGACCTTGCCCCGAGGCGCAACCCTGGGTGTGGCAGGACTGGGCCACCGAGGCGTACACCTGTTCCGCCGCCGATCTGGCCGAGGAGAAGGCGCCGCCACGTCACCCCGAGCCGGCGCCGATGCTGATGGAGCCCCATTGGGGCGGCAAGCTGCACTTCGGCGGCAGCGAGACGGGCAAGCGCTCCCCGGGGTATCTGGAAGGGGCTCTGTCGGCCGCCGCACGGCTGCGCACGGCGCTGGCCCTCTCATCCGCTCCCAGGCCCGATCATGGTGCGGAAGATGCGGCCATGGCGGCGGTGCGCGACTTCTCGGCGCACTTTGCCGAGCTGTCCGAGGGCATTCGGACGCAGCGGGGGCTGCTGCTGTCGCGCTATCAGGCGGCGGTGCACCGCGCGATGTCGTCCCAGGATGCCGAGGCGGTCACGCAAAAGGCCTTGGTCGCAACGCTGGAGGCGTTCTACGACGATGTGCTGCAGCGTGTGGCGGCTTTGCCCGTGCTGGAGGTGCACCGTGTGACGGATGAGCGGGGGCAAGCCGCCTTGACACCGCAGGTGCTGGGTCTGTTCTCTGGCCTGTCGGAGGCCCTGATGACCGAGGTGCTCAAGCACAACAACACCTCGTGTGCCCTGTCGAACTTTCCCGACGAGCACCGGCCGCCGCGCGATTATCTGCAGGTGATGCGGCAGGACATGGTGGCGCTGTGGCGAACCTTTGCCCTGGCGGTGAACCGCACCGTGCTGGGAGGCGCGCCAGTGTCGCTCGCCCGCGTCCGGCAGGAGTTGGCGTCATGAAGCTCTCGCTCGACCGCCATCAGGTGCTGTCCCTGGCCGACCGTTTTGAGCAGCTGGCGCCGCTGGTCGAACAGCTGCGCTTCGGACCACGCATCGAGATTCCGCACCGCCTGTTGCCGATGGACGCCTTGGCGCATTTGGTCGATCTGGGGGAGCGCGCGCGCCAGGCCTTGGGCGGAGGCGCGGAGCCGATCCCGCGCGAAGCCGCCAACGAGGCGCCCTTCGACGCTGGCCGCCACGCTCAGCTCCAGACCCTGCTGACCGCGCTCCAGGAGCCGTCCGTGCGTTTCGATGCCTCGGACGACCTGGAGATGCTGCTGCCCGCCATCGCCCGCTGGCTGATCCAGGGCGGCGAGCGCGGCTGGCTGTTCCATGCCAACCTGGCCGGCAAGCCGCTGGCCTGGGTGGTGACGCGGCTGGACTTCGTGGCGCCCTCCAGCGAGGAGACCGGCAAGGTCATGATCGAGCTGAAGGCGCATGCCAAGCTCGGCGTGGTCACGCAGACGATGCGCATCACCGAGGCCGACATGATCGGCCGCAGCGTGGCGGAGATCTTTGCCGACAAGGGCTTTCTCAAGGAGATGCCGGAACTGCTGGCGCAGTACGACCGCACGGCGCAGCGCTACTTCGACTGGCGCACACGCGACGGCGTTCAGTTCCTGGGCGCGGGCGTGGGCTTTCACGCCGAAGACCCCAGCTCCACCCACCGCGACACCGACTGGACGCGCAAGGACCAGATCGTGCTGTCGTCGGGGGGCGGATCTGCGCGTCTGGTCAATGACGAGGGCATCCTGCCGGCACGCGCGGGCGGGCTGGACGCGCCTGGCGACATCCTCGGCCCATATTTGCGCAAGGCTGCCAAGAGCAACCGCTACAGCGCGGAGTCCGAGGTGGCCGAGCAGCAGGCCGAGATCCCCAAGGGCCTGTTCACGCAACTGCCTGCCCACGGCTACCTGTTCATGTTCCACCTGGACCTGCACCACCATGTGTGGGTGCACGTGG
>CAYRBG010000219.1:0-5051 GCA_964422355.1 uncultured Sphaerotilus sp. | reverse complement strand
GGCGCACCACGAAGGCGTAGAGGATCTGCTGGGCGTCGCCGGCCTGGCGCTGCGCTTCGACCTCCAGCGGTCCGGGAAGGTCGTGCAGGGTCAGGCGGTGCAGAACGACGTTGCGCGCGCTGGCCAGGTAGCCGGGCGAAGCCGTGCCGCCTTCGGCCTGCGCCAGCAGCGCGCCGTGCAGCGCCATGGCCTGGGCGGCGACTTCGATGGCCGTGCCGGCCAACAGGCCCGAGGCAGAGCGCAAGGGATGGTCCAAATCGCGGTGGCGGTCGGAGCGGCAGCGCACCTCGGTGGTCGACCAGCCGGTCAGCGCGTCCAGCAGGCACATGGTGCCGCTGTGCGGGATGAGAGCAGCGATGGCGGCACGGTCCAGGGTCTGGGGCGGCGCATCGCCCGCCGAATCGGTCGCCCTCATGCGGCGCCCTCTGGCGGCGTCTGCACCTTCAACGTCAGCCGCACCCCGCCCTGCCCAGGCAGCACGATCGTCGTGGCAGCGCCCCGAGCCAGGGCCTCCAGCAGCGGCAAGGCCCGACCGGTCGGCAACGTGCGGCGCACCGCTTCCAAGCCCTCATCGGCGCACGACGTGGTTGTGCGGTCACCGGCAGGAATCGGCGCCAGCGAGGCCCGGATCACTCCACTCGCGGTCGTGCCTGGGCCGCCTTCCGCACCCGCATCGATCCCGGCTTCAGCATCGACCGGCGCCAGCACCAACGCCACGCCCATCGCGTCCGGGATCGGCCGCTTGGCCTTCAGCGGCTCGGGATACGGCGCATCGCTGGCCACCAGCAGCACGGGTTGCCCGGTACACGCCAGTTGGGTCAGGGCCGCCATCAGGCCCACGTCGAAGCTGTCGTCATAGGCACACAGGCTGGTCGACGCACTGTGGCTGCCGACCGCAATGTGCCAGTAGCCGGCCGGCGCGTTGTGGACCGAGTTGGTGAATCGGGTCGGTGACAGCATGCGGTCGGGGCTGGCCAGGGACTCGCACAGGGTGTGGCAGTTCACGCCGTCGCCGCTGGAGGACGTGAACACGCTCGGCAGCGAGGCCGCCGCCACACCCGCATCGCGGCACGCGGCATCGGCGGCGCTCAGGGCGACCTTGGTCGCCAGACCGGCGCGGCGGCGCTCGGCCGGCGGCAGACAGGTTGGCGCGGGGATGACGGCAGCGGCCGATGCATACGGTGCCTCGCCCCGCAACACGGTTTGAGCGTCGGCCCACGAGGTGAGGCCAGGACCGACCAGGCCCACGCCCAGCACCCGAAAGGAAATCACGTTCGCGCTCACAGCACACCTCCCAGCAGCAGGCTGGCGTTGGAGCCGCCGAAGCCGAACGAATTGCTCAAGACCCGGCGCAGAGTGGCCGGCCGGCTCTGGTCGACGTACTGGATCTGCAGGGTCGGATCGGGCTCGGTCCGGTTCAGACCACCGGGGATGAAGCCGTGGCGCAGGGCCAGCAGGCCGATGGCGGCTTCCACTGCACCGGCCGCGCCCAGCGTGTGGCCCGTCGCGCCCTTGGTGGAGCTGCACGGCACCTGCGTGCCCAGCACGGAACGCACGGCCAGATCCTCGGCCGCGTCGTTGTTGGGGGTGGCAGTACCGTGCAGGTTGACGTAGTCCACCTCGGCCGCCGTGCAGCCGCCCTGAGCCAACGCCTGCTGCATGGCCATGCGCGCGCCCAGGCCCTCGGGGTGCGGCGAGCTCATGTGGTGGGCGTCGCTGCTTTCTCCCACGCCGAGCAGCCAGCCGCCGGCTTCGGGCTCGGCATCGCGCTGCACCAGGGCGTAGGCCGCGGCCTCACCGAGCGACAGGCCATTGCGGCGCGCGTCCCAGGGGCGGCAGATCTCGGGCGAGAACAGCTCCAGCGAGTTGAAGCCGTACAGCGTGGTCAGGCACATGCTGTCCACGCCGCCCACCACGGCGGCATCGACCCAACCGCAGGCGATGAGGCGCTGGGCGTCGGCAAACACCTTGGCGCTGGACGAACACGCGGTGGACACGACCCAGCTCGGCCCGGTCAGCCCCAGCGCCTGGGACACAAAGGCCGACAGCGAGCCGGTGTTGTGCGTCTCGGCATAGTGGAAGTCGGCAGGAAGCGCGCCCTCGGCGTCGCGCTGGCGGTAGGCCAGCTCGGTCTGCAGGATGCCGGAGGTGCTGGTGGCCATCAGCACGGCCACGCGGTGGGCGCCCCAGCGTTCGCGCGCGGCCTGCACGGCGGCGACGAAGCCGTCCTGCAGCAAACCCAGCCAGGCTAGGCGGTGGTTGCGGCAATCGAAGCGACCCAGGGCCTCGGGCAAGGCCACGTCGTCCAGGCCGTCCACGAGGCCGACCCAGCCGGGCAGCTCGGTGTCCAGGAAGCGGTTGGGCTGCAGGCCGGTGCGGCCGGCTTCCAGCGCCTGCCGGGTCACCTCGTTGCCCGCGCCGAGCGCAGTGGTCAGCGTGGCGTGGGTGATCGCCAGCGGGGTGGCGGGCGTGGTGTTCATGCGGTCTCCTGAGCGGGGCTGGCGGCGCCGGGCTTGCGGGCCACGAGCAGGACATTGGCAAACGGCGTGCCCTGGCTCATCGGCCGGGGCTCCACCTGGAAGCCTTGGGTTTCAAGGCTGCGGATCCATGCGGTCAAGGGGCGGCCGTAGGTGGGCGGCACGCTGTGGCCGCGCACGCGGGTGACCACGCGGTCCACCCATTGGCTGACGGCAAAGCCCGAGGGCTGGTCGGCGTCACCCACGCGCAGCAGCAGCACCCCGCCGGGGCGCAGCGCCGCGTGCACACGGGCCAGCACCCGGTCCTGCTGGGGAATGTCGACGTAGTGCAGGACATCCAGGATGACCACCGCGTGGCAGTCCGGAAACTCGGCGGTGCACATGTCGCCGCAGATGAACTCCGGGGCACATGGATCGTCGGCCCCGGGGGCGCACAGCGCCGCCCGGGCGCGCTCCACATCCCGCGACATCAGCTCGATGCCGGTCACGCGGTTGCCGGCCGGCGGCCGGGCCCACACCTCGGGCCACGCCTTGCGGGAGGCCGCCACATCCACCGCCCGCAACAGCGCCGCGAGCAGGCCCTGACCGCAGCCGATGTCCAGCACCCGCCCGCCCGTGGGCAACAGGCCCTGTTCAAGCATGTGGCGAAACACCGGGTCCATGCCCAGCTTGCCGCGCGCAAAGTGGTAAGCGAAACGCCCGGCCCCCCGGTAGAAGGCGCTGGCGGTGTCCAGCAGGCCGGACCAGGCGCGGTCGGCGGAAACGGATGCGGGAGCGGGAGCGGTCGAAGTCGAACTCACAGGCAGACGGTGGGTGTTTGAGTTTCAGGAAGGACTCAGCGGCGGCAGGGCCTGCGTCAGCGTCACGGGCCGCAACCCTTCGGCACGGCAGCGCTGCAACAGGGCCGGCAGCACCTCCAGCACGACCGGACGGCCCTGGGCGGTCCGGGCGGAGTGTGCGTCGTGCAGCAGCAGGATGTCGCCGGGCGCGAGGTCGCGGGTCAGGCGCTCCAGCACGCGGGCGGGATCGCGCTCGCGGGTGTCGAACCCGCGCCGCGTCCAGCTCACCAGATGCAGGCCCAGCCGGCGCAGCACCGGTGCCAAGAAAGGATTGCGCAGCCCGGCCGGCGCACGGAAACAGGTCGGCCGCTCGCCCGTCACGGCAGCGATGGCGTCCTGCCCAGCCTCGACCTCGCGCTCAAACGCCCCCGGCCCCGACAGCGAGAACCGGTGGTCGTGGCGAAAACTGTGGTTCTGCACGCTGTGCCCGGCCGCCACGATGGCCCGTACGAGGTCCGGGTGCCGCTGCACCTGCCGGCCGATGCAGAAGAACGTCGCCTTCACCCCCGCCTCGGCCAGCAGCTGCAGCACGGCGGGCGTCACCTCGGGGTCCGGGCCGTCGTCCAGCGTGAGCGCAATCTCGCGGCGGGCACACGCCTCGGCCGGCAGCGTCAGCACATTGGGCCCCAGCGCCGTCGAGCGCGGCCACAGCCCCAGCCCGACGACCACCGCATGGTCCAGCAGGATCACCCCGACGATCCACGCCCAATGCGCCATCGCCCACGTCGGCACCACCGCAAACGCCAGCACCGCCGCCACATGCAACGCGGCGGACACCTGCAGAACGGGGGCCCAGGCGGCGAACACGCGCCAAGGGCCGGACGAAGACGACAACGAGGAACTCAACTCCACTCCAGGGCGAACCGCGACAGGCGGGGGGAAAGGTGAAAAATTTTCCCACAGTAGGCCCTGGGGACTGAACTTGGGTCGCCCAAAACGTCGGCTCTCGGCCCCTGAGCAGCCGTGTCCGCACGTATGGCAGCAGGTGTTAAGTACCGCTTAACGACTGCTCTCTATTCATGTGAGCACGACATGTGAACACGAGCTCATCTAGTAAAAATGATTCATTTTTTGGTTCTACAATAAATCCATATTCAGCGTCATCGATACCTCGACCTACCTTCGAAGCATCGAAGGCATCTGGTCCACAGAAGAATCAAGGAAAAGAACGATGTCTGAAGCCACTCGCAAGACCGCTTCCCCGGATCCCGAGATGGTGCAGTTCATGGCCGATATTGAGCAAAGCCTGGGTGAGGCCATGCGCGGCGAGGGGCGCATCACGACGCCCGATCAGGTGAAGGCCCGTCGCGCCGGGCGGCCCGTGGGCAGCGTCAAGGCGTCACCCAAGGTGCAAACGGCCATCCGCTTCGATGCCGATGTGCTGGCCGCACTGAAGGCCACGGGCAAAGGTTGGCAGACTCGGGTGAACGACGCCATGCGGGAGTGGGTGAAGACGCACGGGTCGACAACCTGAGCAGGGCTTGGCGCTGGCTTTTGAGTCCGTCCTGAACAAATCCCAAGCTGTTGATCTGCAAAGGGATTGAGGCCAGTCACGGGCCCATGATTTGCAAGCTGGAGAATGTGTTGCCCCCGCTTTCTTGCAAATTCTGCCGACGATGAAGCCCCATTCCCGCCGCCCTGAGACCGCAGAGATGTTTCGTCCACGCCTGGACGAGCAGATCAACATGGCCCACCCGCTGGTGCGCCTGGCTGGCTTGATGGACTGGGAGTTGAT
>CAYRBG010000218.1:0-5098 GCA_964422355.1 uncultured Sphaerotilus sp. | reverse complement strand
GTGGATCTCGCGGATCACGTCCGGTCGCGTGAGCACCAGAAGGTCGTTGTTGCCCTTGAGGTCGACCGGGTGGTCGGCGAAGCGTTCGCCCCGGAACGCGGCCTCGTCCAGCTTGTAACGCTGGATCATTGTGCCCATGGCGCCGTCAAGGACCAGGATGCGCTGGCGCAGCAGCTCCGGCAGGCGGGCGGCGCGGGTGTAGGCGGGAGAGGAGGCTGGGACGTTCATGTCGAAATTGTAGGCACGTCCCCGAATCGGGGCCCCATTCGGGTGAATGGGGCTGTGCGGGCGTCAGTGCAGGATGACCGGATGCTGGGCCAGCGCGGCAAAACCGGAGACATAGTCGTCCATGTCGTCCTCGGTGGTCTGGCCTTCGCTGTCGACCAGGGCCTGCACGCCTTCCTTGAAGTGCTCGGCCAAGGCGCCCTCCAGAAAGATCTCGCGGCGGGCGAACTTGTCGACGATCTCGAAGCCGCCGCGGCGCAGCGTGGGCGTTGCGCCTTCTTCGGCGGCCGGCACGTCGAACTGCACCACCGCGAAATGATCCGAGTTGTAGAGCATGTGCATGGCGAAACTCCTTCTGGCTCGATACCTGAGGGCATCCAAGCAGGTTTCAAGCCCATGTCCACAACGACGGGACGGGCGCGGGGGTTGACCGGGCTCAGTCTCCCCGCTTCAGGACGAGCTCCAGTGCCTCGCTGTTGCCGTCGGTCATGATGACGCGCAACGGCCAGTGGTGGTTCTGCGGGTCGACCCAGACTTCGGAGCGGGTGTCGTGCTCGTGCTCCGGCTCGCGGCGCAGGTGCAGCCATCCTTCGGGCGTGACGTCGAGCATGCGGAACTGCCAGCGTCGCAGGGTGCCGCTGGTGCTGGCGATGTCCATGGGGATGACGGTGCCCACGCTGGGCACGCCGTGGCCCTTGCCGCCGGGGCCCGGCCACGCCTGCAGGACGGCGGCGAGCTGGGGCATCCAGCTCACGCGGTCCTGTGCGCCGGCCGTGAAGGGGTCGGTGTCGGTGCGCATTGAATACGCGACTTGGCCGCCTTGGCCATCCGGCCGACGCACGAAGTTGACCGCACGCTCGCTGCGCCCGATGCGCTTTTCGGTGTGGCGGGTGGGCGCGAGGCCGTAGGCGTCGATCTGGCCCTGGCTGGCCTGAGACAACAACGTGCCGAACACGGGCACCTTGGCGTCCAGGCGCACCTGATAGCTGCTGCCGTTGAGCACCCATTTCAGTTCGCCGGAGCCACTGACGGCGCCGCGGCTGAGGCGGTATTGCAGGGTCTCGGACGGGGGGATTGCGGCGGCGGGGATGCGCATGCCCGCTCCGGCGGCCGGGGCCGCTTCCGCCTCGGGCAGCAGGGTGGGGCGCACCCGAACGGGGGCGTCCGCGTGGGCGATGGACCGGGGCTCTGCGTCCAGGGCGGGGGGGGGCGATGCCGAGGAGAGGGCCGTGGCGGCCGAGGCCTCGGTGGATGTGTCCGGTGCGCGGGAGGCCTCCGGCTCTGCGGCGCGGCGGCTCTCGGGTGCGCCTTCGCTCCAGGCGCGGTCGGCCGAGGCGGTGGCGTGGGCCGTTTCGGTAGGGGCAGGGGCTTGCCGAGCGGCTCGGACCGGGACCGGGTCGCGATGCACCGTTCGTGGTCCCGGAGGGGTGACGATCTGGGCGGCGGGCGCAGGCGTCGCCGGTTGATGCGGGACTGGTGCGACCCGACGTGCCGCGGCCTCGGCCCCAGGAGCGGATTCGATCCTCCGAACGGCCTGCGGCGATGCCGCCACCTGGACCACACGGACGGGTGCCGCCACAGAGGGGTCTGTGGTCGTCACGACGGGAGGACGGGGGGCCAGGAGCGCCACGTGCACGGCTGCGCTCACGGCGGTCAGGACCCAAAGCGCACGGCGACGGACAGGGGCAGCGGGAGCCGGATTCATGGGCGCAGACTCTACCGCGTCCTTCCCTGGTGCGCCCTCAGGTGACAATTCCGTCATGAAACTGGCAAGTTACAAGGATGGATCCCGCGACGGGCAGCTGGTGGTGGTCTCGCGCGATCTGACGCGGGCGCAGTATGCGACCGGCGTGGCCACGCGCCTGCAGCAGGTGCTTGACGACTGGAACTTCCTGGCGCCGCAACTGCAGGAGGTCGCCGAGGGGCTGGAGCGGGGGCGTTCCCGCCATGCCTTCGACTTCGACCCGGCCCTGTGCATGGCGCCGCTGCCGCGGGCGCCGCGCCGGGTCGTAGCGGCGTCCTACCTGCCGCACGTCGAGCGCTGGTGCGCGGGCCTGGGCGTGCCTGTGCCGGCCCGATTGAAGTCCGAGCCCCTGTGGAGCCACCGTGCCTGCGACCTGTGGCTGGGGCCCCGCGACGACATGAACCTGCCCGCGGGTCAGCCGGCCTGGGATGTGGAGCCGCAGCTCACGCTGATCTGCGGCGATCTGCATGCGGGTGCGTCGGCCGATCAGGCGCTGGAGAGTGTGCGCTTGCTGGCGTTGACCGCCGACGGCGTGGACCGCACCCGCGAGGCCGACCAGCAGCGGCGCGGCTGGGGCGGGGTGCTGGAGCGCGGGCCGGCCTTGGCGGCGCCCGTGGCCGTGACGCCGGACGAGCTGGGTGCGGCCTGGTCGCGCGGCCGTGCCAGCCTGGATCTGGAGTTGACCGTCGAGGGTGTGGCCTTCGGCGCGGTGGACCTGGGCGGTTCGCAGTTCCATGCAGGCCAGTTGCTGGCGCTGTTGGTGCGTGACCGCCCCTGGAACAGCGGCTCGATGCTGTCCCTGGGGGTGCCCGCCGTGGCCGGGGCGACCGGGCCTGCGGCCTGTCTGCTCGACCGCCGCGAGCAGGAGCGCGCGGCCTCGCAGACCGCGACCACGCCGTGGTTGCGCGATGGCGACCACGTCCAGGTGACGGTGCGTGCCGAGGGCGGGCGGTTCGTGTTCGGCACGATCGACGCGCACATGGTGCAATCCGCAGAGTGAGGTCCCGATGAACCGTTTTCTGCATGCCCACGCCACCCATCCCGACGTGCACATGGCCCTGGCCTTGGCCGCGGTCCAGATCGATGCGCAGCGGGCCACCCACCGGGAGTCCGGCGGCGTCGACGACTGGAGCCTGGGCTGGGTCTACCTCACCGATCACTACGCCGACCATGCGGAGTCGCTGGTCGAGGACCTGCGCCAGCGCTGGCCGCAGGTGTCCTGGGTCGGCACGGTGGGCATCGGTGTGGCCGCCAGCGGGGTGGAGTACTTCGACGAGCCGGGGCTGGTGCTCATGCTGGGCAATCCCGCGCCCGGCAGCTTCTTCCTCTACAACGGTGAGCGCCCACTGACGGCCGGTGTGGCCGACACCGCGCTGGTTCATGCCGACGGCGGCATGCCCGATCTCTCCGAACTGCTGGGCGAACTGTCCGAGCGGGTGAACACGGGCTACCTGTTCGGCGGCGTGGCCGCATCGCGGCGCCGGGATGTGCAGATCAATGCGCCGGCCGGTGCCGAGGGTTCAGGGGTGTACGAGGGCGGTGTGTCGGGTGTGGCGTTGACGGCCGCTGTTCAGGTGCGTTCAAGGGTGACCCAGGGTTGCCGGCCGTCCGGCGCCGTGCACACCGTGACCCGCGCCGATGACCATGTGGTGCTGGAGCTGGACGGCCGTCCGGCCTTGCCGGTGCTGCTCGACACGCTGGGCATCGAGATGCAGGGCATTTCGGACGCACTGCCCCGCCTGCGGGCCACCCTGGTCGGTCTGACCGACGCTCAGGACGAGGCCCTGGCCCACCGCGGCCAGTTCGGCGACGAGACGCGGGTGCGCCACCTGATCGGGCTGGATCCGGGGCGCCAGGGGGTCGCGGTGGCCGATCACGTCGAGGCCGGCATCCAGCTGGCGTTCTGCACCCGCAACGTCGAGGCGGCGCGGCGCGATCTGGTGCGCATCTGCGCCGAGCTGCGCGAGGATCTCAGTCCGGACGACGAAACGCTGGACGACGAGACCGACCCGCTGCAGCGCGTGGCCGGCGCCCTCTACGTCAGTTGCATGGGACGGGGCGGTCCGCACTTCGGTGGCCCTTCTGCCGAGCTGGAGCTGATCCGCCACGCCTTGGGCGAGGTGCCGCTGGTGGGCTTCTTCGCTGCGGGCGAGATCGCCCACCGACACCTGTACGGCTACACCGGCGTGTTGACCCTGCTGTTGCGCGATTGAGCGTGCGACGCTGGTTGCCGCGATTTACAGTCATCTCCTGACCTTCAGCCCCGCTGATCGAAGTGCCATGGATGGAAACGCCCCCTTGACCGACGCCGCCCCGCTCACCGCCGCCGTGGCCGTGGCCGTGGACGCCGTGGTGCCCGCCGATCCGCAGACCCGGATGCGTCGCCAGCAGGCGGTGGTCGCGGCTTTGCAGGCGGTGCTGCCGGCCCACGCCGTGCTGTGGCAGTCCGAGGACACCACGCCCTACGAGTGCGACGGCCTGTCGGCCTACCGGGAGCGTCCTCTGGTCGTGGCGCTGCCCGAGGATGAAGCGCAGGTCGCCGCGGCCCTCAAGGCCTGCCACCAATTGGGTGTGCCGGTGGTGCCGCGTGGTGCGGGCACGGGCCTCTCGGGGGGGGCCATGCCCAACGCCTGGGGCGTGACCCTGTCGTTGGCCAAGCTCAACCGCATCGTGCAGGTCGATCCGCTGGCGCGGGTGGCGGTGGTGCAGTGCGGGGTGCGCAACCTCGCCATCAGCGAGGCTGCGGCGCCGTACGGTCTCTATTACGCGCCCGATCCCAGCAGCCAGATCGCCTGCACCATCGGCGGCAACGTGGCCGAGAACTCCGGCGGCGTGCACTGCCTGAAGTACGGCCTGACGCTGCACAACGTGCTGCGGGTGCGCGGGTGCACCGTGCAGGGCGAGCCGGTCGAGTTCGGCTCGCTGGCGCTGGACGCGCCCGGCCTGGACCTGCTGAGCGTGGTCGTCGGCAGCGAAGGCATGCTGGCGGTGGTGACCGAGGTGACGGTCAAGCTGGTGCCCAAGCCACAGATGGCGCGCTGCATCATGGCCAGCTTCCCGACCGTGGAGACGGCGGGTTCGGCCGTGGCGGCGGTGATCGCCGCCGGCATCATCCCCGCCGGGCTGGAG
>CAYRBG010000217.1:0-5157 GCA_964422355.1 uncultured Sphaerotilus sp. | reverse complement strand
CTGGACGAGGGCGCGCGCCTGCTGACCCACCCGGAGGTGCTCGCCCGTGCGGGGGAGGATGCGGCCTGGGTTCTGCAGCGTTTGATCGACCTGGGCACTCGGGTGAGAAACCACCCCGCACCCCGGCAGTGGCTGCATGGAGACGCCCACCTCAACAACGTCCGCTCCCTCGCCGGAGGGGCCCCCGTCTGGCTGGACTGGGAGGACGCCTGCCGAGCTCCCCTGGAGTGGGATCTGGCCGGACTGGTCGGTGCGGCCTGGGTGCTGGGCAGCGAGGTCGAGTGGTCCGAGGCGGCCCTGGCCGGTTGGCGCGAGGTCGGCCCGCCCATCGACGAGGCGCTGTTGGACTTGTGCATCGAGCTTCGGGCGCTGTTCGTCGTGGCCTGGAGCTGGTGGCTGTGGAGCGGCACCGATTCGCAGCGCAGCCGCCTGTCGGCGCGTCTGGCTTGGCTGCGCCGGCGTGCAGGGGTTTGAGGGACCGTCTAGGATCACGGCCATGTCGGGTTGTGATGCATCTTCTTCGTGCTGCGGGTCCTGTTCGGGGCCGCAGGGGACCGTTTCTCCGGGCGAGGCCGCGCCGGAGCCAGTGTCGCCGGCAGCGACCGCAGGGCCCTCGTTGACCAGCCTCTTTGCCATCCCGGAGATGGACTGCCCCGCCGAGGAGCGCCTGGTGCGCCTGGCGCTGCAGCCGGTGGCCGTGGTGCTGTCCTTGGCGTTCGACCTGTCGGCGCGGGAGCTGCGGGTGGTGCACCGGGGCGAGGCGGCGGTCATCGAGGCGGCACTGCAGCCGCTGGGCATGGGGGCGCGCTGGTGCAGCAGCACGGTCAACGAGACCGAGCCGGAGCCTCAGGCGATCCTGCCCGACGTCGAGGCCGGCGAAGCCCGCGTCCTGCGCTGGCTGCTGGGCCTGAACGCGATGATGTTCGTGGTGGAGCTGATCACCGGCTGGTGGGCGCAGTCCACCGGCCTGATCGCCGATTCGCTGGACATGCTGGCCGACGCGTCGGTCTACGCGCTGGCCCTGATGGCCGTGGGGCGGGGCGTGGCGCATCAGATGCGGGCGGCGCGCCTGTCGGGGGCGTTGCAGTTGGCGTTGGCCGTGGGGGTGCTGGTCGAGGTGGTGCGCCGCGCCGTCACCGGCAGTTCGCCTGAGCCGACCACCATGTCCGGCGTGGCCGTGCTGGCGTTGGCCGTCAATCTCACCTGCGTCGTGCTGCTGATGCGGCACCGCGACGGCGGCGTGCACATGCGCGCGAGCTGGATCTTCACCTCCACCGATGCGCTGGCCAACCTGGCCGTCATCGGTGCCGGGGCCTTGGTGGCCTGGACCGGCTCCAACGTGCCGGATCTGGTCATCGGTCTGTTGATCGCGCTGCTGGTGGCCGACGGCGCCCGGCGCATCCTCCGGCTCAAGGGCTGACGGGCCCGCCGGACCTTCATTCGTTCAGGAGCCTTCCATGACGACGATCGAAACCGCCATCCTCGCCGGAGGCTGCTTCTGGGGCATGCAGGAGCTGATCCGCAAGATGCCCGGCGTGATCCGCACGCGCGTGGGCTACAGCGGCGGCGACGTGCCCCACGCCACCTACCGCCACCACGGCACGCACGCCGAGGCCATCGAGGTCGTGTTCGACCCGGCCCGGCTGAGCTACCGCGAGCTGCTGGAGTTCTTCTTCCAGATCCACGACCCCAGCACGCCGGACCGCCAGGGCAATGACCGCGGCTCGTCGTACCGCTCGGGCATCTACTTCACCAGCGAGGACCAGCACCGCACGGCACTGCAGACCATCGCCGACGTGGACGCCTCGGGCCTGTGGCCGGGCAAGGTGGTCACCGAGGTGAAGCCGGCCGGGCCGTTCTGGGAGGCCGAGCCGGAGCACCAGGACTACCTGCAGCACTACCCCGACGGCTACACCTGCCACTACCCCCGTCCGAACTGGCGCCTGCCCCGCAGCGGGGAGGCCGCCGCGCCGCGCCTGATCGACTGGTCCGAGGTGCTGCGCCGGGCCCGCCAAGGCAACGTGACCCCGCCGCGCAGGGTCGAGCACAACGAGGCGCAGTGGCAGGGGCAGCTCACGGCCGAGCAGTTCTACGTCACTCGGCTCAAGGGCACGGAGCGCGCCTTCAGCTCATCGATGTGCGGCCTGTTCGAGCCCGGCCGTTACCACTGCGTGTGCTGCGACACGCCGCTGTTCGACGCGGTCGAGAAGTTCGACAGCGGCACCGGCTGGCCCTCGTTCACGCAGCCGGTGGACGGGGCGGTCGTGGCCTACCACCTCGACCTGTCGCACGGCATGCAGCGGGTGGAGACCACCTGCGCGGTGTGCGACGCCCACCTGGGCCACGTCTTCCCGGACGGGCCACCGCCGTCGGGGCTGCGCTACTGCATCAACGCGCTGTCGCTGGCCAAGGCGAAGTGAGCGCTGCGCTGGTTCAGACCGACTTCATCGTGGTGGCCAGCGGCGTGGCCGGCACCGGGTAGCCGGCAGCCCCGAAGGTCTCGACGATGGCCTTGTGCGTGTCGAAGTAGACCTGCCAGTAGTGGTCGGTGTGGGTGTAGGGCCGCACGCACAGCTTGGGGCCCTCGGGCGTGAACTCCAGGATCTCGATGTCCGGTGCAGGCGTGTCCTTCACGTTGGGGATGGCCGCGATCACCGGGCGCAGGCGGGCGATGGCGTCCGTCGGGTCGACGCTGTTGGCCACCTTGGCCACGCAGTCCACGCGGCGGAAGGGTTGGGCGCTGTAGTTCTGGATGTTGTCGGCAAAGATCTTGTTGTTGCCGACGATGGTGGTGACGTTGTCCGGGGTGAGCAGGGTGGTGGCGAACAGGCCCAGGTCGGTGACGGTGCCGGTCACGCCGCCCGCGCAGATGAAGTCACCCACCTTGTAGGGCCGCAGCACCTGCATGAACAGGCCGGCGGCGAAGTTGCCCAGCATGCCGCTCCAGGCCGCGCCGATGGCCACGCCCGCACCGGCCAGCAGGGCCGCGAACGACGTGGTCTTGACCCCGAACATGTCGAGGATGGCCAGCACCAGCACCAGCGTGAGCAGGCCCGCGATGATGGATTTGAGGTAGGTGGTGAGCGTGGCGTCGATGTTCTTGCCGCGCTCCAGCACCCGGCCCATCATGTTCACCGCGATGCCGATCAGCCAGCGGCCGATGATCCAGGCGACGATGGCGCCGATCACCTTCAGGCCGAAATCGGCCCCTTGCGTGGTGATGAAGGTCCAGACTTCTTCCACATTCATCATGGCCATGTTGCGTGTCCTCCAGAGTGTTGATGGCGGGGCTTGCCCGTCGTGGCGACTCTAGTGCCAGATGGGCTCGGAAGCCAGAACTTTGCGATTTCCGGTCAGGCCACCGTGGGTGGGACGGGATCAGCCGTCATTCGGGATGGGCCAGCAGGACGCGGGCGGCCTCGACGCGAACCGCCAGCGGCGCTTCGGCGTCGTTCATCACCTGGCGCAGGAAGGTGCGCGGGTCGTCGGTGGGGGTGTTGACGCGGTGCAGGGGTGTCACTGGCGCTGGAGCGTCCGGCGGGGGAGCGGGTGAGGTGTCCGGGCTGGGGGCCAGGGGATCCAGGCCGTTGGGCGCCATGGGGGCAGCCGGTTCGCTCCGGGTGCGGCGGAAGTCGTCCAGGTCGATGGAGGCCACGCGGGCCAGCAGGTCGGCCTGGGCATCGGGGTTGGGCTCGGTGTCCAGCCAGGGATCGTCGGCGAACAGGGGGGCCAGGCCGGGCACCACGTAGGTGGACCAGCGCTCAGGGCCGGTAGATCGAGGTACCGGGAGGTCGCCCTCGTTGGCCGCCGAGTCGGTCAGCAGGCGCACGCGGCGCGGGTCGAGGTCGGCCAGCCAGCGCTGTTGCAGGCCCTTCAGCCAGGCGTGCCCGTGCTGCCTTGACACGGGCGCAGACAGCGAGAACCACAGTTGGTGGCCGTCCTTGCCGTTGATGGCGATGGCCGGCGCAGGCAGGCCCCACTCGTCCTGCACGGCCTGCCACACCCGGGCCAGGTGGGGCCAGCTCGGTGGGCCGCCAACGTCCAGCACGAGCGCGCGGGTCAAGTCCCCAGCGGGGGATGTGGCCCCGGCTGCCGACGGGCTCTGCGGCGGGCACAGGTACAGGCGGCGAAGTTCGGCGTGTAGGCGGGTCATGGGGCGGCTGTCGATGCGTCGGTGGTGGGCGGGTCGGCATCTTGCCGCACCCGAGAGAGGGCCTGGATCAGCGCGTCGTCGGGGCAGGACTGTTCCCACCCGTCGAAGTACACCAGCGACTCCACGGGCAAGCGCTGACGCCAGCCCGAGGTCTCCAGTTCAGGGCGGCTGTTGAAGTGGCTGACGTGGCCGATGCACAGGTAGGCGATCGGCACGATGCGCTCGGGAATGCCCAGCGCCTGCTGCAGCGACTCGGGCTTGAAGATGCTGACCCAGCCCACGCCGATGCCCTCGGCCCGCGCCGCCAGCCACAGGTTTTGCACGGCGCAGACGCTGCTGTAGAGGTCCATCGTCTTCATGTGCGTGCGGCCCAGCACGACCGGGCCGCAGCGCTCGCGGTCGCAGGTGATGCACAGCCCCACCGGGGCGTCGAGGATGCCTTCGAGCTTCAGGGCGCTGTAGCGCTGGCGACGCTCGTCATCGGCAAACATCGTGGCGGCTTCGGCGTGGGCCTCGGCAAAGGCCGCGTGCACCCGGGCCTTGACGGCGTCGGAGCGGACGACCAGGAAGTTCCACGGCTGCATGAAGCCCACCGAGGGGGCGTGGTGGGCGGCGTGGATCAGGCGGGCCAGCACTTCGTCGGACACCGGGTCGGGACGAAACTGGCCGCGCACGTCGCGGCGGGTGTAGATGGCTTGGTAGACGGCGGCGCGGTCGGCGTCGTCAAAGGCATGAGAGCCCGGCGGCATTGCAATGGTCCCCTTGCAAACGAAGCGTGGCTGCGCCGCCTGGCCGTGCGGGCGCATGAACATCGCCAGGCCGGTCTTCTGACTCGGATTCATCTGCCGCCGGCGCCTTCCCGGACCGGTGGGTCCAGTGGCGTGTGCCGGGGCATCTTCCTCACAGCGTTGGGCACGTGGCGGAATTTCACCGCCTTCCCGATTCTCCTGAGCGGCGGCCCCTTCGGACCGGCGTTCTGGCACCTGACGGATGGGATGATACGG
>CAYRBG010000216.1:0-5176 GCA_964422355.1 uncultured Sphaerotilus sp. | reverse complement strand
CGCTGGGGCTTGGTGCGCACCGACATGTAGCCGGTCAGTTGCCCACGGCGCATCACCGGGGTGGCGTTGGCGCGCACCCAGTAGTGGTCGCCGTTCTTGCGGCGGTTCTTGACCAGCCCGGTCCAGGACTTGCCGGCCTTGAGCGTGGCCCACATGTCGGCAAAAGCCTCCTTGGGCATGTCGGGGTGCCGCACGATGTGGTGAGGCTGGCCCATGATCTCGGCGCGGTCGTAGCCACTCACGGCCATGAAGGCATCGTTGGCGTAGGTGACGTGGCTGTGGACATCGGTGGTCGACATCAGCGTCACGTCGTCGGAAAACTCGAACTCGTGCTGCGTGACCGGCAGGTTCTGACGCATGGTGAGCACCTCGATTGTTATTAAAAAGGCAAATTGGGGGGGTAGGTACTGCTCGGCCTGCATCATGCTGGTGCATCGCGGCGCAAATCCCGCGATGTACGCGGCATTACCAAGGCTGTTCTTGTCCCCGTGCGACACGGATGAAAAAGTACCGCCACGCCGCCTGGCGGATACTGCGACGCCCCGCCCAACAGCCGTTTCCTGACCGCTCATGCCAGCCTCCACCATCTGCCGCGCCCTGTTCATCTCCGCTCCGGCCTCCGGTCAGGGCAAGACCACAGTCACCGCGGCGCTGGCCCGGGCCTGGCGGCGTCAAGGGCTGCGGGTGCGGGTGTTCAAGACCGGACCGGACTTCATCGACCCGATGATCCACACCCGTGCCAGCGGTGAGCCCTGCTGGCAGCTCGACCTGTGGATGGGCGGAGAGCCCCACTGTCGGCACCTGCTGTGGGAAGCCGCCCAGGACCACGACATCGTGCTGGTCGAGGGCGTGATGGGTCTGTACGACGGCAACCCCTCCAGCGCCGACCTGGCCGAGCGCTTCGGACTGCCGGTGATGGCGGTGATCGAAGCCGCGTCGATGGCCCAGACCTTCGGCGCGCTGGCCCTCGGCCTGCGCAGCTACCGGCCCACCCTGCCGTTTTCGGGGGTGCTGGCCAACCGGGTGGGCAGCACCGGCCACGCCGCCATGCTGCAAGAGAGCCTGCCCGAGGGTCTGACCTGGTTCGGTGCCCTGCCGCGCGATGCCGACATCGAGCTGCCTTCGCGCCATCTGGGTCTGGTGCAGGCCGAAGAATTGGCCGACCTCGACGCCCGTCTGGACCGCGCGGCCGACCACCTGCTGGCCCTCGATCTGCCGCTGCCGCCAGAGGTGCGCTTCGAAGCCCCCCAGGACAGCACCGAGACCTCCGTCGATGGCCCACCGGTCTCAGGGTCGCCCTTGACGGGCACCACCGTGGCCGTGGCGCACGATGCCGCCTTCGCCTTCATCTATCCGGCCAATCTGGCCCTGCTGCGCTCGCTCGGGGCGGAGGTGGTCGAGTTTTCTCCCCTGGCCGACGAACCGGTGCCGGCGCAGGCCGACGCCCTGTATCTGCCGGGCGGCTACCCCGAGCTGCACGCCGAGACCCTGTCCGGCGCCACCCGCACCCGCGACACCCTCCGCGCCCACCATGCGGCCGGCCGCCCCATCGTGGCCGAGTGCGGCGGCATGCTGGCCCTGGCCGAGTCCCTGGTGGACCTGGAAGGCCGCTCTTGGCCGATGTGGGACCTGCTGCCCGGCGAATCCCACATGACCCGGCGCCTGGTGAACCTGGGTCTGCACAGCGCCGACCTGCCCGAGGGCAAGGTGCGCGGACACACCTTCCACCACGGCACGTTCACGAGCACCGCCTCGGTCGTGGCGCACACGGCGGCGCAGCGCCATCACGGACAGCCTGAAGCGGTCTACCGCGACGGTCGGCTGCACGCGTCGTTCCTGCACCTGTACCTGCCGTCCAACCCGGCCGTGGCCGCGGGGCTGTTCAAGCCATCGTGAGCGCGTCGTCCGGCAGGCGGAACTTGGCCACCCGTGTGGTCGGGGCCTGCGCCTGCCCGCACAGTGGGGCACAGGCCGCGCCGATGCCGTCGAGGACCTCCACCGGTTCACGCAAACAAGGCGACCATCACCCGCCATCCCCCTGAGATTCGCTCCCGCTTCGACAACCGACCGCGGACACCGACGAACGTCACAATTCCGCAGATTTGGTCCTGCAACGAGGTGCATTTCAGAGCACATCGATCGATGGAACGCCCGATGATTCCAGCATGTCTCACGTGGTTTCCGAGCATCTCACCCTGGATGTGGCCGAACTTCGGATCGGTCACTACGTCCACCTCGACCTGTCGTGAATGGAGCACCCGTTTGCGGCCTCCCACTTCAAGATCCGGGACCGGCAACAGATCCAGACCATCCGCTCGCTCGGCCTGACGCGGGTGCGCTGGTCGCCCCAGCTCAGCGACCTGAAGACCGTCGAGGCGGCCCGTGAGACCGAGACGAACCGTGGCCCTGCCGCAGACCTCGCGCCCCCTGCCGCGGCATCGGCTGCCGACGAGGACGCGACCTTCGCCACGGACGTGGACGAGGCCGTTCGACTGAAACAGGAACAGGCCCAGCAGATGGCCCAGCACCGCGCCGCCCTCAAGGAGTCGCAGCGCCAGCTGACCGAGGCGGCCCGGACCTTCCGCAACCTGTCGCAACAGCTCTACGCCCGCCCGACCGAGACCCGCGACATGGCGCGCGACCTCATCGGCAGCCTGGCCGCCAACGTGCTGGGCGACTCCGATGTGGCCATCCACCTGGTTTCCGACAAGGTCGGCAACGAAAACCTCTACCACCACAGCCTGAACGTCAGCCTGCTGACCATGCTGCTGGCGCGCGAGCTCAAGCTGCCGGAAACCGCAGTCGCCGGTGCCGGCCTGGGTGCCCTGCTTCACGACGCCGGCCTGGCCGATGTGCCGGAGCGCATCTGGCGCAAGCCCCCGCCGCACACCCAGGCTGAAAGGGCCCTGGTCGAGTCCCACGTGATCAAAGGTCTGGAGGTGGGCAAACGCATGGACCTGCCGCCCGAAGCCCTGCTGATCCTGGCCCAGCACCACGAACACTCGGACGGCACGGGCTACCCGCGCAAGCTCAGCGGTGCGCAGATCACGCTGCCCGCGCGGCTGGTGGCCGTGGTGGACACCTACGACACCCTGTGCAACCCCTGGGACCGCAGTGCCGGCATGACGCCCCACGAAGCGCTGGCCCACATGTACCGCCACCGGCGCAACCACTTCGACGAAAAGGTGCTGAGCACCTTCATCCGCGTCATGGGCATCTATCCCCCAGGGACACTCGTCGAGCTGTCCGACCAGCAGGTCGGCATGGTGGTGGCCGTCAACAACGCCCACCCCCTCAAGCCGACCGTGCTGCTGTACCGCAGCGACGTGCCCAAGGATGCGGCCCTGCTGGCCGACCTTTCGACGGAACCGGAGCTGACCGTGGCCCGGACCCTGCGTCCGAGCGAGCTGCCCCAGTCCGCCCTGGATTACCTGGCACCGAACCAACGCCTGACCTACTTCCTGCAGCGCTCCATCCAGAACGGCTGAGCGCCCGGAAATCTCCAGAGGTTTCCCCTCCTCCAGCCTTCCAGCGACCCGATGCCAAAGCCCCTGGTGTTGAAGCCAGGGGTCTGTGAGCACCTCGGTGTGGTGGGATCTCAGGCGGTCGATGCCGCCAACAGTCCGGGACGAACGCGGCTCGAAGAACGCCAAGGGGCCGCTGCCCTGGGGGCGCGCTGTGTGGGCAGGCTCGACGACTCTTCCAGGGGCATCAGCGCATGTCCCATCCAGCCCGGGCCGAAGGAGGGGCCGTGGTGATGGCGCCAGAAGCCACCGGACACGCTCAGCCACTTGCGACCGAACAGCTCGACCACCTGGGCATGCTCACCGATGCTCCCGTGATCAGCGCAGGAGTGCAGATCCATGCCCGCCGGCAAGACCCAATCGCTGGAACTGGCGATCACTCGGTGCTGGTCGTCCACCACCGCCAGCAGCGCCCGGTCGTTCGGTCCTTGCAGGCTGCGGAAAATGCGCTGCGACTGGTCCGCCAGATTGAAGCTGAACACCAGCAGCGCCAGCGGCCGAGTCGCTGGATCTGCGCACTCCGGTTCCGGTGCATCGATGCGCAGCACATGGATGAGCGTGGCGGCGCGCCCGGGGCGCAGGATGCATGGCCCGGCGTGCTCGCAGGCACCATCGATCCAGGCCCGTGCAAACCAGGGCTGACTGGCCACCGTCTGCGGCGCGAGGGTGGCGCGGTTTTCCAGGGGTGACTCCAGACGGGCCAGCACCTGTCCATCGGGCAGAAGCACCATCAGGTCGTCAAACGCCGGATTCAGGCTCTGCCAGGCGCGCAGGCGGTCCAGCAGGCCATAGGGGTGTCCGTGTTGTCCACCGACCAGAGCCGCCTGGGCCTCGCCGACGAGGCGATGGAAGTCGGGATCGGTCACCAGCGCATGCTGCGGTGCCCGCACCTCGTGCAGACGGCACATGAGCATCTTGACGGCGATGTGCGCCTGGCTGTGCAGATGAGAAGCGGCGCGCCGCAGGGCCGAGCCGTCGATGTGTGTAGGAGTGCCCACCATGGTTTTTCTCTTTTTTGCTTGTGTGCGTTGCCGGCCGCAAGGGGCCGAAAGACCGAAGCATTCTGCGGCGAAGCCTCCTTGCACAAGCCCTGGAACAACACCGTTCCACACCGGCTGATTCCGCAGATTCAGTGAAATCTCTCTGCCTTCCCTGAGCCCGATAATTTCCGCGTCACCGCTTCGGTTTCGGCCGCCCTGCCATGTCCTTGCCCGTGTCCTGTACCGATGCCCCGACCGCCCTTCAGGCGGTTCAGGACTTGTATGACCACAGCGTCGGCCACCTGCGAAGGGCCCTGAAGGACTTCGTCGCAGGGCGCGAGCCCACGCAAGCGGTGCGGGCCACCTACCCCTGCGTTCGGGTCCGGGTCGACACGGCCGTCAGACCGGATTCGCGCCTGGCCTACGGCTTCGTCGCCGGCCCCGGTCTGTACGAAACCACCCTGACCCGCCCCGACCTCTTCGCCGACTACTATCGCGAGCAGTTCGAGCTGCTGCTGCGCAACCACGGCGTGTCGCTGGAAGTGGATGCCTCCGGGCAACCCATCCCCGTGCACTTCGCTCTGGCGACGGACGACCACCTCGAAGGCTCCATGGATGCCGAGCGGCGCGTGCGCCTGGGCGACCTGTTCGACCTGCCCGACCTCAAGGCCA
>CAYRBG010000215.1:0-5197 GCA_964422355.1 uncultured Sphaerotilus sp. | reverse complement strand
TGCGCTTGGCCCCGGCCGCGGCCTTCTGCGTCACCGAGACGATGCGGCTCATCGAATCGAGCCGGCCGTAGAAACGGCCGATGTAGGCGATGAAGGCGCTCAGCACACCGACGGTGATCTGGTTCTTGCTCACCAGCCAGATGCCGAAGGCCCACACCACCAGCAGGCCGATTTCGGTCATCAGCGCCACGGTGGGCGAGAACAGGCTCCAGGTGCGGTTGAGCTTGTCGTTGACTTCCAGGTTGTAGCGGTTGGCGTCGCGGAAGCGCTGGGCCTCGCGCTGCTCTTGCGCAAAGGCCTTGACCACCCGGATGCCGGGAATGGTGTCGGCCAGCACGTTGGTGACCTCGCCCCAGACGCGGTCGATCTTCTCGAAGCCGGTGCGCAGGCGGTCGCGCACGACGTGGATCAGCCAGGCGATGAAGGGCAGCGGCAGCAGCGTCACGGCAGCCAGCCAGGGGTTGATCGAGAACAGGATGGCCGCCGTCATGCCGATCATCAACACGTCGGTGGCGAAATCCAGGGCGTGCAAGGACAGGAAGACGTTGATGCGGTCGGTTTCGGAGCCGATGCGGGCCAGCAGGTCGCCGGTGCGCTTGCTGCCGAAGTAGTCCAGCGAGAGCTTGAGCAGGTGCTCGAAGGTGGTCGTGCGCAGGTCAGCGCCGATGCGCTCCGACACCAGGGCCAGCAGGTAGGTGCGCGCCCAGCCCAGACCCCAGGCGAACAGGGCCGACAGCAGCAGACCGCCCAGCAGCAGCATGACCTGACCCCGGTCGATGGCCTGACCGTTCTGATACGGGATCAGGATGTCGTCCATCAGCGGGATGGTCAGGTAGGGCGGCACCAGCGTGGCCGCGGTCGAGGCCAGGGTGAGCAGAAACCCGCCCAGCAGCATGCCGCGGTAGGGTCTGGCGAAGCGACCCAGGCGCAGCAGCACCCAGGTCGAGGGCGGCTTGCTGTCCTCGCGGGTACAGATGGGGCAGTCGTCCTCGTCGGGCGGCAGCGGCGCGTGGCATTTGGGACAGCTGGGTGTCTCGTCCTCGGGAGCGGTGCCGCCAGCGGCGAGCAGCGCCTGTTGGCGCTCGAACAAGGTCAGCAGGCGCAGGGCCTGGGGATCACGGTTGAGTGTGTAGCGCCACTCCGCCAGCCGGCCGGTTTCGTCGTGCAGCGACAGCGTGCCCACCCCCGCGTGGTCGCCGTGCTGGAGGGTCAAGCCCGGACGCAAGGTCCAGGCCGTGTCTTGACCGTCGCCGGCCCCGGCATCGTCGATCAGTTGCGTCTCGGTCAGCGAGAGGCGCCCCGGGCGGAAGCGCAATTGGGCGTCGAGGTCAACCTCCAGCGTCGCCAGGACGTTGTCAGGGGAGGTCGTGGACAGGGGGAGCGGGGCGGTGTTCTTCACGCTGGGATTCTCTCGCATCCCCTTTCAACGGCTGTCGCGCCGACCGGACGACACGAGCCGCGTTTTTCCTGTGGCAAGGTTCGTACAAATTCGGGTGTGGCCCGGGGGGTGGCTGCGTACACAATCTCAGGTGTCGCCGTCGACCGCTGGGCGAGCCGGCGGTGGCGCGTTTTTTCATTGCGGACGATGAACAAGACTTTCGAACTCAAGCTGCTGCGCAGTCGTTTCCTGCGTGGTCCGAACCTCTGGACCTACCGTCCCGTGCTGGAAACCTGGCTGGATCTCGGTGAGCTGGAGGACTGGCCGTCCAACAAGGTGCCGGGCTTCAACGAGCGCCTGCTGGCCCTGCTGCCGGCGCTGGCGGAGCACCACTGTGGCGTCGGCGAGCGCGGCGGTTTCCTTCAGCGCCTGGAGGGCGGCACCTGGGCCGGCCATGTGCTGGAGCACATCGTCATCGAGCTGCTGAACCTGGCGGGCATTCCGACGGGCTTCGGTCAGACCCGCAGCACCTCGCGCCACGGTGTGTACCGCATGGTGTTCCGCGCTCGCGACGAGCAGGTGGCCCGCACGGCGCTTGAAGCCGGTCATGGCTTGATCATGGCCGCGCTGCATGGTGAGTCCTACGACGTGAAGGCGGCGGTCGAGCGCATCCGTGAGAAGCTCGATGACTGCTACCTCGGTCCCAGCACGGCGAGCATCGTCTCGGCGGCCACGGACCGTCGCATTCCGCACATCCGCCTCAACGAGGGCAATCTGGTGCAACTGGGTTACGGTGCGCGCCAGCGCCGCATCTGGACCGCCGAGACCGAGCTGACCAGCGCCATCGGTGAGGGCATTGCCGGCGACAAGGACCTGACCAAGTCGCTGCTGAAGTCCTGCGGCGTGCCCGTGCCTGAAGGCCAGGTGGTCGACAGCCCGGAAGCGGCCTGGGAAGCGGCCGAAGACATCGGTCTGCCCGTGGTGGTCAAGCCCACCGACGGTAACCATGGCCGTGGCGTGAGCCTGGACCTGCGCACCCGCGAAGAAGTCATGGCCGCCTTCCCGGTGGCAGACGCCGAGGGCAGCGAGGTGATCGTCGAGCGCTACATCCGCGGCGACGAGCACCGCGTGCTGGTCGTGGGCGGCAAGCTGGTGGCGGCCGCCCGGGGCGAAAGCCTGTGGGTCACGGCGGACGGCCATTCCAACGTGCAGCAGCTCATCGATGTGCAGCTCAACACCGACCCCCGCCGCGGCGAGGCCGAAGAGTTTCCGCTGGAAACCATCAAGCTCGACCGCGAGCCGGTGATCCGCCTGCTGATCGAGCGTCAAGGGCTGAATGCAGACTCGGTGCCCGAGGCCGGCCGCGAGATCCTGGTCCAGCGCAACGGCAACGTCGCCATCGACTGCACGGACGACGTGCACCCGGATGTGGCGTATCTGGCCGGTCTGGCTTCGCGCGTGGTCGGCCTGGACATCGCCGGCATCGACATGGTGACGACCGACATTTCCCGTCCGCTGCACGAGACGGGCGGTGCCATTGTTGAAGTCAACGCCGGGCCGGGTCTGCTGATGCACCTGAAGCCGGCGCAGGGCTCGCCGCGTCCGGTGGGCAGCGCCATCGTCGATCACCTGTTCCCGGACAACGGCACCGAAGACGAGGCTGGCCGCATTCCCATCGTGGGCATTTCGGGCACGCGCGACACGGCCATGATCGGCCGTCTGGTGTCTTGGCTGCTGCACCTGGGTGGGCGCAATGTG
The DNA here is from genome assembly GCA_964422355.1 of uncultured Sphaerotilus sp. Taxonomy (GTDB): domain Bacteria; phylum Pseudomonadota; class Gammaproteobacteria; order Burkholderiales; family Burkholderiaceae_C; genus Sphaerotilus. The sequence continues at coordinate 2,061 of CAYRBG010000215.1, read as the reverse complement.
GGCCTGGCCTGCAAGGACGGCCTGTTCCTGGGCCGGCGCCGTGTGGAAGCGGGCGATCAGTCCGGTTTTGATGCGGGTACGCGCCTGCTGATCAACCGCAATGTGGAAGTGGCCGTGTGCGAGACGGATGGTCTGTCCATCCTCGACGATGGCCTGCCCTTCGACCGCTGCCAAGTGGGCGTGGTCACCGACCTCGAACTGCCTCCCGGCAAGGCCGAAGCCATGGCCGCGCACGACGTGCACGATGGCGAGCCGATGTTCAAGGTGCTGCGCACGCAGGTGGACGTGGTGCTGTCGCAGGGTGCGGCGGTGCTCAATGCCGGCGATGCCCGCGTGGCCGACATGGCCGAGCTGAGCGATGGTGAAGTCGTGTTCTACGCCACCGACGCCGACGCGGCTCCGCTGGCGGCTCATGCGGAAAAGGGTGGTCGTGCAGTGACCTTGCGCGGCGAGCAGGTGGTGCTGCGCACCGGTACCCGTGAGCAGGCGCTGCTGACGCGCCGCGTCGGCAGCCGTGTGTCCGCCTACCCGCTCGAAACGCTGTTGGCCGTGGTGGCCACCGCCTGGGCCATGAATGTGTCGCCGGACCTGATCGCCGCCGGTCTGGAAACCTTCGAGGTGGGCCCGGCCGCCTGATCCGGCCCACCCCCGCATCGATATTTCGAAAGAATCTCCGAAAGTCACGTTGATGGACGTTTCCCGCATCCGGGCCCTGCGCGGGCCCAACCTCTGGAGCCGACACACCGCCGTCGAGGCCATCGTGTCCTGCGCTGCGGCTGAACAATCGATCGAACTGCTCCCCGGTTTTGAGCAGGCCCTGCGCGAGCGCTTTCCCCAAGTGGGTCGCCTGCGTCCTCTGGGCCACAGCGGCTCGCTGAGTCTGGCCCACGTGTTGGAGGCCGCCACGCTGGCGCTGCAGACCGAGGCCGGCTGCCCCGTCACCTTCAGCCGCACCACCGCCACGGTCGAGCCGGGCATCTATCAGGTCGTGGTCGAATACAGCGAAGAAGACGTGGGCCGCAAGGCATTGGGCTATGCGGAGGACCTGATCGAAGCGGCCCTCACCGGCGGCGAGTTCAACGTCGATGCCGTGGTGGACGAGCTGCGCGAGCTCGATGAGGACGTGCGTCTGGGCCCCAGCACCGGCTCCATCGTCTATGCGGCCGTGGCGCGCGGCATCCCCTTCCGTCGCCTGACGCAAGGCTCTCTGGTGCAACTGGGCTGGGGTTCGCGCCAGCGCCGCATCCAGGCCGCCGAGGTCGACACCACCAGCGCCGTGGCCGAGTCGATCGCCCAGGACAAGGACCTGACCAAGCGCCTGCTGCGCGCGGCCGGTGCGCCGGTGCCGTTCGGCCGTCCGGTGACGGATGTGGACGATGCCTGGGCGGCGGCCTTGGAAGTGGGTCTGCCGGTCGTCGTCAAACCGTTGGACGGCAACCAGGGCAAGGGGGTGACGGTCAACGTCACCGATCGGGCCCAGCTGGAACTGGCCTATCGCGTCGCCGCCGAGATCGGTGAGGTGCTCGTCGAGAAGTACCTGCCCGGCAGCGATTTCCGCATGCTGGTCGTGGGAGATCGACTCGTGGCCGCCGCGCGCCGTGATCCGCCCCAGGTCATCGGCGACGGTGTGCACACGGTGCGCGAACTGGTCGATCAGGTCAACGCCGATCCGCGCCGCGGCACGGGCCACGCGACCTCACTGACCAAGATCCGCTTCGATGACATCGCCGTGGCCCGTCTGGCCATGCAGGGCCTGGAGCCGAGCTCGGTGCCGGCCAAGGGTCAGCGCGTCATCCTGCGCAACAACGCCAACCTGTCCACCGGCGGCTCGGCCACCGACGTGACCGACGACGTCCACCCGGACGTGGCGGCGCGTGCCGTGGCGGCCGCCCAGATGGTCGGCCTGCACATCTGCGGCGTGGACGTGGTCTGCGAAAGCGTGCTGCGTCCGCTGGAAGAGCAGAGCGGCGGCATCGTCGAAGTCAATGCCGCGCCGGGTCTGCGCATGCACCTGTCGCCGTCCTACGGAAAGGGCCGCAACGTGGGCGAGGCGGTCATCAG
>CAYRBG010000214.1:0-5240 GCA_964422355.1 uncultured Sphaerotilus sp. | reverse complement strand
ACGACGCCCATGGAAATGATGTACTTCAGCGCCTCGTCGACGCTCATGTGCAGCGATCGCACGTCGCGGCGCGGCACCATCAGGAAAAAGCCCGAGGTCGGGTTCGGCGTGGTCGGCACATACAGGCTGAGGAACTCGTCCGCACCCGTGGTTTCCGTCAGTTGCTCGGCCACCTCACCGCTGGGCTTGCCGGTCACGAAAGCGATGGTCCACGAGCCTTCGCGCGGGTACTGCACCAGCACCGCTTCGCGAAAGGCATTACCGCTGCTGGAGAACAGGGTGTCCGAGACCTGCTTGACCGAGCTGTAGATCGACTTGACGATCGGGATGTGGGTGATGATGCGGTCCCATTGCCGCAGCCACCACTGGCCGACGAAGTTCGTGACGAACACACCGGTCAGAAGCATCATCGAGATCAGCAGCAGCACGCCCAGACCGGGGATGTGCTCCAGGCGCTCCAGCCAAGCCTGCTCGCTCGCCGGGAGGACGGCGCTCAGCGCCAGCAGCACGGCGTGAAAAACACTGTCGAGCACACCCACGGCCCACAGCAGCACCCAGATCGTGATGGCCAAAGGCAGCCACACGAGCAGACCGGTGATGACGTATTTCTTCACGCGAGACTTTCTGGACGGACCGGTTTCAGCCGCGTCAGGCGGACGCGCCGCTGTTGCCGCCGGAGGATGGGGCAGGCGCGGGAGCCGGCGTCGGAGCAGCGGCCGGTGCGGAAGCAGGCGCTGCGGCTTCAGAAGCAGGTGCCGGCGCAGCCGCACCCGAACCCGACGAGCCGCCGCGGAAATCGGTCACGTACCAGCCCGACCCCTTGAGCTGGAAGCCGGCCGCCGTCACCTGCTTGGTGAAGGCCTCGGCGCCGCAAGCGGGGCAGGTGGTCAGGACCGGGTCGGAAATCTTCTGCAGCACATCCTTGGCGTGGCCGCAGGCTTCGCAACGGTAGGCGTAGATGGGCATGGTGTACGGATCGATGAAAAACCTATAAGTATAGGCGGCGCCCGATGGGCAGGCGGGCCGCTCAGGCGTTCAATCCCTTGACGTGATGGTCCGGGTCGTGACGCGTGCGCAGCTTCTGCGGCAGCAGCGAACCCGCGACCATGCCCACGACGGCGGCCAGCAGGCCGGCCAGTTGCCCCGGGAACATTTCGCCCAGCGGGCTCACCTGCGGGAAGCACACGATCCAGGTCCCGATGCCCAGCGCCAGCGACGCGATGGCCCCCTGCGTCGTGGCCCGCGACCAGTACAGCCCAGCCAGCAGGGGCACGAAGGCACCCACCAGCGTGATCTGATAGGCCGCAGACACCAGGTCGTAGATCGGCGTGCCGCGCATCGCGATCGCGTAGGCCAGCACCAGTGCCGCAAAGGTGATGATGGACCAGCGCATCGCCAGCAGTTGCTGCCGGTCGCCCATGTGCGGGCGCAGGTTCTTCAGGATGTTCTCGACGAAGCTGGTGGCCGGCGCCAGCAGCGTGGCCGACGAGGTGCTCTTGATGGCCGAGAGCAGCGCGCCGAAGAACAGGATCTGCATCACCAGCGGCATCTTCGTCAGCACGAAGGTGGGCAGCAGGCGTTGGTAGTCCTCCTTCGCGATGTCGAGCGCTTCCTGGCCCATCACGACCACCGCCGCCGACACCACGAACATGGGCACGAACGCAAACACGATGTAGCTGGCCCCACCGATCACCGCTCCACGCCGGGCCGTGTCCGCATCCTTGGCCGACATCACGCGCTGATACACGTCCTGCTGCGGGATGCTGCCCAGCATCATCGTGATGGCCGCACCGACAAAAAAGGCCACGTCCTTGAAGGTGGGCTCCGGCAAGGTCTTGAACAGATCCCGGCTCTGTGCCATGGCCATCACCTGATCGCTGCCGCCCGCCAGGTCGGACGCAAAGACCGCGATGATGCTCATGCCCACCACCAGCACGATCATCTGGATGAAGTCGGTCCAGGCCACGGCCAGGAAGCCGCCGATGACCACATAGATCAGCACGGCCAGGGTGCCGACGATCATGCCGGCGGTCTGGCTCATCTCGCCTTGGGTGAGCACCGAGAACACCAGCCCCAGCGCCGTGATCTGCGCCGCCACCCAGCCCAGGTAGCTCAGGATGATCGCCGCCGAACAAAACACCTCGATGCCCTTGCCGTAGCGGTGGCGGTAGAAGTCGCCGATCGTCAGCAGGTTCATGCCGTACAGGCGCTTGGCGAAGAACAGGCCGACCAGGATCAGGCAGGTGCCGGCGCCGAACGGGTCTTCAATGATCGACCCCAGCCCGCCCTGCACGAACTTGGCCGGAATGCCCATCACCGTCTCGGCGCCGAACCAGGTGGCGAACGTCGTGGTGATGACCATGACCAGCGGCAGACTGCGGCCGGCCACGGCAAAGTCCGCCGTGTTCTTGATGCGGGTGCCGGCCCAAGCGCCCAGCGCCAGGGTGCCGAGCAGGTAGAGCACGACGAAGACGATCAGGGTGGTGTTCATGCCGGTCGCCACACAGAAAGAGGAAAGAGCGGGTCGGATGCGGACCGGGATTCCGAGGAGGCACCGCGGGCCGCGCGCGAGCCTCAAGCAATCCATGGGCCAGTATGGCCACCCGACTCAGTGCAGCCAGCGCATCGTGAACAGCACGGCCAGCACGCCCAGACCAAATCCCAGCGCCCCGTAGAGCAGGATCTGCAAGAGCTGATTGGTGCGTCGCTGCTCACGCAGCAGCGCCAGCAGCATCGGATCCTCGCTGGCCGACGCGGTCAGGCCGGCCGGCCGGATCTGCGCCTGCAAGGCGTCGTGCAGCAGGCGCGGCAACTCGGGCAGCACCTTGGCGTAGCGTGGCGCCTCGTCGCGCAACTGACGCAGCAGTGCGCGCCAGCCGATCTGCTCGTTCATCCACCGCTCCAGGAACGGTTTGGCGGTGGCCCACAGGTCCAGATCGGGGTCGAGCTGACGGCCCAGGCCCTCGACGTTGAGCAGCGTCTTCTGCAGCAGCACGAGCTGAGGCTGAATCTCGACGTTGAAGCGGCGCGAGGTCTGGAACAGGCGCATCAGCACCTGGCCCAACGAGATGTCCTTGAGCGGGCGATCGAAGTGCGGCTCGCACACGGCGCGAACAGCCCCTTCCAACTCATCCACGCGGGTGCCCGGCGGCACCCAGCCCGACTCGATGTGCAGCTCGGCCACCCGGCGGTAGTCCCGGCGGAAGAAGGCCAGGAAGTTCTGCGCCAGATAGTCCTTGTCGCGCTCGTCGAGCGTGCCGACGATGCCGAAGTCCAGCGCGATGTAGCGCTGGAAGGTAGCAGGATCGAGCGACACCATGATGTTGCCCGGGTGCATGTCGGCATGGAAGAAGCCGTCGCGGAACACCTGGGTGAAGAAGATGGTCACGCCGTCGCGCGCCAGCTTGGGAATGTCGACACCCGCCTCCTTCAGGCGATCGATCTGGCTGATCGGCACGCCGACCATGCGCTCCATCACCAGCACCTCGGCGCTGCTGAGATCCCAGATCATCTCCGGGGCCAGCAGCAGGTCCAGCCCCTCCATGTTGCGGCGCAACTGAGTGGCGTTGGCGGCCTCGCGGGTCAGGTCCAGCTCGTCGTGCAGGTACTTGTCGAACTCGGCCACCACTTCGCGCGGCCGCAGGCGACGGCCGTCGACCGACATGCGTTCCAGCCACACAGCCGCACTGCGCAGCAATCCCAGGTCGGAGTCGATCACCGACAGCACGCCCGGACGCAGCACCTTGACCGCCACTTCGCGCCCACCGTGCAGGCGCCCGAAATGCACCTGGGCGATGGAGGCACTGGCCACCGGGTCCGTCTCGAAATGCTCGAACACCTCTTCGATGCGTCGCCCCATGCCCTGCTCGATCATCGAGCGCGCCACGGCGCTGGAGAACGGCGGCACCCTGTCCTGCAGCTTGGCCAGTTCGTCGGCAATGTCGGGCGGGATCAGGTCACGCCGGGTGGACAGCACCTGGCCGAACTTGACGAAGATGGGCCCCAGCCGTTCAAAGGCCAGGCGCAGGCGCACGCCGCGCGGAGCGTCGAGCGTACGACCGAGGGACAGCATGCGCGCCAACAGGCGCACCCCAGGGGAGCGGATCGGCGTGAGCGCGATCTGGTCCAGCCCGTGGCGCAGGCACACCCAGGCGATCAGCGCCAGACGCGCAGCGTGTTTCATGGTGCAGCGACCGGGCCGAGACCGAACACCGGCGCGTCAGCGGGCGCCTGCCGCACGCGGCAGCCGACCCACGATGGCGCGCACCGCCTGCACGGCGGCCGAACCCACCTGCGACAGCACACGCGCCGGGGCGTCACCCACGACGCGAGCGAGGTCGTCCTCGATGTCCCAACGCAGGTTGTCGGCCAGCCAGCTCACCTCGGCGGCAAAAGCGGCATCGCCGCGTATGTCCATCGGCGGACGGCCCGCAGCGCCCGACAGGATCCAGCTCAACATCTGGGAACCATCGAGCGTGACGATCAGCGTGGCGCCCGAACCGTTCGGCGCGGTCTGAACTCCGGACTCGTCCAGTTCCAGCAGACCCGCAGGCGTCACGGTCCAGACCGGCGAAGGCGGGGGCGGAAACAGCGACGGCCACTGCTGCCACACCACCCCGACGCTGCGCCCCACATGACCGCCCAGGCGGCGCGTGGCCTCCGGCTCGGCATAAAGCACGTGGTTGAGCAACAACGTGACGCGGGCCAGCGCCTCGCGGCCGAAGGAATCGAGGATCGTGTGCAGCATGACCGCGATTGTAGGTGGGCGCACCACCCGTCTCCCCGTCGCCACAGACACCCGCAGGCCCATCCACGTTCGTGCGGTCACACCGGGTTTGTGGGATTCGGCGGCGCCCTGCCCGCGCACAGACTTGCGGGTTTGCCAAAATCGTCTGCCACACTGTCACAGCTTGTAACCGCCGCACCGATGCCCGGCCTCAGGTTTCCCTGGGCCAGACTGTGCGTTCGTCCGACCCTCTCTCGCATCACGTCCGTCATGGCCAAGATCCTGCTCTCCGGTGCCACCGGCTACATCGCCTCCCACACCTGGCTCGCCCTGCGCGCCGCCGGTTTTGAAGTGCTCGGCGTCGACAACTTCGCCAACAGCTCGCCCATCGTGCTGCAGCGCCTCGAAGCCCTGCTCGGCGAAAAGCCCGTTTTCGAGGAAGCCGACGTCAACGACACGGCCGCGATGCAGGCCATCATGGAACGCCACGGCATCGACGGCATGGTGCACTTCG
>CAYRBG010000213.1:0-5276 GCA_964422355.1 uncultured Sphaerotilus sp. | reverse complement strand
GTGGTACGAAACCGGGGTTCCGCAGGCCCTGCAGTGCTTGATGCTGCGACGCTGGATCACCATCGGATCAGTGTAACTTGCGGGTTTTGCGTGGCATGATCGACCACCCCTTGCAGGACCGGGGCAGTCGACTTATCGCACGAAGTTCAAGTTCAGGAGATCCGCAATCGATGGAGCTGCACAGCTTCTTCCGCTCTTCGGCGTCGCACCGCGTGCGCATCGGACTGGCCCTCAAAGGCCTGTCGTTTGATTACCGGCCGGTGCACTTGATCCGCAACGAGCAGGCTTCGGAGGCGTTTGAAACGCTCAATCCGCATCGCGCCGTGCCGGTGCTGGTGGATGGCGAACATGTGTTGACGCAGTCGCTGTCCATCCTGGAATACCTGGAAGAAACCCACCCCGAGCCGCCGCTGCTGCCCTCGACGCCGCATGAGCGTGCCCGTGTGCGCTCCCTGGCGCAGGACATGGCCTGCGACCTCCACCCCCTGACCAACCTGCGCGTGCTGCGCTACCTGGTCCAGCAATTGGGCGCCGGAGAAGACGTGAAGAACGCCTGGGTTCGTCACTGGGTGGAGCAGGGCCTGGGTGCCATCGAGGAGCGACTGAACGCCGACAAGGCCACGGGCATGTTCTGCCATGGCTATGGACCAGGGTTGGCCGACTGTGTGCTCGTGCCCCAGGTGGTGGTGGCCCAGCGCTTTGGTTGCCCGTTGGACCACGTGCCCAAGGTGATGCGCATCTTCGAGGCGTGCATGGGCTTGCCGGCGTTTCAGCAGGCGCATCCGGACCAGTGCCCTGACGCGGGAGATGCCAGTGCCGCGGGTTGACGCGTCCGCCGGCGTGCCGGACTCTTGGTTGCACCCGGTGTTCACGTCGCCGCGGGTCCGTGCGCTGATGTCCACCCGAGAGGGCGGTGTGAGCACGGGGGCCTACGCTGCCTTCAATCCGCGCCCCGAGGTTGGCGACAATCCGCAGGCCGTGCGGGAAAACCGCCGCCGCATGCAGGCGTGGACGGGCTTGCCCAGCCGGCTGCTGCGTCAGGTGCACGGCATCGATGTTTCTGCTCTGGATGACTTGGACGTCCGAGAGACCGGTGAAAGTGTGGATCTTCTGTCCTGGGGGCCTGAGGCCGACGCCTGTTGGTCTGCCCGCAGTGATCGCGCCTGTGAAATCCAGGTTGCCGACTGCTTGCCGGTGCTGTTTGCCGATCGCGAAGGGCGGGCAGTGGCTGCGGCCCACGCCGGCTGGCGGGGTTTGGCCGCTGGGGTGCTCGAAGCCACGGCCTCAGCGTTGACCGCCCATCTGGAGATGCCGATCGAAGGGCTGGAGGCTTGGCTGGGGCCTTGCATCGGACCGACGGCCTTTGAGGTCGGCTCGGAAGTGCGGTCCGCCTTCACGGCACAGAACCCGGATGCCGAGCGTCGATTCGTCGCGGGCGCTCCCGGGAAATGGTGGGCCGACCTGGCCGGGCTGGCGAGGGATCGTCTGGAACGCGCCGGGGTGGGCCGCGTCTTCGGCAATGACGGGGAGGTGTCCTGGTGCACCCACTCGCAGCCGCAGCTCTACAACTCCTATCGCCGGGACCGCGACTGCGGTCGGATGGCGGCGTTGATCTGGCTTCAGGACTGATGGGGGCCAAGCGGCGGCGTTGAGGCCTCGGTCATCCGAGGAGCCGAAGGTGATTGCAAGCCCGTCGCGGGAGCGTCGGGCGACACCTGTGCTTCCGGTGTCACCTGGGCTTGCTGGGCCTGCTCCAGCTTCAGGCGTGCCCTCCGCCGGGCCGGTGTGCCGAAGATGTAGAGCACGACCGACAGCGGCAGCACGCCGTACAGCACCAGCGTGAAGAAGGCCCCCAGGCCGGTGCCGTTGGGGGCCATCCATTCGGCCGCTGCCAGTATGACGACCGTGTACATCCAGGCGATGGCGATCAGGTACATGGTGATGAGGTTCTGCGGCCCGTGGTTCAGGCCAGCATCGTGTCTCGGATCAGGCCCACGGCCAGTCCCTCGATGGCGAAATCCGCCGTGTCGGAAGGGACATGGATGATGGAGAAGTCTGGATTCTCCGGCACCAGGTCGATGCCGTGCCGGGTGCGCTGGAAGCGCTTGACCGTGACCTCGTCACCGAGCCGGGCCACCACGATCTGGCCGTTGCGTGCCTCCTGGGCCTTGGCCACGGCGAGCAGGTCGCCGTCGAGGATGCCGACGTCACGCATGCTCATGCCGCGCACGCGCAGCAGGTAGTCGGGGCGGCGGCTGAACAGCGCCGGCTCGACGGAGAGCGTGCGGTCCACGTGTTCCTGCGCCAAGATGGGGTGTCCTGCTGCGACCCGACCGACGATGGGCAGCGACAGCAGGGATGTGGGTGCAAAAGCAAGGTCAAACTGCTTGCCGATGCCCGACAGCCTCGACTCGTTGAGGGCGTTGAGCATGCTCTGCCGCAAGCGGATGCCGCGGGATGTGCCGCTCACGAGTTCGATCACGCCCTTGCGGGCCAGGGCCTGCAGGTGCTCTTCGGCGGCATTGGCCGAGCGGAAGCCCAGCTCGGCCGCAATCTCGGCCCGGGTGGGTGGGGCGCCCGTGCGTTCGATCGCGCTCTTGATCAGGTCGAGGATCTGCTGCTGGCGGGCGGTGAGTTTGGGGCTGGCTTCCACGGCGTGGGATCCTCGGCAATGGCTGCGGGCTCGGCTATGCTGGCGTTGGGGCCCGGCGCAGCGGAGAGTGTGTCGGGCTGTGATTTTATACAGCCAAAGCGTCATGCAGGAACAGACATCGTCTTCCCTCCCCAGTTCCGAGGATCGTGTGGTGGTGATTGGGACCGGAGGCACCATCGCTGGCACCGGCGCCAGTGACCCCGGCGGCTATCGGGCCGCGCAGTTGCCGGTGCAGGAGTTGATGACGGGTCTGCTGGGGGCCGGAGGCCGGGTGGCGGCCGGATGTCGCCTGCAGTTCGAGCAGGTGGCCCAGGTCGACAGCAAGGACATGAGCCACGCCGTGTGGAGGCGCCTGGCGGTGGCCGTGGAGCGCCACTTGGCTCAACCGCAGGTTCGGGGCGTGGTCATCACGCACGGCACGGACACGCTGGAAGAGACCGCCTACCTGCTGCAGCGTGTGCTGGCTCCGTCCAAGCCGGTGGTGCTGACGGCCGCCATGCGTCCCGCGGACTCCATTCAGGCGGATGGGCCGGCCAATCTGTTCGACGCCTTGGTGGTGGCGGTGGAGTCTGGGGCGCAAGGGGCGGTGGTGGTCGTGAATGGCACGGTCTGGAGCGGGGCCGAGGTGCGCAAGAGCCATCCGTATCGCCTGTCGGCGTTCGATGCCGGCGATTCGGGCGCGCTGGCCCACGTGGAAGGAGGGCGCCTGCGCCGCCTCCGTCCGTGGCCCGGCGGGATCGCTCTGGGGTTGCCGGTGCTTGATGCCGACATCTGGCCCGAGGTGCAGATCGTGGTCAGCCACGCGGGGGCGGACGGCCATGTGGTCGACCTGCTCTGTCGAGGGGGTGTACAAGGCATCGTCGTGGGCTGCACGGGCAACGGCACCGTGCACCAGGAGCTGTTTGCTGCGCTGCTGCAGGCACAAGCCCGGGGGGTCACCGTGCTGCGGGCCTTGCGCGGCGGCTCCGGGTCCATCTTGACCGGCGGCATGCATGACGCCTTGCCGCACGCCGGGAGCTTGACGTTGGGACAGGCCAGGGTGGAGCTGTTGCTGAGGTTGCTCGCACGCAGCGGCCACGCCCGGGGTCATTAGCCGCGAAGCGGCCCGCTCCCCGACGGAACCGGACGCGGGCAGCCGGTCAGACCGATTGCTGCAGGGCGTCGAGTTCCTCGCTCAGTTCCAGCCAACGCTCTTCCAGCAGGGCGATCTCGTCGTCGAGCGTCTTGAGGCGTTTGCCTTGCTGAGCGCGGTCTGAGGGAGTGAGGTCGGGGCGTCCGATCTGTTCCAGCAAGGCAGCGTGCTCGGTCTGGGTGGTCTGCAGGCGGGTTTCCGTGTCGGCGAGGGCTTGGCGCACCGGACGGGTCCGTTCCGCGAGCTTCTGTCGAGCGGCCGCGGCAGCCTTGCGGTCTTCGCGGCGGTTGCCGGAAGAGGGGTCTGCCCCCGCGTCGACCGATGCCTCCGCGGATCCGGGGGACATTTCCCCTTTGGCGGTGGCCGCATTCGGTGAGGTTGCCTCTCTGGCTGCGGTATCCCGTGCGGCGCGGGCCAACTCGCGGCTCTGTTCCAGCAGCCACTTCTGATAGTCGTCCAGGTCGCCGTCGAACGGTTCGACGCGGCCTTTCGTGACCAGCCAGAACTCGTCGCACACCTCGCGCAGCAGGGCGCGGTCGTGGCTGACCAGCATCACCGTGCCTTCGTACTCGTTGAGTGCCATGCTCAGGGCCTCGCGGGTCGCCAGGTCCAGGTGGTTGGTCGGTTCGTCCAGCAGCAGCAGGTTGGGGCGCTGCCAGACCAGCATGGCCAGCACCAGACGGGCCTTTTCGCCCCCGGAGAGGCTGCCCACCGGCTGATTGACCATGTCGGCGACAAAGCGGAAGCCGCCCAGGAAGTCGCGCAGCTCCTGCTCGCGGGCCTGCGGGCTGACCTCCTTGGCCAGGCGGATCATGTGCGCCAGCGGGCCCTCGTCGGGGCGCAGCACGTCCATTTCCTGCTGGGCGAAGTAGCCGATGGCCAGCCCCTTGCCCTCCTGCAGCTTGCCGCCCAGGGTGGGCAGCGTGCGCGCCAGTGCCTTGACCAGTGTGGATTTGCCCTGGCCGTTGGCCCCCAGGATGCCGATGCGCTGGCCCGGCAGCACACTGCGGTTGATGCCGCGCACGATGACCGTGTCCGGTCCACCGTCGCGCGAGCGGTAGCCGACCTCCAGGTCGGTCATCACCATCATCGGGTTGGGCAGATTGGGCGGCTCGCGGAACTCGAAGGCGAAGTCGGCGCTGGTCAGCACCGGCGCGAGCTTTTCCATGCGGGCCAGGGCCTTGACGCGGCTTTGCGCCTGCTTGGCCTTGGTGGCCTTGGCCTTGAACCGGTCGATGAAGCGCTGCAGCTGGGCGATCTTGTCCTGCTGGCGGCTGTAGGCGGCGGATTGCTGGGCCATGCGCTCGGCGCGCATCGACTCGAAGGTCGTGTAGTTGCCGCCGTAGCGGGTGACCTTGGCCTCGTCCAGGTGCAGCGTGACGCGGGTGATGGCGTCGAGAAACTCGCGGTCGTGGCTGATGACCAGCATCGTGCCTTCGTAGCGCTGCAGCCAGGCCTCCAGCCAGACCAGGGCGTCGAGGTCCAGGTGGT
>CAYRBG010000212.1:0-5314 GCA_964422355.1 uncultured Sphaerotilus sp. | reverse complement strand
GGGCAGCAGATCGGCGGACACCGCCGCCAGTTGCTCGGCCGTTTCGATCAGGGCATGGGGCGCGCAAGGGGCCCCGCTGCGCACGAAGTGCGCCTTCTCGACGGCACGGTCCTGGCACACGGCCACGGCGTCGCCCGAGGGCGCCACACGGTGGGAGCGGGCCAGCAGGCGCAGCGAGTCGGCCGGCACGTTCTCGAACTCGGTCGTGACGACGTCGACCTGGGCGGCCAGCGCGGCTAGGCCCTTGGGGTCGGCGTAGCCCGCAGCCACCACATCGTGGGCGGCCTGAGCGGCCGGCCCTTCGGCGTCCGGGTCCAGCGTGACCGTGCGGTAGCCCATCTGCTGGGCCGCGTGGACGAACATGCGGCCCAGCTGGCCGCCGCCCATCACGCCCAGCGTCACGGCGCGGTCCGGGTCCAGCGGCGACACCGCGCCGGGCAGCAGCGGACGGAAGGCGGCAGGGCGGGCGTCGCTCATCGGATCACTCCAGCGTCATCGCGCGAGCGACTTCGGTTTGTTTGGCACGGAACGCATCCAGCGCCTCGCGCAGGCGTTCGTCGTGGTTGGCCAGCAGGGCCACGGCAAACAGGGCCGCATTGGCTGCTCCCGCCACGCCAATGGCGAAGGTCGCCACCGGAATGCCCTTGGGCATCTGCACGATGGAATGCAGCGAGTCCACGCCCTGCAGGTGCTTGCTGGCCACCGGCACGCCGAGCACCGGCACCGAGGTCTTGGCTGCCAGCATGCCCGGCAGGTGGGCCGCACCGCCGGCACCGGCAATGATGGCCTGCAGACCGCGGCCGCGCGCCGCTTCGGCATAGCGGAACATGTCGTCGGGCATGCGGTGTGCGGAGACGACCTGGGCCTCGAAGGGCACGCCGAAGTCGGCGAGAATCGACGCAGCATTCTTCATGGTGTCCCAATCGCTGTTGGACCCCATGACGATCCCAATCACTGGCGAGGCGCTGTTCACGGCTGACTCCGGGAAGAAAAACCGCCTATTTTAGTTTTGAGTTGCGCATGATCGACATCACCCTCGACAACTTCCAGGCCGAGCTCATCGAGGCCTCGCTGAAGCAACCCGTCCTGCTCGACATCTGGGCCCCTTGGTGCGGCCCCTGCAAGCAGCTCGGTCCGGTGCTCGAAAAGCTCGAAACCGACTACGCCGGCCGCTTCGTGCTCGCCAAGCTCAACAGCGACGAGGTGCCCGAACTGGCCGGCCAGCTCAGCCAGATGTTCGGCGTGCGCTCGATTCCGTTCTGCGTGATGTTCGCCGAGGGTCAGCCGGTCGACGGCTTCGTCGGCGCCATCCCAGAGGCCCAGATCCGCGAGTTCCTCGACAAACACGTGCCCAGCGCCGCCGAGGTGGAGGCCGAAGCCGAGACCGAAGAAGCCGAAGCCCTGGCCGAATCCGGCGACGAGAACACCGCCATCGCCAAGCTGCAGGAAGCCCTGGAGCTCGCCCCCAACAACGACGCCGCCCGCTTCGACCTGATCAAGCTGCTGATCGACGGCAACCGCTTGGCCGAAGCCCGCGCCGTGTTCGACCCTGTGGCCCGCCAGCCCCTGCTGGACGCCCGCCTGGGTGCCATCGGCTGGCACCTGCTGGCCTGCGAAAAGGCCGCCAAGGCCCGTTCGCTGGACGAGCTGGACGCCGCCATCGCCGCCAACAAGCGCGACTTCATCGCCCGCTTCGAAAAGGCCCTGGTGCTGTTCGCCCACAAGCAGCCCACGGCCGCCATGGACGAGCTGCTCGAAATCCTGGTGCGCGACAAGGGCTGGGGCGACGAGAACCCGCGCAAGGTCTACGTCGCCATCCTGGAACTGCTGACCAAGCCCGCGCCCAAGCCCGCCGCCCAAGAGGCCAAGAGCACGCTCGAGCTCACCGGCAAGGCCGTGGTGCCACCCAGCGATCCGGTGATCGACAGCTACCGACGCCGTCTGAGCATGGCGTTGTTCTGAGCGGACCGGGACCGGCAGCAGTCGCCGGCCGGTCCCGCCTTTCATTCTGGAGCGCCGGGCAGCGCCTCTCCGCCCGAAGACGCGGCCTGCATGGCCTGCAAATGCCCTTCCAGATCCGCGTCCTCCAACATTCGGGCCAAACGACCCTGACACCCCCGAAAAGCGTCGTGCAAGCGCCGAGCGGCCTCCAGACTGGACAGGGCTTCGGCCTCCGTGCCCAGTTCGGCCCAGACCCGGGCCAGCATCGCTTGGGCGATCACCGGCTCCTCCGGCTCGGTCAGCCGGCTCATCAGGGCTTCGGCACGGCGGGCGGCCGCCCAGGCTTCATCGTTGTGCCCCAGACGCACCAGACAAAAAGCCCGATCGGCCTGATAGAGCGCTTCAGAGTTGTCCAAACCCTCGCTGAGTGCACGCCCGAGGTAGCCGTCATACAGCTCCAAAGCCGCCGCGTGATCGCCCAGCACCGTCAAGGCCTGGGCCCGCAGGATCGGCGGGTGGTTCATCCACGCCCGGTTGCGGTTGCGCTGATCCAGCGACAGCGAAGACTCGCTGCCCAGCAGCACCGCCCGCACGTCCGCCACGGTGCAGTGCCCCGCCACTTCCTTGAGCCGCATGTCGATCAGGCGGAACACCGACATGTTGAAGACGATGGCGCTGAGCATGGCGCCATCCCCATCCACCGCCGCGTGCCGGCGCGCCAGGCGATACCAAGGCTGGGCCCGGTCTTCGTGGCCGGCAAAGTGCCAAGCCCCGGCGGCCACCAGGCAGGCGCGCGCATGTGCCCCCGTGTGCTCGAAACCCGCCAAGTGCAGGGCCGTGGCCAGCTGCCGCACCATGCCCCCATAGTCCTGGGCCCGGAAGTCGAAGTGCGCCCCCCAGGCCGCAGCCAACGCCTGCACCCTGGGCGCCTTGCCGGCCTCTGCACAGGCCTGGGCCTTGCGCGCGCACTCGCGGGCCCGAAGGTTGATGTCGCTGAAAAAGTCGATCAGGCCTTCGGTCAACCAGAGCCAAGCCTGCAGCACCGGATGCCCCGCCTCGTCCGGCAGACGACGCAGGGCGGCCACCTCATCCCGCGCCTCGTCCAGATGGCCCAACCGAGCCAACACCGACGCGCGCTCGGCGCGCAAAAAAGGCAACTCGCGCGGGAACTGCGTTCCCGCAATGGCTGCATCCAGATCCGCCAGAAGCCGGTTCATGACCGCATCGCCTCCCGATGCAGTCCGCTGGTCACGCTGCGGTCAATCGGGACAGGGCCTCGCGGTACTTGGCAGCGGTCGCTTCGATGACTTCGGCGGGCAGCGACGGCGCCGGTGCGGTCTTGCCCCAGGGCTGGCCGTCGATGCGCACGGCTTCGAGCCAGTCACGCACGAATTGCTTGTCGAAGCTGGGGGGGTTTTCGCCCGCGTCAAAGGCGGCCTGGTAGCTCTCCACCGGCCAGTAGCGCGACGAATCGGGCGTCAGCACCTCGTCCATCAGCGTCAGTGCGCCGTTTTCATCCAGACCGAACTCGAACTTGGTGTCGGCAATGATGATGCCCTTGGTGAGCGCAAAGTTGGCCGCGGTCTGGTACAGGTGGATCGACACGTCGCGGATCTTGGTCGCCAACGGTGCACCGATCTTGTCGGCCATCTGCTCGAAGCTGATGTTCTCGTCGTGCTCGCCCATCTCGGCCTTGGTGGCCGGCGTGAAGATGGGCTGCGGCAGCTTGGAGGCATTGCGCAGGCCGGGAGGCAGCGCCACGCCGCACACCGCCTGGCTCTCCTGGTATTCCTTCCAGCCGCTGCCGGCCAGATAGCCGCGCACCACAGCCTCCACCGGCACGGGCTTGAGGCGCTTGACCAGCATGGAACGACCGCGCACCTGCTCCACCTCGTCGGGTGCGACCACGCTCACAGGATCCTCACCCGTCAGGTGGTTGGGGATGATGTGCCCCAGCTTGTCGAACCAGAACAATGCCACCTTGGTCAGCAACTCGCCCTTGCCGGGGATGGGCTCGCCCATGATCACGTCGAAGGCCGACAGGCGGTCGCTGGCGATCATGAGCAGACGGTCTTCACCGACCGCATAGTTGTCACGCACCTTGCCGCGCGCGAGCAGGGGCAGGCTGTGGAGGCTGGAGTCGAGCAGGGCGGGGGTGGCGGTCATGACGCGGGAAACCTTGGATGAAATGGCGCTTTGAAACAGAGCTTGACCCTCAATTGTGCAAGCCATTGGGTCGCTTGGGGAACCATTGCGCAGGAAGTCCGGGCGAGAACCGGCCTGCGACATGAGCGCGGAGGGCCTGTCCAGCGATGCCCATTTCGGTCACACACCCGCGATGATGGACTAAGGTTCGCTCGGTCACCTCATCCAAGCCAAGGAGTCAGCACATGCCTCGCCTCACCGCCCAGGACTTCGCCCCAGAGGTGCTCTCCCTGTTTGACCGCTATGTACACGGCGGCATCACCCGGCGGGAATTCCTGGACCGCTCCACACGACATGCGGTGTCGGCCGGTACCACCTCGGCGGCCCTGCTGGCCGCGCTGAGCCCGGACTTTGCACACGCGCAGAAGGTCTCGCCCACCGACCCACGCCTGGTCTCGCAGACCATCGAGGTGCCCTCGCCCCATGGCAACGGCTCCATCAAGGGCCTGTTGGTGAGGCTGACCGTGCCCGCCCATGCGAGGCGGCCAGGCGTGCTGGTCATCCATGAAAACCGCGGGCTCAATCCGCACATCGAGGACATCGCACGGCGGCTGGCGCTCGAAGGCTTCCTCGCCTTCGCACCGGACGCACTGACCTCGCTGGGCGGCTATCCCGGCGATGAGGACGCCGCCCGCGAGCACTTCGCCAAGCTCGATCCGGCCCGCAACCTGGAAGACTTCGTGGCGGCCTGCGAGCACCTGCACACCCGGCTGGACTGCACCGGGCGGGTCGGGGCCATCGGCTTTTGCTACGGCGGCGGTGTGACGAACGTGCTGGCCACGCGCGTGGCCGATCTGGCCGCCGCCGTGCCGTTCTATGGCCCGGCGCCCGCACTGCCGATGGTGCCGCTCATCAAGGCCCCTCTGCAGCTCCACTTTGCCGGCGAGGACGCGCGCATCAACGCCACGTGGCCTCCGTACGAGGCCGCGCTCCAGCTGCACCGCATCCCGTTTGAAGCCCACGTCTATCCCGGCGTGCAGCACGGGTTCAACAACGACACGACGCCGCGCTTCGACGAGCGCGCCGCCGCCCTCGCCTGGGGGCGAGCCGTGGCCTTCCTGAAGCAGCACGCCACGACCGGCTGACGCCCGGCCCACCCCGACGACGTGCCCAGGGCCACTAGACTCGCCCGGCCATGCGCCTGCAACTGCTGTCCGACCTGCACCTG
>CAYRBG010000211.1:0-5333 GCA_964422355.1 uncultured Sphaerotilus sp. | reverse complement strand
GTGCCGGACCCCGCACAATACGGGTTGCCGTTCAACGCTGCGTCAACAACCCGTGTCCGCCGAATCCGCCGTCGATCTGCCCCCCAGCACCCTTTCTGGAGCGGCCCGTGTCCTCGTGAACGCGGGCAAGCTCAATGCGCGCACGGCCGAAGACTTGGTGCGGCAATCGCGCGAGCAGCGCCGCCCCTTCGTCTCGATGGTGATGCAGCAAAAGCTGATGACCTCCAGCGAACTGGCCCACACGCTGGCGCGCGCACTGTCGGTGCCGTTGGTGGACCTCAATTCGGTGGACAACACCCGGCTGCCGCAGAACCTGGTCGACCTGCGCACGCTGGCTCAGTACCAGGTCATCGTGCTGGGCAAACGGGGCAGCCGCCTGTTCATTGGAGGAGCGGATCCGACCGATCAGGACGCCGTCGACCGCATCAAGTTCGCCACCCAGCTCACCCCGGAATGGGTGATCGTTGAGTACGACAAGCTGCAGCGTGCGCTGGAATCGCGGTCGGTCTCGGCCTCTGAGGCGCTGGACTCGATCGTGTCGTCGGGCGAGTTCGATTTCGAGGTTGAAGAACAGGACACGACCAAGCCCCCGGAAGACGACGCGCTCTCCGACGTCGAAGACGCTCCGGTCGTGCGCTTCCTGCAGAAGATGCTGGTCGACGCCATCAACATGCGCGCGTCCGACCTGCACTTCGAGCCCTATGAGCACACCTACCGCGTGCGCTTCCGTGTCGACGGCGAGCTGCGCGAGGTGACCCAGCCGCCCATCGTCATCAAGGACAAGCTGGCGTCGCGCATCAAGGTCATCAGCCGCCTGGACATCGCCGAAAAGCGCGTGCCTCAGGACGGCCGCATGAAGCTCAAGTTCGGCAGCAAGGCCATCGACTTCCGAGTCAGCACCCTGCCAACGCTGTTCGGCGAAAAGATCGTGATCCGGATCCTGGACCCGTCCTCGGCCAAGCTGGGCGTGGAAGCCCTGGGCTACGAAAAGGACGAGAAGGAACGCCTGCTCGCGGCCATCCGTCGCCCTTACGGCATGGTGCTGGTGACCGGCCCCACCGGTTCAGGCAAGACGGTCTCGCTCTACACCTGCCTGAACATCCTCAACGAACCGGGCGTCAACATCTCCACGGTCGAAGATCCGGCGGAAATCAACCTCCCCGGCATCAACCAGGTCAACGTCAATGACAAGGCGGGACTGAACTTCGCCGTCGCCCTCAAGGCCTTCCTGCGCCAGGATCCCGATGTGATCATGGTCGGCGAAATCCGCGACCTGGAAACGGCCGACATCGCCATCAAGGCCGCCCAGACGGGTCACCTGGTGCTTTCGACCCTGCACACCAACGATGCACCGACCACACTGACACGGATGATGAACATGGGTGTGGCCCCGTTCAACATCGCGGCGTCCGTGATCTTGATCACCGCTCAGCGTCTGGCGCGCAGGCTGTGTGAGACGTGCAAGGCCCCTGCGGATTACCCTCGCGAGGCGCTGCTGGGCGCCGGCTACACGGCTGCAGACCTGGACGGAAGCTGGAAGCCCTACCGGGCCGTCGGTTGCTCGGCCTGCAACAACGGCTACCGGGGCCGGGTCGGCCTGTATCAGGTCATGCCCATCAGCGAGGAGATTCAACGCTGCATCCTGAGCCAGGGCACGGCCATGGACATCGCCGAACAGGCACGCCGTGAAGGTGTGCGTGATTTGCGACAGTCCGGACTGCTCAAGGTTCGGCTCGGGGTGACGACGTTGGAAGAAGTACTTTCCGTGACCAACCAGTAATGGGACTGCGGCCGCCCGGGCAAGGGTGGCCGTCCCAGGAGTTCGCCGCATGGCCACCGCCCGCGCATCCGCTTCCTCATCCTCGTCCAGCAAGAAGTCATCGTCCTCCGCAAAAGACGTGACCTTCGAATGGGAGGGGCGCGACCGCAACGGCCGAACGGTTCGCGGCGAAATGCGCGCCAGTGGCGAGGCGGTGGTGGCCGCCAGCCTGCGCCGGCAGGGCATCCTGGTCAGCAAGGTGAAAAAGCGCCGCACCTCGGGCGGCAAGGCCGTCAAGGGCAAGGACATCGCCGTGTTCACCCGGCAGCTCTCGACGATGCTCAAAGCCGGCGTTCCCTTGCTGCAATCGTTCGACATCGTGGCGCGGGGCGCATCGAACCCGCGCCTGACCCGACTGCTCACCGACATCAAGTCCGATGTCGAGACCGGGACCAGCCTGTCTGCGGCTTTCCGCAAACATCCGATGCACTTCGACGCGTTGTACTGCAACCTTGTCGAGGCCGGTGAAGCGGCCGGTATCCTCGAAACGCTGCTCGACCGCCTGGCCACATACCAGGAAAAGTCGATGGAACTGCAGCGCAAGATCAAGTCGGCGCTCATCTATCCCGTGTCGGTGCTGGTCGTGGCCTTTGTGGTCGTCGCGGTGATCATGATCTTCGTGGTGCCCTCCTTCAAGGACATCTTCACCTCGTTCGGTGCGGAACTGCCTGCCCCGACCTTGATGGTGATTTCGATGTCCGAGGTGTTCGTCCAATACTGGTACGTCATCTTTGGTGGCATCGGCTTGAGCATCTACCTGTTCATCCAGAGTTGGAAACGCTCGCCCAAAGTACAGATGACGATGGACCGGCTCATGCTGCGTGCACCGATCTTCGGCCCGCTCGTGCACAAGGCCACGCTGGCCCGTTGGACCAGCACGCTTTCGACGATGTTCGCGGCGGGTGTGCCCTTGGTCGAAGCGCTCGATTCCGTCGGTGGCGCAGCCGGGAATGCCGTGTTTGCCGAAGCCACCGAGCGCATCCAGAAGGACGTGTCCACCGGCATCGGCCTGACCACCGCAATGCAAACCACCGGGGTGTTCCCGAGCATGGTGCTGCAAATGACCAGCATCGGCGAAGAATCCGGAGCACTGGACCAGATGCTGGGCAAGGTCGCCGATTTCTATCAAGACGAGGTGGACGAAGCGGTCAAGGGGCTGTCCACCCTGATGGAGCCGATCATCATCGTTGTGCTCGGCACGATCGTCGGTGGCATCGTCGTGGCCATGTACCTGCCCATCTTCAAGCTCGGTCAGGTGGTCTGACGCGATGGAGAACCTCTTTTCCGCAGACGCTGCCTTCGCTTCCTGGCTGCTCTCGCCCTGGTTCCTGGGCTTCCTCGGCCTGTGCATCGGCAGCTTCATCAACGTCGTCGTGCATCGGCTGCCGAAGATGATGGAGCGCCAATGGCGCCTGGACAGCATCGCCACCCTGGGCCTGGAAGGACAGGCCGCCGAAGTCGAGCCGGCCATCGGACTGAGCCGACCTCGCTCGCGCTGCCCCCACTGTGGCCACGCCATCCGCTGGTACGAAAACATCCCCGTGCTGAGCTGGCTGGCCCTGCGCGGACGCTGCTCGTCGTGCAAGGCACCGATCGCCTGGCGCTACCCGCTGACGGAGCTGGCCTGCGGCGCCGCCTTCTTCGTGCTGGGCCAGACCTTCGGCCCGACCTGGACCGCGCTGGCCTGGTGCGGTTTTGCCGCCACCCTGCTGTGCCTGGCCTTGATCGACTGGGACACCACCCTGCTCCCAGACAGCCTGACCCAACCTCTGCTGTGGTCCGGACTGATCCTCTCCGCCCTGCAGATCACGTCCTTGCCGCTGAGTTCGGCCCTGTGGGGGGCCGTGGCCGGCTACCTGAGCCTTTGGTCCATTGCCACGCTGTTCAAGGTCACGACCGGCAAGGAAGGCATGGGCCAGGGCGACTTCAAACTGCTGGCCGCGCTGGGCGCCTGGTTGGGCCCCAGCATGCTGCTGCCCATCGTGCTGGGAGCCTCGCTGATCGGGGCCCTGGTCGGCATCGGCATGAAGGTTTCGGGAGCGTTGCGCGAAGGCCGTTATGTGCCTTTCGGCCCCTTCCTCGCGGGTGGCGGGGCGCTGGTCCTGGTCGCCGGGCACGATCAGGTCATGCGCTGGATGGGATGGGCATGACCCTGGACCCCTTGGTCGCCCGGCTCGGCCTCACGGTGGGTCTGACCGGCGGCATCGGCAGCGGCAAGAGCAGCGTCGCGCGCCGGCTCCAGGCCCACGGGGCCGTGATCGTCGACACCGACGCCATGGCCCACCGGCTCACGGCACCCGGTGGTGCCGCCATCGCGCCCATCCGCGCGACTTTCGGACCGGAAGCGATCGACTCCTCGGGCGCGATGGACCGCGCCCGCATGCGACAGATCGTCTTCGCCGACCCTCATGCCAAGCAACGCCTCGAAGGCATCCTGCACCCGATGATCGGTACAGCGACCTGGGACGCTGCCCAGCTGGCGCCTGCAGGCGCCGTCGTCGTGTTCGACGTCCCCTTGCTGGTGGAATCCGGGCGCTGGGTCGGGCGGGTCGATCGGATCCTGGTCGTCGACTGCGCGGTCGACACCCAGGTTCAGCGGGTCATGCAACGCAACCAATGGGAGGAAGCCGCCGTACGTCGAGTCATTGCCCAGCAGGCCCAGCGCGAGCAGCGGCTGGCGGTGGCCGATGACGTCATCGTCAACGACGGCATCGATCTGGATGCTTTGAACGCCGAGGTCGACCGGGTCTGGGCCGGCTGGCAAACGCTGCTGCGCACACCCACTGCATCGACTGCCGACAGTCCACCAGAAAACTGAAGTCCACCGTCCGCCGGTTGACCCGCTGCAGGGGCTGTGGTCCAGTACGCCTCCTCGCGCACCGAACCGGCTTGGCCGGCCTGCTCCATGGACGCCTCGACCCCGAACCGCCCCGCTACCCTCGTGAACTGTCCCGCTTGCGGAGAAACCACCCGTTTCTCGCCGGACAACCCCTACCGCCCGTTCTGCAGCCAGCGCTGCAAGCTGCAGGACCTGGGTGCCTGGGCCAACGACGGGTATCGCGTACCGGCCGTTGAGCCGCCCGATGACGCGGCGGAAGCCTCGCAAGGCTGACCCATTGATCGGGCCGATCCGCCCCGCCTACCCCTCGACGCGAAAAGCAAGCCCCACCGCTTCACCCTGCAGGGGGAACCGTGCGGCTTCACCCCTCCTGGTGCGTCGCGCCCTGGTGGCCGCGCTCGTGCGCCAGCCACTCCAGCACCGGCACGGTGCCCGGCAGCACCGGCACCACCTCCACCGGCAAGGTCTGCCACGCCATGGCCTGACCTTCTCGCATCTCGAACTCCCCCTGCCAGTCGTAGACCTTGCAGAAATGCAGGCGGACCCGGGCGTGGGGGTAGTCCATCACCAGCTCCTGCCAGGGATGGGCATCGCCGATGGTCACACCGAGTTCTTCGATCAGCTCCCGGCGCAGGGCCACGTCCACCGTTTCACCCGGCTCGAACTTGCCGCCCG
>CAYRBG010000210.1:0-5366 GCA_964422355.1 uncultured Sphaerotilus sp. | reverse complement strand
CGTCGGCACCGACTTCGAGGCCGACGATGCGGTCCACGTCCTCGACCTTGGCCGTCAGCATGATGATGGGCGTCTGGTCGTTGGCGGCGCGCAGGCGGCGGCAGATCGACAGGCCGTCTTCGCCGGGCAGCATCAGGTCCAGCACGATCATGTCCACGGTTTCGCGGGTCAGGATGCGGTTGAGTGCCTTGGCGTCTTCGGCCAGCAGCACTTCGAACCCTTCCTGCGTCAGGTAGCGCCTCAGCAGATCGCGGATCCGGGTGTCGTCATCGACCACGGCGATGCGGTCGGTGCGTTGTGCGTTGGCGGTCGTCATGTGCGGCTCCGAATTTGTAACAGGCCCGGATTGTGACGATTTCCGATCGCGAAAATCAGCCGGGATTTCCTGCTGTTACATCTCTTGCGCCGTGAACCAGGGTGGTTGCAGGTCAACGCAATGGGCTCGAGCCGCGTTCGATGCGTGCCGGCATGGGCCGTGCGGAAAGGGCACAGATGAAAAAGAGGGTCGGTTGGAAGCCGTGGGCACTGGTAGGTGCTGTGGCGTCGGTGATGGCGTCTGCGGCGATGGCGCAGAACCCTGCAACGCCGGGCGCTTCCGGGGCGGGGGTGGGGCGCGTGGTTCACTTGGCCGCCTCGGCATCCACCGAAGTCGCCCAAGACTGGCTCACCGTGGTTCTGCAGGCCCAGCGCGATGGGGTCCAGGCGGCGGCCGTCCACACGGCGCTCAAGCAGGTGATGGGTGATGCGCTGCAGGCGGCCAAGGCGCAGGCCCGGGCTGGGGCAATGGAGGTGCAGACCGGGCAATACATCATCTCTCCGCGTTATGGCGACGACGGCAAGGTGGTCGGGTGGTCTGGTCGGGCCGAAGTGGTGCTTCAGGGCACCGACATCGAGCGCATCTCGCAGACCGCCGGGGCTCTGAACCGCCTGCAGCCGGTGTCGATGAACTACGCGGTGTCACGCAGCCTGCGCGAGAAGCACGAGAGTACGCTGACGCAGGAAGCGGTTTTGCGCTTCCGCCAGCGCGCCGACGAGATTGCCAAGGCCTTCGGTGCCCAGGGGGCCGAGGTGCAGGAAGTGCACGTGGACGCGGTGTCCGAGGAGGGCGCCGAGCGTCCAGTGCCTGTGATGGCGATGCGCAGCTTGAAGGTGGCCGACGCCGCGGCGCCGCTGCCGACCCAGGGGGGGAAGTCGACCCTGAGGGTTCAAGTGCAGGGCAGCGTGCGCCTGCTGCCTTGACGGCTTGGGCGCTGCCGCAGTCCTGGGGCCGGACGGGGCGTCCCGCTCAGGCCGGATTCACTGCGCGGCCCACCCGCCGTCCATGTTCCACGCCGCGCCGCGGACGTTGTCGGCGGCCGGTGAGCATAGGAACACCGCCAGGGCGCCCAGGTTTTCGGGCGTCACGAACTGCTGCGACGGCTGTTTTTCGCCCAGCAGGCGGCGCTGAGCCTCCAGCAGGTCGACGCCCTCGGACTGCGCTCGGGCCTCAACCTGCTTTTGCACCAGCGGCGTGAGCACCCAGCCGGGGCAGATCGCGTTGCAGGTCACGCCGGTCTGGGCGTTTTCCAGGGCCACGACCTTGGTCAGGCCGACGAGGCCGTGCTTGGCCGCCACGTAGGCAGCCTTGTTCACCGAGGCCACCAGGCCGTGCACTGACGCGATGTTGATGATGCGTCCCCAACCCCGCTGCTTCATGCCCGGCAGGGCGCCGCGGATGGTGTGAAAGGCCGAGCTGAGGTTGATGGCGAGCACGGCATCCCAGCGGTCCACCGGAAAGTCTTCGACGGCGGCCACGTGCTGGATGCCGGCGTTGTTGACCAGGATGTCGACGCCGCCGAACCGCGACGCGGCTGCCGCCATCATCTCGGCGATCTCGTCGGGGTGCGACATGTCTGCACCGTGATGGAAGACCTCGACCCCCAATGCCGCCACCTCATCGCATGCGGTCTGCACGTCGCCGAAGCCGTTGAGCACGATGCGTGCGCCCTGGGCGGCCAGCGCCTTGGCCACGCCGAGCCCGATACCGCTGGTGGAGCCGGTGACCAGTGCGGTTTTCCCTTGAAGCATCGTCTTGTCCTCCGATCAAAGGTGGTGCCGGACGATTATGGTCAGCCTTTGATATCCTGACCGGCATGGCGGATCCTCGTTTACACCATGTCCAGTGTCTGAATCCAGCGGGGCTGCACCGCATGGCTTACTGGGAGTGGGGGGCGCCGGACAACGACGACGTGGTGGTCTGCGCCCACGGTCTGACCCGGCAGGGCCGAGATTTCGACGTGCTGGCGAGCAGGCTCAGCGAGCGATACCGTGTCGTCTGCCCGGACTTCGTCGGGCGGGGCCGCTCGGAATGGTTGCCCGACCCCAAGGGCTATCAGATCCCGCAGTACGCGGCCGATGCCGTGACCCTGCTCGCCCGTGTGAATGCACGCCGCCTGGCCTGGGTGGGCACGTCCATGGGCGGTCTGGTGGGGATGGGGCTGGCTGGCCTGCCCGGCTCGCCGATCGAGCGCCTGGTGCTCAACGATGTCGGGCCTTCGCTGGATGGCGAGGGCCTGCGTCGTGTGGGCGAGTATCTGGGCGAGCACATGGTGTTCGCCAATGAGGAAGAGGCTGCTGCCGCGCTGTGGCTGATCTCCACGGGCTTCGGTCCGCACACGCCCGAGCAGTGGATGGCGCTGACCCGACCCTTGCTCAAGCCTCGGGACGATGGGCAGGTCGAGCTGCGCTACGACCCCGGCATCGCCTGGACCTTGAATCACCTCACGCCGGACATCGTGGCGGCTGGTGAGGCGCAGTTGTGGCAGTCCTACGACCGCATTTCCTGCCCGACCCTGCTGTTGCGCGGCGAGCAGTCCGACCTGCTCACCCGGGAGACGGCGGCAGCCATGGGCCTGCGCGGCCCCCGCGCCCTGTGCCGGGAGTTTGCCGGGATCGGTCACGCGCCGACCTTGATTGCCCCCGATCAGGTCGAGGCGGTCGTGGCCTTCCTGGCTTCACGTTGACTTGCGGCGACCTCGCCATGCGGACTTCCAATCCCGAACCGATCCAGGCCCCGTCGGCCATCGTGTCTCTGGCCGGCGACGAGACCTCGGCGCTGGACGCGACCGTCTCTGCCGAGCTGGAGCGCCTGGAGCGCGCACGCGCCTTCGCGCAGCCGCTGCTCATGGGGCAATCCTTCCAGACCGGTGAGAACGCGCTGGAGCATGCGGATGGCGTGGCCGAGATCCTGCGGTCCGTCGGCGCGGCGCCCTCGATGCAGGCCGCCGTGTACCTCGTCTATGCCGGCGAGTACCTGACCGATCCGCAGACGGTGGTGGCCCAGGCGTTTGGGGCTTCGTATGCGAGCCTGGTCGTTCACACCCGAAAGCTGGTGCAGATCCAGCGCAGCGTGCTGCTGGGCTGGAGCGACGAAACCGACCCCGAGGTCCAGGCGCAGCAGTTGGAGCGTGTGCGCAAGATGCTGCTGGCCTTTTCGCGCGACCTGCGCGTGGTGCTGCTGCGGCTCGCTTCACGCCTGCAGACCATGCGCCACTATGCGCAGACCAAGCGCCCCTGTCCGACGGCCCTGGCGCGTGAGGCGCAGCAGGTGTTTGCGCCGCTGGCCAATCGTCTGGGCATCTGGCAGATCAAGTGGGAGCTGGAGGATCTGTCCTTCCGGTTCCTGATGCCCGATCAGTACCGCCTGATCGCCCGCTTGCTGGATGAAAAGCGCGTCGAGCGGGAACAGGCGGTGGAGCGTGACCGCCGGCGCCTGCTGGACGACCTCTCGGCCCAGGGGCTGAAGGCCCAGGTTCAAGGCCGTCCCAAGCACATCTACAGCATCTGGAAGAAGATGAAGGGCAAACACCTGGAGTTCTCCCAGGTGATGGACGTGCGGGCCTTGCGGGTGGTCGTGCCCACGGTCGAAGATTGCTACACGGCGCTCAGCCGCATCCATTCGCTGTGGACGTCCCTGCCCGAGGAGTTTGACGACTACATCGCCCGCCCCAAGCCCAACGGTTACCAGTCCCTGCACACCGTGGTGCTGGACGGCGACACCCGTCCGCTGGAGATCCAGATCCGTACCCAGGAGATGCACGACCACGCCGAGAGTGGGGTGGCGGCGCACTGGGCCTACAAGGAGGCGGGGACCAAGGGCTACGGCGGCATCAGTGCGGCCGGTGATTTCGAGGAGCGCGTGGCCTTTGCCCGCCGCGAGGTGCTGCACCAGCTGCTGGCCTGGGAGCGCGACCTCTCGGGCCGACAGCCGCGCTCCGGTGCGCCCGAGCAGGATCAACCCGCGGGACAGGGTTGGTTTGAGGACCGCATCTATGTCCTGACGCCGCAGGCGTCGGTGGTGGAGCTGCCCGCCGGTGCCACGCCGATCGACTTTGCCTACAGCGTCCACACCGATCTCGGTCACCGCTGCCGTGGTGCGCGGGTCGATGGCGCCATGGTGTCGCTCAACACCGCGCTGTCCAGCGGTCAGACGGTGGAGATCGTCTCGGCCAAGGAAGGGGGGCCGTCGCTGGATTGGCTCAACCCCCAGCTGGGCTACCTGCGCAGCCAGCGGGCGCGCGCCAAGGTGCGCTCGTGGTTCAACAACCAGGCCCTGCAGCAGACCCTCCAAAAGGGGCGGGAAGCGGTCGAGAAGCTGCTGCAAAAAGAAGGTCGCACGGCGCTCAAGCTGGACGAGCTGGCCACGCGACTGGGGTTCCGGGATGCCAACGCCTTGTTCGAGGTGGTGGGCAAGGACGAGTACTCCCTGCGCAACATCGAAGCGGTGCTGAGGCCCGAGGTCGAGGCCGAGTCGCCGGTCGATCTGGTGCCGGTGCGTCGGGCCCAGTCCGCGGCGGGCAAAGGCACGGTGCTGGTGGTCGGCGTCGATTCGCTGCTGACCCAGCTCGCGCATTGCTGCCGTCCGGCGCCCCCGGACGCCATCGGCGGATTTGTCACGCGCAGCCGCGGGGTGTCGGTGCACCGCACCACCTGCACCAACTTCCGGGAAATGAAGGCGCGGCATCCGGAGCGGGTGATCGAGGTGGCGTGGAGCGATGGGCAGGCCGGTGCCGGCGACCATGCGGGTTCGGCCGTCTACCCGGTGGACATCAGCGTGACCGCGCTGGATCGCCAGGGCCTGTTGCGCGACATCTCGGAAGTGCTGGCGCGTGAGCGCACCAACGTCATCGGCGTGCACACCCAGTCGGTGGACGGCATGGCGCACATGACCTTCACCCTGGAGGTCGCGGACTCACGGCGCTTGTCACAGGTGCTCACGCAGGTGATGCAGATCCAGGGCGTGGAGCAGGCGCGAAGAAAGTAGCTGCAAGATTTGGCAAGTCGCCAAATCTCATGCTATGATGCAAAGCTCTTCAGGCGCGTAGCTC
>CAYRBG010000209.1:0-5394 GCA_964422355.1 uncultured Sphaerotilus sp. | reverse complement strand
CGGGCCATGCGCGCCACGGCCGAAAACCCGCGCGTGGCGGGTCTGATGGGCGTGCGGCCGGACCACATCATCAGCG
Organism: uncultured Sphaerotilus sp.; assembly: GCA_964422355.1. Lineage (GTDB taxonomy): Bacteria > Pseudomonadota > Gammaproteobacteria > Burkholderiales > Burkholderiaceae_C > Sphaerotilus. Next base: position 5,318 of record CAYRBG010000209.1, on the reverse strand, counting down.
CGACCTTCATCATTGGTGCGGCCCTGGCGGCCATCGCCGGCATCATGTGGGCGTCCAACTACGGCACGGTGCAGCACAGCATGGGCTTTGTGCCGGGCCTCAAGGCGTTCACCGCGGCCGTGTTCGGGGGCATCGGCAACCTCACGGGGGCCATGGTGGGCGGCGTGCTGCTGGGGCTGATCGAGTCCATCGGTGCGGGCTACCTCGGCGAGCTGACTGGAGGGGTGTTCGGCAGCCAGTACGTGGAGATCTTCGCCTTCCTGGTGCTGATCCTGATGCTCACTCTGAGGCCCAGCGGCCTGATGGGTGAGCGTGTGGCCGACCGCGCCTGAGGGGGAACGATGATGGATCGCCATACCCGCATCGTCGCTTTTGTGCTGGCCGCGCTGGCGCTGCTGGCCCTGCCCCTGATCGGCGCCCAGTTCGGACAGGGCTGGGTGCGCATCATGGCGCTGGCGCTGCTGTACGTGCTGCTGGCCCTGGGGCTCAACATCGTCGTCGGCTACGCCGGCCTGCTGGACCTGGGTTACGTCGCCTTCTATGCCGTCGGGGCCTACCTGTATGCTTTGGCCGCGTCGCCGCACCTGAGCGAGAACTTTCCGGCCTTCAAGGCGGCGTTTCCCAACGGGCTGCACTTTCCCATCTGGGCCGTGATTCCGGTGGCCGCCTTTCTGGCCGGGATCGCGGGCGTGCTGTTGGGGGCGCCCACGCTCAAGCTGCGTGGGGACTACCTGGCCATCGTCACCTTGGGCTTCGGTGAAATCATCCGGGTGTTCATGAACAACCTGGAGTACCCGATCAACATCACCAACGGTCCGCGCGGTCTGAGCCAGATCGATCCGATGTCGATCGGCGGGCTGAACCTCGGGGAAGACCTGCACATCGCGGGTCACACGCTGCCCTCGGTGGCGCTGTACTACTACCTGTTCCTGGCGCTGGTGGTGGGCAGCGTGGTCATCTGTCACCGGCTGGAGAACTCGCGCATCGGCCGCGCCTGGATGGCCATCCGCGAAGACGAGATCGCCGCCAAGGCCATGGGTCTGAACACCCGCAACCTCAAGCTGCTGGCCTTCGGCATGGGGGCCACCTTCGGGGGGGTGTCGGGAGCGATGTTCGCGGCCTTCCAGGGCTTCATTTCGCCGGAGTCGTTCACGCTGTCCGAGTCGGTGATCATCGTGGCGATGATCGTCCTGGGCGGCCTGGGTCACCTGCCGGGGGTGATCCTCGGGGCGGTGCTGCTGGCGGCCCTGCCGGAGGTGCTGCGCTATGTGGCCGGTGACATCCAGAACCTCACCGGCGGCCGTCTGGACGCCGCCATCCTGCGTCAGTTGCTGATCGCGTTGGCCATGATCGCCGTGATGCTTTTGCGCCCGCGCGGCCTGTGGCCCGCGCCGGAGCACGGCAAGGCGGCAGCACAGGGCAAGTGAGAGGGCGACGCACGATGAACACGACTTCGAAGCCTTCTTCCGACGCGGTGCCCGTGCTCCATGTGCAGGGTGTGTCCAAGCGCTTCGGGGGCCTGCAGGCGCTCAGCGAGGTCAGCCTGCGCATTGATCCTGGGCAGGTGTACGGCCTGATCGGACCCAATGGCGCGGGCAAGACGACCTTCTTCAACGTCATCACCGGGCTCTACACACCGGACGGCGGCAGTTTCAAGTTGGGGGGGCAGCCCTACACGCCGCAGGCGGTGCATCAGGTGGCCGAGGCCGGCATTGCCCGCACCTTCCAGAACATCCGCCTGTTCGCCGACATGACGGCGTTGGAGAACGTGATGGTGGGCCGGCACGTGCGCACGCGCTCCGGGCTGCTGGGGGCCGTGCTCCGTACGCCGGGGTTTCGCGCCGAAGAAGCGGCCATCGCCGAGCGGGCGCAGCAGTTGCTGGACTATGTCGGCATCGGCAAGTACGCCCCGTTCAAGGCGCGCACGCTGAGTTACGGCGACCAGCGCCGACTGGAGATTGCCCGCGCTCTGGCCACCGACCCCAAGCTGATCGCGCTCGACGAACCCGCGGCCGGCATGAATGCCACAGAGAAGGTCGTGCTGCGCGAGCTGATCGACCGCATCCGGGCCGACGGCCGCACCATCCTGCTCATCGAACACGATGTGAAGCTGGTGATGGGCCTGTGCGACCGGGTCAGCGTGCTCGATTACGGCAAGCTCATCGCCGAGGGCACACCCGCCGAGGTGCAGAGCAACGACAAGGTGATCGAGGCCTACCTCGGCGCCGGTCACACCGCCCATTGACCCGGCAGCGGACGGATCGATTCATGACGACGACAACCACGATGGCACATTCCACGGCATCTTCGGCTGCAATGGCGGGCGGTGAGGTGCTGCTGCGCCTGGACGGACTCAAGGTGGCCTATGGCGGCATCCAGGCGGTCAAGGGCGTGAGCCTGGAGGTGCGTGCCGGTGAGCTGGTCAGCTTGATCGGTGCCAACGGCGCGGGCAAGACGACCACCCTCAAGGCCGTGACGGGACTGCAGTCGGTGGCCGATGGGCAGATCAGCTACCTCGGGCGCAGCACGCGCGGCCAGGGGGCCTGGGACCTGGCCCGTCAGGGCCTGGTGATGGTGCCCGAGGGCCGCGGCACGTTCACGCGCATGACCATCACCGAAAACCTGCAGATGGGCGCCTACGTGCGCAATGACGCGGACATCGACGCCGACATCGAGCGCGTCTTCGCGCTGTTTCCCCGTCTCAAGGAGCGTCGCGACCAGCTGGCCGGCACGATGAGCGGCGGTGAGCAGCAGATGCTGGCCATGGGCCGGGCCTTGATGGCCAGGCCCAAGGTCCTGCTGCTCGATGAGCCGTCCATGGGCTTGAGCCCCATCATGGTCGACAAGATCTTCGAGGTGGTGCACGACATCCACGGGCAGGGTGTGACCATCCTGCTGGTCGAACAGAACGCCAGCCGCGCGCTGGCCCTGGCCGACCGCGGCTACGTGATGGATTCGGGAGAGATCTCGATGGAAGGCCGGGGCAGCGACCTGCTGGCCAATCCCAAGGTGCGTGCGGCCTACCTGGGGCACTGAAGGCGTCGGCTTCCGAGTGCAGCGTTGCGGCATGTGCACGCGCCTTGCATGCATCGATGCACCGTGTTTATTCTTGCACTTTCCTGACCAACCAAGAGGCGTCCTTTCATGACATTCACCGTGAAACCTGTACTCGCTGCCGTTGCCCTGCTCGCCGTTGGTTCGGCCTACGCTCAGGAGGCGGTCGTGAAAATCGGCCATGTGGCGCCGATCAGCGGACAGAGCGCGCACCTGGGCAACGACAACGAGCTGGGTGCCCGCATGGCCATCGACGAGCTCAACGCCAAGGGCGTGGTCATTGGCGGCAAGAAGGTCAAGCTTGAACTGGTCGCCGAAGACGACGCGGCCGATCCCAAGCAGGGCACTGCGGCGGCGCAGAAGCTGGTCGACTCCAAGGTGGTCGGCGTGATCGGTCACCTGAATTCCGGGACGTCGATTCCGGCATCCAAGATCTACAGCGACGCGGGCATTCCCCAGATTTCTCCGTCTTCGACCAACCCCACCTTCACCCGCCAAGGCTTCAAGACCACGTTCCGTGTTGTGGCCGATGACGTGCACCTGGGCGGCACGCTGGGCACATACGCGGTCAAGACGCTCAAGGGCAAGTCCATCGCCGTGATCGACGACCGCACGGCCTATGGCCAAGGTGTGGCCGACGAGTTCGTCAAGGGTGTGACGGCCGCAGGAGGTATGGTCGCGACCCGTCAGGCCACCACCGACAAGGCCACGGACTTCATGTCCATCCTCACGAACATCAAGGCCAAGAAGCCGGACATCATCTTCTTCGGCGGCATGGACTCGGTGGGCGGCCCGATGGTCCGTCAGATGAAGCAGTTGGGTCTCAAGGCCAAGTTCATGGGCGGCGACGGCATCTGCACGGCGGAACTGCCGACCCTGTCGGGCGGGGCCGTGGCCGATGACCAGGTCGTCTGTGCCGAGGCCGGCGGTGTCGAAGGCGAAGGCAAGAAGAGCATGGAAGCCTTCAAGACCGCCTTCAAGACCAAGTTCAACACCGACGTGAAGCTGTACTCCCCCTATGTGTATGACGCCACCAACGTGCTGGTGGCGGCCATGGTCAAGGCGGGTTCGTCCGAGCCGGCCAAGTACCTGCCGGTGCTGGCCAAGACCAGCGGCCACAAGGGTGTGACCGGCACCATCTCCTTTGACGAAAAGGGCGACATCAAGAACGGTGCCCTGACGCTTTACACCTTCCGTGGCGGCAAGCGCGAGCAGATCGCGGTGGTGCGCTGACCTTTGCATGTCCCTGGGGCCGGTGCCCCATGCGTGAGAGCGGGCGACCTTCGGGTCGCCTTTTTTTGTTTCCGGTGGGTGAGGGGCCATGCGGCGTGCGAAGAATGTGCCGGTTTTTCCTGATTCGTCGGACCGAGACAGTCAGACTTGCACCACGCCGCCACAGCCTGTTTCCGATTGGTGATAAGGTCTGCTCAGCAACGGAGGTGAGTCAACATGGCGATTTCCCCGGCAGTACGCGGTCACACGGCCGCCCCCCGCAAGTCCCGCAAGGGCATCGTTCCTCCACCACCGGTCGAGGCCGCGGTCGAGCCTCCGCTTTCCCGTCTGGATCGTCTGCGTCAGATGCTGCTTCCGACGGTCGATTGCCTGCAGCGTCGGCGTGCCGATCTGATCGAGGAGGCCCTCATCGACGACTACGTCGACTTGAACTGGATGGAGTGGCAGGGCGGCAGCCTCAAGCTCACGGTGACGGGTCAGAACATCTGCGTTCAGATGCGCCGAGAACAACCGGTGATCCGACCCGATTGATCAGGCTCTGACGGCGACCTGGGATCCGCTCAGGTTCTGCCGCAACGGGGGTGAAACGTGGATCAGCGGGGTTTTCCCGGTGCTGATCTCAAGTTCCCGATTCAAGCAGCCGATACAGCGATCACGCTTTGCCGTATTGAAGGAGCCGTTTCACATGTCCGCCATCGCCAGCACCTCGGCCGTATCTCCGGTCGTCCAGCAAGCCTCATCGTCCGATCCGCGCACACTTGGCGGTGCGGCCTCGATGCTGATGCTCAAGAAGTCTTTGGACCAGCAGTCCAGCAGCGCCACCCAGTTGCTCAACACCTTGCCCCAGCCAGCACTGGCGCCTTCGGGCCACCTGGGAACCCAGGTCAACACTTACGCGTGATCCGCAGGGGGCTGCGTTGAACGACGCAGTCTTCAACGGACAAAGAAAAAGGCCGACATTGCTGTCGGCCTTGATCTTGGTGCCCAGGAGAGGACTCGAACCTCCACGGAGTTACCCGCTAGTACCTGAA
>CAYRBG010000208.1:0-5408 GCA_964422355.1 uncultured Sphaerotilus sp. | reverse complement strand
TCGCGGATGGCCATCAGGCCGGGCATCTCGGTTTCGGCGATCTTGATTTCCTTGCGGCCCCAGGCGGCAAGGGAGAGGTCGGCGATCACGTGATCGGCGGCAAGGGTGTCGGTGGCAGCGTTCATCGGTTCAGCTCCTGAAGGGGAACCGCCAGCCGATTGCACACGAGGGCGCGGGGAGAGAGGCACAGCCCGAAAACGGACACGGCTCACCGCGGAACCTCGCTGCGAATCAGCGGGCGGGTGAGCGCCGTTGCCTGTGAAGCCGACTCAGCCGACTCCGGTGAAGGGGTCCGAGCCTGGGGCGGTCTGGTCAGACCGGCCTTGCAACGCTCCTCGGACGCAAGGAGCGATTCTAACGAGGCCCGCCCACACCCGTTCCACAGGATTACAAGCAAACCCTGCTGCTGATCCGGCCATCGGCGGGGTCGGGAACCTCGGTGGCCTCCAAAACACATGCGGCCTCGCTGAGAGGCCGCAGGAGATCACAAGGCCAGTCCGATCAACCGGACGAGGGCGCGCCCGCCAATTGATCGTCGGTCAGCCCGGAAACGAGCGAGGGCCGCCCCACGATCAGCGGATCGGCCGCGCCGATGGCCACTGCGTCCTTGCGGGCGTACGGCATGCGGTGCAGCACGTAGCGCATGGCGTTCAGGCGCGCCCGCTTCTTGCAATCGGACTTGATGACGGTCCAGGGCACGTCCGGCGTGTCGGTGTGCAGGAACATGGCCTCCTTGGCTCGGGTGTAGTCATCCCACTTGTCGAGGCTGGCCATGTCGATGGGGCTGAGCTTCCACTGCTTGAGCGGATGGCTCTGGCGCTCCTTGAAGCGGCGACGCTGCTCATCCCGGCTCACCGAGAACCAGAACTTGAAGACGTGGATGCCGCTGCGCACGAGGTTGCGCTCGAACTCGGGCGCCTCGCGCATGAACTGGTCGTACTCGCCGTGCGAGCAGAAGCCCATCACGCGCTCCACGCCCGCTCGGTTGTACCAGCTGCGGTCGAACAGCACGATCTCGCCGCGCGTGGGCAGGTGCTGCACGTAGCGTTGGAAATACCACTGGCCGCGCTCGACCTCACTGGGCTTTTCCAGCGCCACCACGCGCGCACCGCGGGGATTGAGGTGCTCCATGAAGCGCTTGATCGTGCCGCCCTTGCCGGCCGCGTCGCGACCTTCGAACAGGATCACCACCCGCGCCCCAGTCTCCTTCACCCAGGCCTGCAGCTTGAGCAGCTCGACCTGCAGGCGGTACTTCTGCTTCTCGTAGCGCTTGCGGCTGAGCAGGTTCTTGTAGGGGTAGGCGCCGTCGCGCCAGCCGGCCGCAAGCTCCAGGTCCGGATCCACACCCGGAACTTCCCGCGTGACCCGTTCACGCGCCTGCACCGCCCGGCGCAGCACCTTGACGTCATCGGCCGAAGCGCCGCCCAGCAGGGCCTGGAGACGTTCCTGCCAATCCGCCGCGGAGAGTTCTCCGCGCTCCTTGGCTTCGAGGTTGTCGCCGATGGCCATGGCTTTCGCGGTCTGCGCCGCCTCGACGGAGGCGTTCACCTCATAGCGTTCGATGCTGCGGCTCGCGGCCGAGTGCTCGGCCTGTCCCACAGGGGTGGCCGATGCCGCCCTCTTGCGGGCCGGCGCTGCACGCTTGCGCGGAGCAGATGTGGAAACGCCCGCACTCGGTTCAGCCGATGCGGGCGAGGGGGACACAGGTTTGCGTGCAGCCATTCGTTCTCCGGACAGGCGCTTGAGATGACCCGATGATGAAACTCCCCTGAACCTGAGTCTTGCGCAATGTCAATCCAGGTTCGGGATTTGCCGGATCCAGGTCGATCAGTGCAGGCGCACGACCACCATGGTCTGGTTCAACAGCTGGTAGCCGATCTCACCGAAGGTGATCGGACCTTCCACGCCGCCGATGGCCTTGCCTTCCAGTTCACCGAACAGGAAGTTCAGGATGCAGTTGCACGAGAACACGGCACCGGTGGCGTCGTACTCGGCCAGACGCTGGCGGAACGAACCGGCGTAGTCGCCCACGGGCTTGGCGATGCGGTAGTCCACACCCGGGAACACCGGGGCATACAGCGCCACCTTGCCGGCCTCGGCATCGATGCTCTGGAACGACACGTTGATGTGTGCCCCCGCGTAGTCGCCCACCAGGGGCAGCTTGCCGTCATCGATGCCGCGTTCCTTGAGGTACTGCGCCAGGTTGACCTTGCGGCCATTGACCTCGCACTCGCCCACCTGGAAACCGACCTGGTCGAAGCGCAGCACATCGCCGCCATCCGGCTCGAAGATGTTGACGATCTCGACCGACGCAAGCTTGTCGGCCGGCACCTTGACGTGAGCCACCACCGCGCCGTCTTCGTGGACCGCGCCCGTGCGGCCGTCAAAGACCTTGGGTGTGACTTTGCCCAGCTCGCTCAGGTGCACCCCCGAGATCCAACCCACCGTCGGCTTGACGAAGGCGTCCTCGTAGGTAGCGGCGTCGTGGGCGAAACTGCTGTGCGCCTTGCTGCCGGCCGGGATGATGGTCAGTGCGAACCCGTTGTCGGCGGTGTTGGCCGTGATCTTCGACAGATCGTCCGCGCCGTAATAGGCCACCGAGATTTCGCCCACCTTCGACAGGTCGGTGGCGAACAGACGGCCTTCGGTGACAACTGTGCCGCCGCCGCTGACCATGAAGTAGGGGATCGTGCCGCCGATCCAGTTGCCGGCAGGCAGTTCGCGCAGCACGGCTTCGGAGCCGGCCAGGCTCAGGGGAACGCCCTTGCGAATGAGTTCGGACGCGGCAGAGATGGTGATGAGTTCGTTCATGTGGGGTGCTCCTGGCTTAGACCGCGGTCAGTTGGGCGACTTCGCTGGGGAGGATGCGCTCCCACTTGACGAAGAAGGCGTGGATCTCGGCGGCCTTGACGTTGACCGGATCGGCACTGCGCTCGATGCGCTTGGCCAGCAACTGCGTGCCCAGGTGCGATGTCTTGATGCGCTGCAGGCCGCCGTTGGCCAGTCGCTGCCAGCAGGGGTTGCTCTGAGGGGGGAGGGGGACAGCCATGTCGATCGGACCTCAATGAATTGGTGTGATTTGCATATCGGAACCCGACCCACCCCCATTGAGTGCGTAGATACCCGCAGTTACATTCAACCTCCCGCGTACCGGGCGGGCGGTAAAAACCGACGCTGCGCGGGCCGATTTCGTCGCGTTCCCCACCGCTTCTCCCCGGAGCGACCGGTGCACACGAGACAAGCAGGCACAATCTCGCCCTCATTCGTACGAATCACGTGCCTCCCATGTCCTCGACCGAAACGCCGAACCCGGATCAACCGACCGACGCCACGACCGCCCCAGCGGACGTCACGTCGTCTCCCGAAGTCCAGGCACAGGGCACTCCCGAACCGTCATCCTCCAGCGATGCCAGCCCCACTCCCGAAGCGGTCGCCGAGGCACCTTCGGGCCCTTCCATGAGCCCGGTCGAAGCCACCAAGCTGCTGAAGGACCGCTTCCCGGCCTTGTTCGGCTTTCCGCCCAAGCCGCTGAAGCTGCGCATCCAGGCCGACATCCAGGAACGTCTGCCCGGCGTGTTCAGCAAGTCGCTGCTGTCGGCCGTGCTGCGTCGGCACACCAACACCACGTCCTACCTGATCGCGCTGAGCCGCGCCAAGCAGCGCTTCGACCTCGACGGCCAGCCCTCCGGTGAACTCAGCGACGAGCACCGCAAGGTCGCCGATGACGAACTGCAGCGCCGCCGCGCCATCACCGAAGAGCGCCGCGCCCAGGAAGAACAGGCCCGCCGCCAGCGCTTCGGCCTGCTGCGCGACTTCGAGACCACCACGCTGACGCGTCAGAACTTCTGCGCGCTCAAAGGCGTCGCCGAAGACGAACTGGACGGCCTGCTCGCCCAGATCCGCACCGAGAAAGCCGAGTGGGAAGCCCAGCGGCCCGCGCACGCCGAGCGGGGCGATCGTCGCCCCGGTGGCCCGGGCGCGCGTCGCGATGGAGATCGTCCGCCCCGCCGCGACGGACAGCGTCCGGGTGGACGTCCGCAAGGCGATGCCCCCCGGGGACCGCGGCGTCCGCGCCAGGAGCGCTGATCCCCTTTGACCTCACCGAACCTCACCGCCCCCCGAGCGGGATCGGTGAGCGTCGAACCTGTCAGAAATTCTCGTCGCGCAACTGCTTGGCCTTCTTGAGCAGGCGGTCCGACGGCACCTCGCTGCCGTCGTCCGGATCGCGCAGCAGCGCGCCGAAATCCGTCGCCAGCGCCACGGCCCACACACAAGCCGTCAGGTGCTCGCGCGGATCCCCGCCCCAGCGCAGTTGCAGCAGCACCGTCCGGTCGGCCCACACCTCAGGCGCCACCGACTCCGGGCGAGCCACTCCCTGCTCGAACTTCACGTAGACCCCGGCGTCCTCGCCTTCCAGGGTACAAGGCACGTAGCCCCCATCCATCAGCGGCGCGTAGGCATCCTCGACCACCAGTTTGAAGCCCAGGTGGCGGATGGCGGCCTGGAGGTCGACCCGCGAAGGCACTTGGGTGGGGTGGAGATGGGCGTTGAGCAAGCGGGGCATGCATTCCCTCGTGGGTCAGAGCATTTGGTGCAACGGGTCACAGCCTAAGAGAACCGCACCTCGCCATCGCGAGGCTCCGCCGTTGACCGACGGCTGCACTGGGAAAACCCTCGCTCGCAAGCACACAAAGAAAAACCCGCCGGGAATGCCCTCGGCGGGTTGGCTTCAGCTCAGTTCACAGACTCAGATCATGAGAGGCCGGCCGCCGCGCGCAGCACCTGCGCCTTGTCCGTCCGCTCCCAGCTGAACTCCGGCTCGTCGCGCCCAAAGTGGCCGTACGCCGCCGTCTTCGAATAGATCGGCCGCAGCAGGTCCAGCATCTGGATGATGCCCTTGGGGCGCAGGTCGAAGTGCGCGTTGACCAGCTTGGCGATCTCGGCGTCGGGGATCACGCCCGTGCCTTCGGTGTAGACCGTCACGTTCATCGGGTGGGCCACGCCGATGGCATACGCCACCTGGATCTGGCACTGCTTGGCCAGACCGGCCGCCACGATGTTCTTGGCCACGTAGCGCGCAGCGTACGCTGCCGAGCGGTCCACCTTGGTCGGATCCTTGCCCGAGAAGGCGCCGCCACCGTGCGGGCAGGCACCGCCGTAGGTGTCGACGATGATCTTGCGGCCGGTCAGGCCGCAATCACCCTGCGGGCCGCCGATGACGAAACGGCCGGTCGGGTTGATCAGGTACTTGGTGTCAACCAGCCACTCCTTGGGCAGCACCGGCTTGATGATCTCTTCGACCACGGCCTCGATGAAGCTGTCCTTCATCTTCGTGGCGGTCTCGGACTGGTCGGGGCTGTGCTGCGTGGACAGCACGACGGTGTCGATGCTGTGCGGCTTGCCGTCCA
>CAYRBG010000207.1:0-5409 GCA_964422355.1 uncultured Sphaerotilus sp. | reverse complement strand
GACGCTCGCAGCCCATGATCAGGTCGAGGTTGCGCAGACCGACATCGAAGTCGATCACGGCGGTCTTGAAGCCGCGCAGGGCCAACCCTGAAGCGAAACTCGCGCTGGTGGTGGTCTTGCCCACCCCGCCCTTGCCCGAGGTGACGACGACGATCTTGGTCATCTGTGCTTGTCCTTTCGCGTTGCGAATTTCTTGGAATCAGATCTTGAGCGGTTCCACCACCAGCTTCTCGCCTTCAAGCCGGATCTGGGCCGGCTTGCCGAGCACCTCAGTGGGCAGCGGGCTTTCGGTGGTGCGGTAGATGCCTGCGATGGCAATCAGGTCGGGCTCCATGCAGGTCGAGAAGATGCGTGCCGTCGTGTTGCCGCGCGCACCGGCAATGGCCTTGCCGCGCAACGGAGCGTAGACGTGCACGCTGCCATCGGCGATCACTTCGGCGCCGTAGTTCACTTGCGCCAGCACCACGAGATCCCCGCCGCGGGCATAGACCTGTTGGCCCGAGCGCAGCGGCTTGTCGATGACCACGGTGTCCCCTGCCGCCACCACCTCGCGGACCACTTCACGCTCCACTTCCTGCACCTGGACCACCGTGCGCACCACGGTTTCCGGCTTGGGGACGGGCAGCAGGTTGGCGTCGTCGGCGGCGGTGGGGAGGCCTGCGGCCAGGGCTTCGGCCTGTTGTTCCGGCCGGCCGCCCTTGACCGCCATCGGCGCCATCTTGTGGCTGCGCAGCAGCTCCAGGCAGCGCGCCCAATCGATGGACTTGGAGGCGTCGGCCACCTGCGAGAGGTCGATCACCACCGGCTCACCGGCAAACAGGTCGGGCGTGGTGCCGAAGCGCTGATTCAGCTCCCTGGCCAGCTCCGCCATGTCGGTGGTCTTGAGCACCAGGGCCAGCATGGGCACCGAGGCGCTGCGCAGATCAAAGATGGCCGGGGCGTTTCCCGCGTTCGGAGCAGACATGGATCAAGCAAAACCTGGAAAAGCAGGCAGTTTACAAGCCGATTCCTCCGTTTCGGGGGTGGACTGCGTGCTTTCCGGACCTATTCGTCGGCTTCGACCAAAAAACCACCGCTCTGGTGCGCCCACAGACGCGCGTAGAGGCCGCCTTGGGCCAGCAGATCCGCATGCGTGCCCTCTTCGACGATGCGTCCCTTGTCCAGCACGATGAGGCGGTCCATGGCGGCGATGGTCGACAGGCGGTGGGCAATCGCCACCACGGTCTTGCCCTCCATCAGGTCGTTCAGGCTGGACTGGATGGCCACCTCGACCTCGCTGTCGAGCGCGCTGGTGGCCTCATCCAGCAGCAGGATGGGGGCGTCCTTGAGCATCACCCGCGCGATCGCCACGCGCTGACGCTGACCACCTGAGAGCTTGACACCCCGCTCGCCCACATGCGCGTCGTAACCGGTACGCCCGGAAGGATCCGACAGGGTCTGGATGAACTCGTGCGCCTGCGCTTTGCGCGCAGCAGCGACCATCTCTGCATCTCCCGCATCCGGACGGCCGTAAAGGATGTTCTCACGCACCGAGCGATGCAGCAGCGACGTGTCCTGCGTGACCATGCCGATCTGTGCGCGCAGGCTGTCCTGCTGCACCTCGGCCAGGTTCTGACCATCGATCCGGATGCGCCCCCCCTCCACGTCGTGAAAGCGCAGCAGCAAATTGACGATGGTCGACTTGCCCGCGCCGGAGCGCCCCACCAGGCCGATCTTCTCGCCCGGACGGATCGTCAGGTTCAGATGTTCGATGACCGGGCGCACGCCGCCGTAGGCAAAGGTCACATCCTCGAAGCGGATTTCGCCGCGCGTGACCTGCAGCGGCGGGGCCTGCGGCCGATCCAGCACCGTGTGGGGCCGGGACAGCGTGGCCAAGCCGTCCTGCACGGTGCCGATGTGCTCGAACAGCATCGTCACCTCCCACATCACCCAGTGCGAAATGCCGTTCAGCCGCAGGGCCATGGCCGTGGCTGCGGCAATGGCGCCCGCCCCCACTTCCCCTTGCATCCACAACCACACCGTGGAGCCCGCCGTGGCGAGCACCAGCAGCATGTTCAAGGTGTGGTTGGTGATCTCAAAGCCGCTGACATAGCGCATCTGCGCGTAGGCCGTGACCATGAAGTCACGCATCGCCGAGCGGGCGTAGGCGGCCTCGCGATGCGCGTGCGAGAACAGCTTGACGGTGGCGATGTTGGTGTAGGCGTCAGTGATGCGACCGGTCATCAACGATCGGGCGTCGGCCTGATCCTTGGAGATGCGCCCCAGGCGGGGCACAAAAAACCAGAGCGCGCTCAGATAGCAGACGAACCAACCCACGAAGGGCAGCAGCAGACGGAGATCAAGCCCACCCGCAACGATGGTCATCGTGATGAAGTAGATGAACACGAACACCAGGATGTCGGTGAGGATCAGCACCGTGTCGCGCACCGCCAATGCGGTCTGCATCACCTTCGCAGCCACCCGGCCGGCAAACTCATCCTGGTAGAAGCTCATGCTCTGGCCGAGCATCAGGCGGTGGAAGTTCCAGCGCAGCCGCATCGGAAAGTTGCCCGCGAGCGTCTGGTGCTTGAGCGTGGTCTGCAGGGTCACGACCAGCGGGCTGAGCAGCAGGAGCGTCGCCAGACCCAGCAGGGTGCCACCCCGCTCGCTCCACAACTGCTCGCGCGGCGTCGCCGCCAGCCAATCGACCATGCGCCCCAGCACCCCGAACAACACCGCCTCAAAGGCACCGATGGCGGCCGTGCACAGCGTCATGACCGCCACGTAACGCCGGACACCTCGGGTGCAAAACCACAGAAAGGCCCCCAGCCCCGTCGGCGGGGATGAGGGAACTTCATCGGGATAGGGATCAACCAGGCGTTCAAACCAAGCAAACACGGCGGCAACCTTCAGGTAAGCGCAACAGACGGGGCAGGCGGTCAGCGAGCCTACCGGATCGACGGTGATCCCGTCGGCCCGCTGTCGCGGTTCCCTTCAAACACCAACTGCGCCGCACGGGTCAACGCCTGGTGCCACAATCAGATACCCACATAGGTATACGAGGTGCATCATGAGCCAAACCCCTTACCCCGAACTCACCCAGAACATCACGCGCAACCTGACGGCGTTCCGCAAGAACCAGTCGGGCACGATGCAGGGCTTCAGCGCCATGGCCAAGGCCGCCATGTCCGAAGGCGCGTTGTCTGAAAAGCAGAAGGAACTCATCGCGCTCGCCATCGGCGTGAGTCAACGCTGCGCCGGGTGCATCGGTTTTCACGTCAAGGCACTGATCCGACTGGGTGCCACCCCCCAGGAACTGGAAGAAACACTCGCGGTGGCCGTCTATATGGGGGGAGGACCGTCGCTGATGTATGCGGCCGAAGCCATTGCCGCGTGGGAGCAGTTCGGCCCGTCGCAACCCTGACCCCCACGACCAAATGACCCCGGGGGCCGGAGACCCCCCGCGTTCAAGTGGCACAAAACAGACAATCCACCCCTAAGGGGGTGATGGCACATTCCCTAACGCGCAAAGTACATCATGTTTGATACTATTGTTACATCTGATAACAAATAGCGTCGAACTCTCCTGTGTCCTGCCTGGCGTCACCTTCGGTGGATCCAGGCAGGGCCCTCAAGGAGCGTCGCCGCCTGACCGAGAACGCCATGGCCCAAACGCTCCTGACCGTTACCGCCTTGCTGATCCCCATGATTCCGGCCGGCCTGTGGCTGCGCCGCAAGATGGGTCATGGTGCCGCCGCGGCGGCCTCTTCCTCACCCGCCGCCTCGACTCAGGCAACGCCGCACGGGGACGCCCGGGGTTTCCGTCGGCGCCTGTCAGATGCTGTCGAACATGGGCGAGCATCGCTCGGACTGAGGCGCTTGTCGGTGCTCAGCCCCGAAGATCTGAAGCACCCTTGGCCCCTCGAAGCCGAGGAGCGCAGAGCCGGTCACAGTGAACGCGTCTGGTACGTCGACGGCAACTGCACCCTGCCTGGCGCCATGGACTTCGACGCCGAAGTCGTGTCCACCGGCAATCTGCGCACCCAGCCGGGGCGCCGTCACTTTGCACTGATGGCCGACGGCACCCTGAATGTGGCTCCCGAGACCCACATTGTGCAATGGGCCCATGCCGACTGCATCGATATCGCGGATGGTGCCGAGATCGGAGGCACCGTTCATGCCGAGACCCAGCTGCATCTGGCCCCAGGGGTGTGCTTCCATGGCCTGGACGCTCCGGTCATACGCACGGTCGACCGCATGGACCGCGCCGGCACACTTTTGGTGGGCCCCGCCCGGCCGCTGACCGAAGCAGAAGGGGTCTACTGGGACACCCGCAGCCAGCGGGGCCACACCCTGGCCCCGCTGCAGATCACGCCGCTGCGCCAATGGGAGGGCGACCTCATCTCCCGCAGTGACCTGCGGCTGGGCGAAGGCTGCATGGTTCGTGGCCACGTCCGCTGCCACGGCGACCTGACCCTGCAGGCCGGTTGCTGCGTGGAAGGCTCCTTGTCGGCCTACGGGGAGATCTTCCTGTCTCCGGGCTGCCAGATCACTGGTGACATCCAATCGGATGCCCTGCTGACCATCGGCCCCGGCTGCGTCATCGGCTCGCCCGAGCTGCCGGTCACGCTGCGCGTGGCGCAACTGGAAATGGCCAAGGGCGTCGTGCTGCACGGCCGGGTCAGCATCGCCCGCCACTGGGTGGACTGGCATCGCCGCAGCGGGACGCGGGTCCGAACCTCCGCGGAAGCCGCGGCTGTCCCGTCGGCCGCCACGCGGGACATCCTGGGTCTGAACACCACCGCCGTGGAAGGAACCTCTGGTTGGGCCATGCCGGAATGGGTGTTCGGCCTTCCGGCCTCACGCTGGCAAGCCACGTCCGCGGCCGGCGTGTTCCAGGCGCAGGACGCCCGGGCCGACATCCAGTCCAACCACGCCTGGGAAGGCCGGCTGGTATGCCCGGGCGACCTGCACATTGCCGAAGGTTGCCGGGCCATCGGCTCGATCGAGGCCGCTGGCAGCGTCCTGCTCGAAGCCGGTACGCTGTTGATGGGCGACATCTCCTGCGGACAAGATCTGCGCGTCAGCGGCGGCACGCAACTTGGCGGCTCGCTGAGGTCGGAAACCGCCATCCACTTGGGTCCTGGCTGCGTGGTGGGCAGCGCAGGACACCCCGTGGAGATCGATGCCCCGGTCGTTACCATCGGTCTGGGCACCGTCGTTCACGGGCGCGTGTGCACCCGCGGTGTGGGAGGACGCACCCTGCCTTCCGTAGCCAGCGGCACCGACCGACTCCGGCAAGCCAACTTGGCCGATGCACCGGACGCTGCAGAGGCGGCCGAACAAGCCCTGGCCGCCTGAAAGCACCCCTGAGCGGGTGCGGCACAATCCCCGCACCATGCCTGCCGCCGCCCTCGACTTTCAACTCCG
>CAYRBG010000206.1:0-5409 GCA_964422355.1 uncultured Sphaerotilus sp. | reverse complement strand
CCGACGTGGTGGCCTACGACGCGCAAGGCGGCATGTTCGCTGCGCGCCTGTGGTGGATGCTGCGCTGGATCGGGCACACCCGCGTGGCGGTGCTGGACGGCGGATGGCCTGCGTGGGTCGCTGCCGGTGGGGCCTCGGAAGAGGTCGCCACCCCTCGCCCGGCGGACAGTGGCCAGACCTATCCCCTGTCCGCCGCCCCGGCCATGCGCACCGTGAGCGCCGACGACCTGATGGCCGGCTTCGGCCGCTGGACAGTGCTCGACGCCCGTGCGCCGGAGCGCTACCGCGGAGACGTGGAGCCGCTCGACCCGGTGGCGGGGCACATCCCCGGCGCCCACAACCGACCCTTTGCCGCCAACCTGGACCCGGCCACCGGACGCTTCCTGCCGGCGCAAGACCTGCACCGGGCCTTTCAGACCTGGGCGAGCGAAGGCGTGGACAGCCTGGTCCACCAGTGCGGCTCCGGCGTCACGGCCTGCCACAACCTGCTGGCGATGGAGGCGGCCGGACTGGGCGGCTCGGCGCTGTATCCCGGGTCGTGGAGCGAATGGTGCAGCGATCCGGCACGGCCGGTGGCGCGGGGTTGATGCGATTCGTGGAGGGTGCTGCGCAGTCGCTCAGACCGACTCCGAATTGACTGTAGTCAAGCACGCAGCCGCGTCTGGGCGCATCATGGAGCCATCCCCCGAATGCAGATGGAGGTCTCTATGTACAAGCGCATCATGGTTCCCACCGACGGCTCGGACATCACCGGCAAGGCGGTGCAGACGGCGGTGACTCTGGCGAAGACGCTGGGCGCCGAGATCGTCACGCTGGCGGTGAAGGAGCCTTTCCCCTACAGCGCGGTGTCGGAAATGCAGCCGATTCCGCCGCAGGAGTTTTTTGACGCCCAGGACCGCATCGCGACGGGCCATCTGGAGCAGCTCAAGGCCGTGTGTGCCGAAGCGGGCGTGAAGTGCGACGCTGCCGCGGTCGAGGCCCTGCATCCTTGGGAGGCCATCCTGGATCGAGCCAAGGAGACGGGCTGCGACCTCATCATCATGGCTTCGCATGGTCGTCGGGGTGTGGCTGCGCTGTTGCTGGGCAGTGAGACCCAGAAGGTGCTGACGCACAGCAGTGTGCCCGTGCTGGTCGTGCGCTGAGCTCGAAGAGCGGCGGAGGGTTCTTTGCGCCCCTCCCCCCGCCGTTGAGGCCTCTTATTCGTCGTTGTCGCCGCCGAGCAGGCCGCCCAGCAGGGATCCTCCGGCCAGCCCGCCAAGCATTGAACCTTCTTCGCGCCCGCCGCCACCCGTCTGCGGTGCGGCGGCAAACACGCGGCTGGCCAGCCGCGAGAACGGCAGGGTCTGCAGCCAGACTTGGCCGGGGCCGGTGACGCGGGCCAGGAACACGCCTTCACCGCCAAACAGCGCAGTCTTGATCTTGCCGACGTACTGGATCTCGAAGTTGACCGAAGGGGTGTAGGCCACCACGCATCCGGTGTCGATCAGCAGCGACTGTCCAGGCTGCAGCTCGCGGCGCACGACAGTGCCTCCCGCATGCACGAAGGCCAGACCGTCGCCGTCCAGGCGTTGCATGATGAAGCCTTCGCCGCCGAAGAATCCGGTGGAGAGCTTCTGCTGGATGTGAATGCCCAGAGACACGCCCCGTGCCGCGCACAGGAAGGCGTCTTTCTGACAGATGAGCGTGCCGCCCAGGGCGCGCAGATCCATCGGCAGGATCTTGCCGGGGTAGGGGGCCGCGAAGGCCACGCGCTTCTTGCCGCTGCCTTGGTTGGTGTAGACGGTGGTGAACAAAGACTCGCCGGTCACCAGACGCTTGCCGGCACCGAGCAGCTTGCCGAAGAAGCCGCCGGACTGCTGCCGGTTGCCGTCTCCGAACACGGTGTCCATGTCGATTTCGGCGTCCATGAACATCAGGCTGCCGGCTTCGCCGATCGCCGCCTCGCCGGGGTCGAGTTCGACCTCGACATACTGCATTTCCGCGCCTTTGATCTCGTAGTCGATCACGTCCATGGCCATCTTGAGAGCTCCTGGTGGTCTGAAGTGAGGGAGAGGGGGCCGGGTGACGAACCCGGACGGGCGGAGATGGTAGCGAGCCGCCGGTCAGGGTTGGGCCACCGGAGCCGATGCCCCGCCGCCCGTGCTGTGAACTTGTTCCCGCAGGGGTGCACGCAGTCGAGCCTCGAAATCGGACGGGGTGACGTACTGCATCACGACGCGGTTGCGTCCCTTGGCGTCCACCGCCACGGCCAGTCCGCGGTCGGGATAGAGCAGGTGCACGGTGGCCGGGGCGTCCTTGTCTGACGGGTCGGCTGGTGTCTCGGCGATGCGCTCGGCCGGGCGACCCAGGCGTTGCACCAGGGTTTCTTCGTCCAGACGTGCGGCGGGCAGGAAGACCAGACCGTCCAGGCGCTGGCGACGGGCCTGTGCGGCGTCCTCGGCCTGGAGGATGAAGCGCCGTGCTCCGCTGACCTGGGGCGTGGCCTTGGCGGCCTGCTCGGCCCACCGCGTCAGGCGGTCGGCGGGCACGCCGGCCGTCAGCACCAGCTTGCCCTGGAGCGGACCGGCGTTGACCGAGGCCAGAAACGCTTCCAGGGACAGCCGTCCGTCGGCGGACTGGATGATGGCGATCTCCATCACTTCCTGAGGCCAGCGGTGGGCTGCGTCTTCCAGCGGCGTGCCCAGCGGCTCGCTGCCGGCGCGCGCGAGGTGCAGCCCCAGCACTTCGACGTGGTCGGGGCTGTGCACCTGGATCTCCCAGGGACGTGTGTGGCCGGCGGGGCTTGAGGATTCGGCTGTGCCGCCGTTCAAGGTCTGCCACGCCCATGGTGCCACCAGGGCCAGCACCATGATCAGGAGCGTGGCCAACAGGATGAGGCCGATGGTGCGGGCGGTCGACATGCGCGGGGGTTCCGGGGAGTGCCCTGAGGGGGATGTGGTCATGGGTTCAGGGAAGAAGGAAAGGTGAGGGTCGAAAGGGTTTCAGCCCCGGCGCAGCACGTGCACGGTGAACAAGCCGAGTGCCGTCATGGCCAGCGAGCCGGCGAGGTGGGTGCCGATGGCGGCCATGGCCCAGCCGAAGCGGCCGTCCTGCAGCAGCCGGATCACTTCGGAAGAAAAGGTGGAGAAAGTGGTCAGGCCGCCGAGGAATCCGGTGACCACAAACAGTCTCCACTCCGGGGGCAGGTGGGGATTCTGCGCGAAGACGGCCATCGCCACCCCGATGAGATAGCCGCCGATCAGGTTGGCGGCGAGCGTGCCTGGCGGGACGGCCGGGAACAGGGCGTTCAACCACAGGGCGAGCAGCCAGCGCAGGATGGCGCCCAGCGCGGCGCCGGAGCCGATGGCCAAAAGGGCTTGGAGCATGGAGGGGCGCTTCAGGGTGAATCAATAAACATACAAGTTTGCATGTATCTTTCTGATTTTCGCCTTTCTTAAGGTCCCGGCGCCCGGGCGTGCTTCTCGTTTCCCCTATGATCGCCGCTCCGGTGCCCCCGATGGGCGCTTACACCGCATGGCTTCTGTACCTTTTGCTCTTGCTCAGAACTCCTCGTCTGCCCCGCCGCTGGTTGAACTGCGCGGCGTGAGCTTCGGCTACGGAGACCGCCTCATCCTGAAAGATGTGGACCTGTGCGTGCCGCGCGGCGCCGTGGTGGCGCTGATGGGCACGTCCGGCGGCGGCAAGACGACGGTGTTGCGCCTGATCGGCCGGCAGATCGAGGCCAAGTCGGGCCAGGTCTTGTTCGACGGCACGGATGTGGCCTCGCTGGACCGCCGCGGCCTGATGGCGGCCCGTCGCCGCATGGGCATGCTCTTCCAGTTCGGCGCCCTGTTCACGGACCTGTCGGTGTTCGACAACGTGGCCTTTCCGCTGCGGGAGCACACAGATCTGTCCGAAGCGATGATCCGCGATCTGGTGCTGATGAAGCTGCAGGCGGTCGGTCTGCGCGGTGCCCGCGACCTGATGCCCAGCGAGATCTCCGGCGGAATGAGCCGGCGCGTGGCGCTGGCGCGGGCCATTGCGCTCGACCCCGAGCTCATCATGTACGACGAGCCTTTTGCCGGTCTGGACCCGATTTCCATGGGCATTTCGGCCCGCCTCATCCGCGAGCTCAATGACGCGCTGGGGGTGACCAGCATCGTCGTTTCGCACGATGTGGACGAGACCTTCTCGATCGCCGACCACGTGGTCTTCATCGCCAACGGCGGCATCGCGGCGCAGGGCACCCCGGCCGAGCTTCGCGCGTCGGACAACCCGCTGGTGCGCCAGTTCGTCTCGGCCGCGCCCGATGGTCCGGTGCGTTTTCACCACCCAGCGGCCGAACTGGCTGCGGACCTGGGCCTGGGAGGTCGTGCATGAAGTTCAGCCTGGAGGGCTTGGGCGCGGCGACGCGCAGCCTCGTCGAGGATGTCGGCCGGGCCACGCGCCTGTTCTTTCGCCTGATCGCGCTGCTGCCGCTGGGGTTGCGCCGGCCGGGGCTGGTGGTGGATCAGGTCCACTTCCTGGGCAACCTGTCGCTGGCCATCATCTCGGTGTCGGGGCTGTTTGTCGGTTTCGTGCTGGGGCTGCAGGGCTACTACATCCTGCAGCGCTACGGATCGTCCGAGGCGGTGGGCCTGATGGTGGCACTGTCGCTGGTCCGAGAGCTGGGGCCGGTGGTGACGGCGCTGCTGTTTGCGGGCCGGGCCGGCACGGCGCTCACCGCCGAGATCGGCCTGATGAAGTCCGGCGAGCAGATCGCCGCGATGGAGATGATGGCCGTCGATCCCGTGCAGCGTGTGCTGGTGCCGCGCTTCTGGGGCGGGCTGATCGCCATGCCCCTGCTGTCGTCGGTGTTCAGTGCCGTGGGCATCATTGGCGGCTGGGTGGTCGGCGTCGTGCTGATCGGTGTCGATCCGGGCGCCTTCTGGTCTCAGATGCAGGGCGGCGTGGACGTGTTCCAGGATGTCGGCAATGGGGTGATCAAGAGCGTGGTGTTCGCGTTCACGGTGACCTTCGTGGCCCTGCTGCAGGGCTATCTGTGTCAGCCGACGCCCGAGGGCGTGGCGCGCGCGACGACGCGCACGGTGGTGATGGCGTCCCTGGCCGTGCTGGGACTGGATTTCATCCTCACGGCAATGATGTTCTCGATCTGAGCGGCGAAAGAAGAATCAACATGCAGAAATCGCGACATGACGTGTGGGTGGGCCTGTTTGTGCTGATCGGCGCGGTGGCCCTGGTGTTTCTGGCGCTCAAGGCCGGCAACCTGCTGACCCTGTCGTTTGAGCCCACGTATCAGGTGAGCGCCTACTTCGACAACATCGGAGGCCTCAAGCCCAAGGCGGCGGTCAAGAGCGCGGGTGTGGTCGTGGGGCGCGTGCAGAGCATCGGTTTCGACGACAAAGTGTTTCAGGCCAAGGTGACGTTGGA
>CAYRBG010000205.1:0-5411 GCA_964422355.1 uncultured Sphaerotilus sp. | reverse complement strand
CCTACTTCGGCATCGAGATCCCGGACGCGCCGGGCAAGTACTTCTACGTCTGGCTGGACGCTCCCATCGGCTACCTGGCTTCGCTGAAGAACTGGTTCGACAAGGGCGGCCCGAAGGCCAAGTACGGCGACGCGCGCAGCTACGCCGAATTCATCGCCGACCCGAAGGTGGAGCAGTACCACTTCATCGGCAAGGACATCACCTACTTCCACACCCTGTTCTGGCCCGCGACGCTGCACTTCAGCGGCCGCAAGACGCCCGACAACGTCTTCGTGCACGGCTTCATGACGGTCAACAACGGCGAGAAGATGAGCAAGAGCCGCGGCACCGGCCTGGACCCGCTCAAGTACCTCTCGCTGGGCATGAACGCCGAGTGGCTGCGCTACTACATCGCCGCCAAGCTCAACAGCCACGTCGAAGACATCGACTTCAACCGCGAGGACTTCGTCGCCCGCGTCAACAGCGACCTGGTCGGCAAGTTCATCAACATCGCCTCGCGCGCGGCGGGCTTCATCGCCAAGCGCTTCGGCGGCAAGCTCAGCGGCGACCTGGGCGTGGAGGGTCGCACGCTGCTCGACACCTTGCGCGCCCACCGCGACGTGGTCTGCGGCCTGTACGAAGCGCGCGAGTACGGCAAGGCCCTGCGCGAGATCATGGCGCTGGCCGACCGCGTCAACGAGTACGTGGACGCCAACAAGCCCTGGGAGATCGCCAAGCAGGCCGGCCAGGACGCCGTGCTGCAGGACGTGTGCTCGGTGTGCATCGAGGCCTTCCGCCTGCTCACGATCTACCTCAAGCCCGTGCTGCCGGCGCTGGCCACCCAGGTCGAGGCCTTCCTGCAGGTCGAGCCGATGGACTTCCACTCGGCCGAGCGTGCCCTGGGTGCCCACACCATCGGCTCCTACCAGCACCTGATGCAGCGCGTCGACCCGAAGCTGCTGGACGAGCTGTTTGCCGCCCCCGAGCCCGAAAAGCTCATCCCCGGCGGCGAGGACATCGCGCCCGAGATCAAGATCGACGACTTCACCAAGGTCGACCTGCGCATCGCCAAGATCGTCAAGGCCGAGCATGTGGACGGCTCCGACAAGCTGCTGCGCCTGACGCTGGACGTGGGCGAAGGCCGCACCCGCAACGTCTTCAGCGGCATCAAATCGGCCTACAAGCCCGAGGACCTCGAAGGCAAGTTGACCGTGATGGTGGCCAACCTGGCGCCGCGCAAGATGAAGTTCGGCATCAGCGAAGGCATGGTGCTGGCCGCCAGCGACGCGGACGAGAAGAAAAACCCGGGCATCTTCGTGCTGGAGCCCTTCCCTGGAGCGCAGCCGGGGATGCGGGTGCGCTGAGCGCTCACCAGGCCAACTTGACGGTCAGCCGCAGCGTCCGCGGCTCGGCCGGGTGCACCACCCGGTCGTCCACCGGCGCGGCCTCGCCGCGCAACTGCGTGGCGTAGTGGTACTGGATGTCGTTGACCTTGCGGTTGCCGAGGTTGAAGACATCCAGCGTCACTTCCGAACCCTTCCAGCCCAGATCGGCCAGGGCGCGCGTCACCCGCAGGTTCCAGGTGGACGAGGGTGTCGAGCGCACGCTGTTGTCCTCGATGAGCGCACCGGAGCCCAGGTAGCGCCACTGCAGCGTCGACGACCAGGCGCCGATCCGGCGCAGCGTCGCAGCCATCGAACCCACCTGGTCCACCGCGTTCGGGATGCGGTCGCCGTTGGCGTAGCGGGCGTGGTTCCAGGCCAGATCCAAGTCGAACAGCAGGTGGCGGGTGGGCGTCCAGCGTGTGTTCCATTCGACACCGCGGCGCACGCTCGCACCGCTGGCCTCGGTGGTGCCGGCGTCACCCACATAAACCAGCTCGGAGTTGGACTTCAGGCGCCACAGCGCCAGCGAGGTCTGCACGTCGGGCAGCGCCTCGCTGCGCAGGCCCAGCTCCCAACCACGGGCGGCCACCAAGCCGGGCACCGGATCGACCGACGCTCCCGTCTTCGGGTCCAAGCGCGTCGTCGTGCCGCGGGCGTCGTTGCTGTGAAAGCCCTTGCCGAGATTGACGAAGAACTCGGTCTTCGCCCATGGCCCCGCCACGAAGCTGAGCTTGGGAGAAACCTGTGACGCACTTGCGGTACCGGAGTTGGCCACGGCAACTTCATCGCCCTTGAGGCTGTCGACGCGGAACTGTGCGCGGTCCAGCCGCACGCCTGCCACCGTGCGCAGCCACGGCAGCAGCTGCACCTGCGACTGCCCGTACAGGCCGGCCTGGGTCTGACTCACGTCGTCGTCACGGGTGGTGGAAAGAATCTGCCGGTGCTGGGTGTCGAACAGGCCGACGCGAATCTTGTCGTGACGCACCTGCACGCCCAGCTCCGTTCGGGCGTCCAGGCCGGCCAGGTCATGCATCCAGGCCCGGCGGGCCTGCAGGCCGACCACCGTGCGCTCGTCCTGCTGCGAGAACTGGTCACCGGCGTCGGGGCGGTCCAACGCGTAGGTGAAGTTGGAGTAGAGCTTGAGCCTGTAGCGCATGGCGTAGCCGGACACGAGGGTCTCGGTGCCGTCGCTGCGCTGGTGCCACTCGCCCGACAGGCTGAAGCGCTGGGTGGAACCGCCATCGCTGTCGTCAATGGAATCAAAGCGACCGAAAGGCTGGCCGTTGTAGACGCCGGCATCGATCAGGCGCTGGGGCACCTGGTCGGTGGAGGTCCACTTGGCGTCATAGGCCATGGCCGTGGCCGACCAGCCCTGGGCTTTGGTGCCTTGCGCCAGGCTGAGCAGACCGTTGGTGCGCTTCAGGCCCTCGGGCACGGTCCAGGGACCGTCGTTGTGCATGACCTCCAGTGCGCCGGTCAGCACCAGGTCGGGCTGGATTTGGGCGCTGCCGGCCGCCAGACCCCGACGATATCCGTGGCCCCCCAGCGTGACCTGAGCGAAAGGCGCGTCGACGCGGGTCTGATAGGCGATGTCCGCAGCACCGGCCGCCGCAAAGTCACCGTGCGTGGCGAAGTACGGACCCTTGCGGTAGGAAATGCGGTCCACCAGCTCGGGGATGAGAAAGTTGAGATCCGAATAACCGTGCCCGTGGGCATTCGTCGGCATGTTGACCGGCACTCCCTGCACCGTGGTCGCGAAGTCCGTGCCGTGGTCCAGGTTGAAACCGCGCAGGAAGTACTGGTTGGCCTTGCCGTCGCCAGAGTGCTGCGTGACGATGACGCCGGGCACAAATTCCAGCACCTCGCCGGGACGCTGCGCCGGCCGGCTCTTGAGCAACTCGGCGCGCACCATGCCCTGAGAGGCCGCATCGCTGCTGCCCACCGCGTTGTCGTAGTGTCGACCGGTGATGAGTACCGGCGCCAAGGCCACGGACGCCCCCGGCACCGGCTCCCACGCGGGATCTGCAGCGGTCGCCTGGGCGTCGCGCCCCGCCCCACCCGACTGCGCCCAGGCCGCAGACCCACCTGCGGCAGCCAGAAGCACGGCCACCACCACGGGGCGCAGGCACACCTGATCCTCTCGACGCATCAGGGATGCGTGCGCGCCAAGCAGGCACACCATGAACTCAGCCCCTGGAAAATCGGTGCGACTCGGGGCAAGACTGGTGCACCGGCACTGCGGCAGGCCGCCCCATCCGAACTGCCGCGGCATAGCTGACCACCACAAAGGCCAGGACCGACAGGCTCAGCGCCAGCTCCTTGCCCTCCCACCAGCCGGACACGTGCTCGGACGACAGGCGGGCCAGGCCCACCGCCGCAATGCCAAGGCTCACGCAGGCGACCGCCGCGGTCATCACCCGCGAGGCCATGGCCGCCACCTTGTCGGCCCTGCGAATCAGCGTCGACATCCACCAGCCGTTGACGCCGTCGGCAGCCAGCAT
Organism: uncultured Sphaerotilus sp.; assembly: GCA_964422355.1. GTDB lineage: Bacteria > Pseudomonadota > Gammaproteobacteria > Burkholderiales > Burkholderiaceae_C > Sphaerotilus. Next base: position 1,546 of record CAYRBG010000205.1, on the reverse strand, counting down.
GCCGGACACGAACAGTGCCCCCAGCACCAAGCCGTACTGCGGCCCTCCGTAAGACAGCGCCAGCGCGCCGAACAAGGCCGACTGGCTCAGGGTATCGAACGACAGCGCGAACAGCGCCCCCACGCCGGTCACTGCCGCGGCACCGGGGGCCTGACCCGCCAGACGCAGCAGCCCAGTCACCAGCCGTCCACGCACGCCCACCAGCCCCACCTGCTCACCCGGCGTCGCGCGCAGCACCGCCCGCAGGTTCACAAAGCCGATCAGCAGCAGGAAGCCGATCGAAATCGCAGCACCCAGCGTGTCGAACCAAGCCGGCGGCGCCCAGCGTCCCCCCAGCCAACCCACACCCACGGCGATGGCCATCACGATGGCCCCATGGCCGAGAGAAAACCACACCCCGGCCCAGCGCGACACCCGCCCCGTGGCCCGTGCCCCCAGGCGCGTCAAGCCGTCAATGGCGGCCAGATGGTCCGCATCCAGGCCATGACGCAGGCCCAGCAGGAAGACCGCCAAGCAAAGGGCTGACCATTCGGTAGGGAGGGAGTGCATGGGAGTGATGCGCCTGTATGACGAATTTATTATTCATCACACCTGGAATTTATCAAAGCACTTCCACCGATCGTTGAGCGCAGAAGCCGGGCCCCGAGGTGCATTTCTCGCTGGCCCACCTGTCGGGTGACAATCCCGCGAACCAAGGCGCTGCCCGCAGCCCTCGTTCCCGACCCTTGTGCCAGGACTCGACATCATGAACACCCGCTGTGTCCTCATCGGACTTGTCATGTCCGGCTTGACTCTCACCGCCTGTGCGGGGGAGAGCGCCCTCTACCGCGCCAGTGACGCCTGCAACAAGCTGCCCTCGTCCGAGGCCCGGGCCGACTGCGAGAAGAAGCACCGCGAAGCCATGTCCGCATGGGACAAGGACAGGCAGGACAAGGCGCGCAAGTCCAAACCGGACTTGACCTCACCCGCGCCGAAGAGGGATGACCTGTGCTTCACCCGCTCATCGACCGGCGAGCGCGTCTGCCCCAACTGAGCTGAACAGTTTGGTCTGGCAGGGGAACGGACACATGACCCGTCCCCGCAGACTCATGCTGTCGCCGGCTTCAGGTGCGCATGCCCGTGCGCGTGATCGTGCGCCATCGGGATGAGGTGCAGGCTGCCGTGACTCACACCGGGCTGGGCCATGACGTGCTGAGCAAAGTGGCGGACCTCGTCCGTGCGACCGCGCAGGATGACGGTTTCCAGGCAGTGGCCGTGGTCCAGGTGGGCGTGCATGGTGGACACGGTCAGCTCGTGGTGGTCGTGCTGCAGGTCGTTCAGGCGCATCGCCAGTTGGCGCTGATGGTGGTCGTAGACGTAGCTCAACGTGGCGACGCAGGGCGCATCGGGGTGCTCGTCCAGGCGGCGAGCGCCCAGGTCCTGGCGCAGCAGGTCGCGAAAGGCCTCCGAACGGTTCTCGTACCCCCGATCGACCACCAGTTGCTCGAAGGCATCGGCCAGGTCGTCGTCCAGGGACATGGTCAGGCGTTTCATGGTCGTCTCCCGG
>CAYRBG010000204.1:0-5422 GCA_964422355.1 uncultured Sphaerotilus sp. | reverse complement strand
CGCTGGACCCCGAGAAGAAGCCGGCCGTGCACGCCACGCCGCTCAACCACGTCGGTCTGTGGGTGGACGACCTGCCCAAGGCCGTGGAGTGGATGACGGCCAACGGCGTGCGTTTCGCCCCGGGCGGCATCCGCCCGGGTGCGGCCGGCTACGACATCTGCTTCATCCACCCCAAGGCGAACGACGAGTTCCCGGTGGGCGGTGAAGGGGTGCTGATCGAGCTGGTGCAGGCACCGCCGGAAGTGATCGCGGCGCTCGGATAATCGCGACGCCTTCGGGCACGAATCGAGGCCCGGATGCCGTACCGCGAGGTGGGGCATCCGGGCCTTGTCGTGTGCCGAGTCCGATTTTCTTTTTGTCCCTTGAGAGTGAACGTGAGCGATCCCGAACGCCCGATCGAAGGCCTGAATGCCCAGTGGCAGGCGCGCAGCCGACGCAGCGTGTGGCACCCCTGCACGCAGATGCAGCGCCTGGATGCCGTGCCGCCCGTGCCCATCCGTGAGGGTCGTGGCCCCTGGCTGATCGACGAGGAAGGTCACCGCTATTTCGATGCCACCAGCTCGTGGTGGGTCAATCTGTTCGGGCATGCCGATCCGCAGCTCAATGCAGCCGTGAAGGCCCAGCTTGATCGCTTGCCGCACGTCATGCTGGCGGGCTGCACACACGAGCCGGCGGTGCGGCTGGCCGAGCGCCTGTCTGCGCTGACCGGCGGCGTCCTTGGACACGTGTTTTTTGCGAGCGACGGTGCGTCGGCCGTCGAGATCGCGCTGAAGATGAGTTTTCACCACTGGCGCAACGTGGGGCGGCCCGAGAAGCGGGAGTTCGTCTGCGTGCGCAATGGTTATCACGGCGAAACCATTGGTGCGCTGGCCGTGACCGATGTGCAGGTCTTCCGCGACGCCTACGATCCGCTGCTGCTGCGCACGCATCAGGTCGAGTCCCCGGATGCGCGTCAGGCCGGTCCTGGAGAAACGGCCACCGACGTGGCCTGTCGTGCTCTCGCCGATGTGCGCCGGTTGTTTGAATCCCAAGGCGGGCAGATTGCGGCCTTCATCGTCGAGCCGTTGGTGCAGGGGGCGTGCGGCATGGCCATGCACGACCCGGCCTATCTGCGCGGCCTGCGGGCCCTGTGCGACGAGTTCGAGGTGCACCTGATCGCCGACGAGATCGCCGTGGGTTGCGGGCGCACCGGCACCTTCTTCGCCTTCGAGCAGGCGGCCGAAGCGGGGCAGGCCCCCATCTGGCCCGACCTGGTGTGCCTCTCCAAAGGCATCAGCGGGGGGCTGTTGCCGCTGTCGCTGGTGATGTGCCGGGATGCGGTCTACGAGGCGTTTCTCGACGACGACGTGGCGCGCGGTTTCCTGCATTCCCATTCCTACACCGGCAATGCGCTGGCGTGTGCCGCGGCATTGGCGGTGCTGGATCGGTTCGAGCAGGACGACGTGCTGAACGTCAATCGGCAGCGCGCCCAATGGCTGGCCGAGGCTTTCGCCCGATTCGAGACCGACCCGCGTGTGGCGCACGTGCGCCAACGGGGCTTGATGTGGGCCTGCGACCTGCGCGAGCCTTGGCTGGTGGAGCGTTTTGCCGAGCGCTTCCATGTGGCCGGCCGGAGGCAGGAATTGCTGATCCGTCCCATCGGCCGGACGGTGTACGTCTTGCCGCCTTATGTGATCGACCGGGACCTTGCCGACTGGTTGGCCCAGCGCGTGATGGCTTGCCTCGACGAGGTGGTGGGCCCGGCCGATCAGTCTCCGTTGAACTCAGAACGCAGCCATGCTGATCGAGCATCTGACCCGTCAACTGCGTGAGCGTGAGGCGGCGGGCCTGTTGCGCCGCCGGCGCGTGACGCATTCGCCCTGCCATCCGCATGTGACGGTGGCTCAGGGTGATGTCGTGGCCCGTCCGCTGCTGGCGTTCTGCAGCAACGACTATCTGGGTCTGGCGTCCCATCCCCAGGTGATCGAGGCGCTGGCCGAGGGTGCTTGCCTGCACGGCTGCGGCAGCGGAGCGTCGCACCTGGTCAGTGGCCACGGCATTGCCCACGAGGCCTTGGAACAGGCGCTGGCGGACTGGGTGTCGCCCGCGTTCCCTTCTTGTGACGTGCTGGGCTTCTCCAGCGGCTTTCAGGCCAATCTGGCCCTGCTGACGGCGTTGGGTGACGAGTCGGCGACGCTGTTCACAGACCGGCTCAACCATGCGTCCCTGATCGACGGGGCGCTGCTCGCGCGGGCTCAGGTGCAGCGGTACCCGCACGCCCGGCTGGACCGGCTGGAGGCGCTGTTGGCTGCGTGTCCGTCGCCCCTGAAGCTGATCGTCACGGACGCCGTGTTCAGCATGGATGGCGATCTGGTGCCGCTCGATGAGCTGCTGGCTTTGGCCGTTCGCTTTGATGCCTGGTTGGTGGTGGACGATGCCCATGGGCTTGGCGTGCTGGGACCGCAGGGGCAGGGCAGTGCCGCGCATTTCGGGCTGCGCAGTGAGCGGCTCATCCTGATGGGGACCTTGGGCAAGGCCGTGGGCACGTCGGGGGCCTTCGTGGCCGCGCATCCGACGGTGGTGGAGTGGCTGATCCAGGCCGGTCGCGCCTACATCTACACCACCGCGTCGTCGCCCGCCCTGGCGCACGCCACGACCACGGCCGTGGCTCTGGCACGGGGCGAGGAGGGGGATCGGCGGCGGGCGCACCTGAACGACTTGATCGCGCACCTTCGGTCCGGGGTGGAGTCGCTGCTGTCCGCGCGGCCGGGGCTCGACTGGTCCCTGATGCCGTCGATGACGGCGATCCAGCCCTTGTGCATTGGCGACAACCACGCGGCCCTCGCGGTGAGCGAGGCGCTGATGGCGCGGGGGCTGTGGGTGCCGGCCATCCGCCCGCCCACCGTGCCGGCAGGGACAGCACGGCTGCGCATCACCTTGAGTGCGGCGCATGCCCGCTCGGACATCGATCGATTGCTGGAGGGGCTTGAAGAAGCCGCCTCGGGGGAACCGGTCCGGGGTGCATCCGCCTCTGGTCCGGACGACACGAAGGAGGGACCATGAATCCACGCTGGAAAGGCCTGTTCGTCACCGGAACGGACACCGACGTCGGCAAGACGGAAACCACCGCCGCGGTGCTGCGCGCCTTGGCCGGGCAGGGTTGCCGAGCCGTCGGCTACAAGCCGGTGGCGGCCGGTGCGCAGTGCATCGACGGCCGTTGGGTCAATGACGACGTGCTGCGCCTGCAGCGGGCCAGTTCCGTCGAGGTGCCGCTGGAGGCGGTGGGGCCGTGTGTGTTCAGGGCACCTTGTGCGCCCCACATGGCCGCTCGTCGCGAAGGACGGGCGCTTGAGTTGGCCTCCCTGGTTCGCGGAGCCGATCACCTGGCCACGCTGGCCGACGTGGTGGTGGTTGAAGGGGTGGGCGGATTCTGTGTGCCGCTCAAGCCGGACGGTCCGGACGCGTTCGACACGGCCGATCTGGCCGTGGTGCTGCGTCTGCCCGTGGTGTTGGTGGTCGGCCTGCGCCTGGGCTGCATCAACCACGCGCTGCTCACGGCCGAGGCGGTGTGGAACCGGGGCTTGAGCCTGGTCGGTTGGATCGGCAACAGCGTCAAGTCGGACTGGGCCGATCAACGCGACAACATCGAGGCCCTGGAAACGCAGTTCCGCGAACGCTGGGGCGTGCCCTGCCTGGGCGTGTTGCCCCACATGGATCCGCCGGACGCCAACGCACTGGCTCGGCACCTGGACGCCGCCGCACTGATGCAGTGGGTGAGGCCCTCGGCTGTCCACGCCGAGCCCAAGGGCTTGGACGGTGGGCGCATGCCGGCCCCGGCCTGAACTGGTGCGGGCACCGTCTGGTGCCCAGCGGCGTGGGGTCAGATCTTTCCGTCGCGCAGCCAGGCTTCCACCTGGTCAAACCGGTCAAACCCCCAGAACGGCTCGCCGTCGACGATGACGTACGGTGAGCCGAACACGCCCTTGGCCATGGCGAGGTCGTTTTCGGCGCGCAGTTGCTCCTTCACCGCCATGCTGTTGAGCCCTGCGTAGACCTCGGCGCGGTCCAGGCCCATTTCGCCGCCGATGGTGCTGACGACTTCCGGGTCACCGATGTTGCGGCCTTCCACAAAGTAGGCACGGAACAGTGTCTTGGCGAACTCGATGGCACGGTCATCGCCGCTCTTGCTTTGCACCCACAGCATGGCGCGCGCAGCGGCCTGGGTCGCCACGGGAAAAGCGTGGGGGTGCTGGTAGTCGATGCCGTGGAAACGGGCGGTCCGCACCATGTCCTTGAGCGCGTAGTCGCCCTTGAGCGGCACTTGCGGCAGCGGCACGGCCCCGGTGCTCTTGTACATGACACCCAGCAGGATCGGGTGCCACTCGACGTCGCGGCCATAGCGGCTCGCCAGTTCGTCGATGCGCGTGCTGGCGAAGTAGCCGTAGGGGGACGAGAAGTCGAAGTAGAAGTCGATGGCGGCGGTCATGAGGTCTCCCAGAGGCGTGGATCGGGCCGTTTCCAGCGGGTCCGTAGAATTCTGCCCCATGCTGATTCGTCGTTTGTCGGGGGCCGCTGTCGCGGCTTCGATCGTTTGGGCCCTGGCGGGATGCCAGACCGCCCCTCAGGGGCCTGTGAATGGCACCGCACCTGTTCCCGTTGCCGCGGCGCCCGTCAAGGCGCCCAAGCCTCCGCGCATTGGCCTGGCGTTGGGGGGCGGGGCCGCGCGCGGTTTTGCCCACATCGGTGTGATCGAAGTGTTGGAAGAGCATGGCATCAAGCCGGATCTGGTGGTCGGCACTTCGGCGGGCAGTCTGGTGGCGGCTCTGTATGCCAGTGGGCACGATGGGCGCGCCCTGGAGCGTCTGGCCGACACCATGGACGAATCTTCGATCACCGACTGGGCCTTTCCGACCCGAGGCATGATCCGCGGCGAGGCGCTGGCCAAGTACGTGCGCCAGAACACCGGCGGCAAGGCCATCGAGAGCATGCGCCTGCCTCTGGGCATCGTCGCCACCGACCTGGCCGACGGTTCCCCCATTCTTTTTCAGCGCGGCGATGTGGGCACGGCTGTGCGTGCCTCCAGCTCGGTGCCTGCGGTGTTCCAGCCGGTGAAGATCGGCGAGCGCGAGTACGTCGACGGCGGCCTGGTGGCGCCGGTGCCGGTGCGCTATGCGAAGCAGATGGGCGCGGAGCTGGTCATCGCCGTGGACATTTCTTCTCCGCCCGAAGGGGCAGCCACCGGTGACGCGATGCGCGTGCTGCTGCAGACCTTCTCGATCATGGGGCGCAGCATCAACAACTTCGAGCTCAAGGAAGCCGACATCGTCGTTCGGCCTCGCCTGACGGGCATTTCGAGTGCCGACTTTGCGGCGCGCAAGCGGTCCATTCAGGCCGGCCGGGAGATGGCCTTGGCGATGTTGGGCGACATCAAGTCCAAGATTGC
>CAYRBG010000203.1:0-5457 GCA_964422355.1 uncultured Sphaerotilus sp. | reverse complement strand
CCGCCCCGCCCTGCCCGTGATCGTGGTCTCCGCCGACATCCAGGACAGCACCCGCATCCGGGCCGAAGCCGCGGGCGCGGCCGCGCTGGTCCGCAAGCCCCCGCGCAAGGACGAGCTCGCCGCCGCCGTCGAAGCGGCCCTGGCGGCGGGCCGGCCGTGACGGACGCGGCCTTCCTGGACGCCTTCGGCGAGCTGGCCAGCCTGGGGATCGGCAAGGCGGCCGAGGTCCTGAACGCGATGCTGGGCTCCCATATCCGCCTGTCCGCCCCCGTCGTCCGCTTCGTGGACGCGCGGACGGAAAGCTTCGCCCCCGCGGGCGCGGAAGGCGGGCCCGTCGCCGCGGTGGAGATGTCGTACTCCGGTTCGGTCAAGGGATCGGTGGAGCTGGTGTTCGCGGCGGGGGACGCGGGCCGGCTCGTGGACTGCCTTGTCGGGGAGGAGACGGTGGCCGAGGAGGGCCTGGACTCCGTCCGCTCGGGCACCCTCTGCGAGATCGGGAACATCGTCATCAACGCCGTCATGGGGACCCTGTCCAACGAGCTGGGCTTCGCGCTGTCGTATTCAGTGCCCTTCTACCGCGAAGGCGCCGCCGCCTTCCCCGCCGAGCCCCAAGTCGTCCTCCTCGTGGAGACGGACTTCGAGGTCGAAGCCCTCAGCATCGCGGGGACCATCGTCCTGTACTTCACCCTTGAGTCTTTCGACAGGCTGCGGGCCGCCGCCGCGGCCTACGCGGGGGATTGCGCGTGACGGGAGCCTTCGGAATCCTGGACCACGTGCCCCTGGGCATCGCCGTCCTGGGAAGGGACCTGCGCGTCCTGGCATGGAACGCCTGCATGGAGGACTGGACGGGCGTCGGCAAGGCCGAAGCCGAAGGGCGGGCCCTCGACGGCCTCTACCCCCGCTTCGCCGACCCCCGCTACCGGTCCCGCCTGGACCTCCTCCTGGAAGGGGGTCCTCCGGTCATCTTCTCCTACCAGCTCAACGGCTGCCTCTTCCCGCACCGGGATCCGGCGCGGGGCGAGCGCGTCCAGCACGTGACCGCCACGACCTTCTCCGATCCAGCGGCCCGCGGGAACGCGGAGGACGGGGACGACCGCAGGATCCTCCTTTCCGTGGAGGACAGGACCGAGGTGTCCCTCCGCGTCCGCGCGGCGCGCGCGGAGGTGGAAAAAAGGCGGGAATCGGAAGAGGAGCTGCGGAGGGCGCTGGCGGAGAAGGTCTTCCTGATGAAGGAGATCGACCACCGCGTCAAGAACAACCTGGCCATGGTCCTGGGCGTCATCGAACTCCAGAAGGAACGCGCGGGTTCCCGCGAGCACCGTGAGGACCTGGAGGACCTCGGCGGCAGGATACGTTCCTTCGTCGCCCTCCACGAGGCCCTCTACCGCGGCCCCTCCGCCCGCTGGGTCCGCGCGGACGAGTACCTGGACGCGGTCCTCCTCGACTTCTTCGAGACCCTGGAGAAGCCCGGCTGCCGCGCCGTCCTCGAAATCCGCGCGGAGCCCGTCCGCCTGGACGTCAAGACCGCCCTCTACGCCGCCCTGGTCGCGGTGGAGGGCCTGACCAACGCCATGAAGCACGCGACGGCCGGCAGGACGGAGGCATCCATCCGTATCGCGCTGGAGAGGACGGGGCCGGGCGGGCAGCAGCAGCGTGTGGCCATCGCGCGGGCGCTGAGCATGGACCCGATCGTGATGCTGTTTGACGAACCCACATCGGCGCTCGACCCGGAAATGGTCGGCGAGGTGCTCGACGTGATGGTCAAGCTGGCCCAGGAAGGCATGACCATGATGGTGGTGACCCACGAGATGGGGTTCGCCAAGAAGGTCTCCAACCGGGTGATCTTCATGGACGCTGGCAAGATCATCGAGGACTGCAGGAAGGAAGAGTTCTTCGGCAACCCCGACGCCCGCTCGCCTCGGGCCAAGGAGTTCCTCTCCAAGATCCTCAACCACTGAGACCCTCGCGAACGCCCTCGCACCGAGGGTGGAGCCAGCCCACCGCCCCACAATTGCGCATGCACGCCACCGAGCCCGCGAGCCCGCCGGAAAAGCCCCTCCGATCCGCCCTGCGCCGTCCCGTGCAGATCGGCTTGGCGCTGGCCCTGCTCGTGGCCAGCGGCAGCATCGGCTACAACCTCAGCGAACGCTACGGCCTGGCCAACCTGCGCCGCGAGTCCAGCCACAAGCTGGACCTGTTTGCCGCCGCTGTGGACGGCGTGGTGCGCCGCCTGGAGCACGTGCCAGCCACCATCCAGCTCAACCCGGACGTGCTGTCCCTGCTGCGCGCCCCGAAGCGGCCGGAGCGCCGAAGCGCGGTCAACACCTATCTGCGGCAACTCAACGCCCACCTGGGCAGCATGTCGGTGTTCGTGATGGACGAGCGCGGCATCGTGCTGGCCTCCAGCAACGCCGACCAGGGCGACGACAGCCTCGTGGGCGAGGACCTCTCGTTTCGCCCTTACTTCCTCGACGCCTTGTCCGGTCGTGTCGGCCGGCACTTCGCCATCGGCACCCGGGGCAACGCGCCGGGCTACTTCGTCTCCCACCCCATCCACGACGGCGCGCGGGTCGTGGGCGTGGCCACCATCAAGATCAGCCTGGCCCCGGTGGAGCAGACCTGGGAAATGCTGGGCGCGCCCGCCCTGCTGGCCGACGCCCACCAGATCGTCATCCTGTCGTCTGAGCCGGCCTGGCGCTACACGGCCCTGTCCGACCTGACGGCCGAGCAGCGCGTCGACCTGCAGCTCTCGCGCCTGTTCAACACCCAGCGCATCGCCCCGTTTCCACTGACGGTGGAGCTCACCGTCGACCCCGAGAGCCAGGAGCTTGAAGGGCGCCTGAACGACACCCTGCATTCCAGCCGCCAAGGCAGCCCCGGCACGCTGGTGCGCGGACGTGCGCTCGACGGCATGGACTGGCGCCTGTTGATGTTCCCCGACCTGCGCGACGTGCACAACCAGGCCCTGGTGCACGGCATGCTGGCCACGCTGGCTGCAGGCTTCGTACTGCTGCTGGCCGTGTCCTTCCACCAGCGCCGACGCATCCTGCGCCAGAAGCTCGAAGCCAAGCAGATGCTGGAGCGCGCCAACGCCGACCTGGAGCAGAAGGTCACCCGTCGCACCCGCGCCCTGAGCGACACCAACACCCGCCTGCGCAAGGAAGTGCAGGAGCGCGAACAGGCCGAAAAGACCCTGCGCGCCGCCCAGGACGAACTGGTGCACGCGGCCAAGATGGCCGTTCTGGGCCAACTGGCCACCGGCATCACCCACGAACTGACGCAGCCCCTGGGTGGCATCCGCACTCTGTCGGGCAACGCCAGCGAGTTCCTGCGTCGGGGCGACCTGAAGGCCGTCGAGAGCAATCTGGGCATCGTGGCCCGGCTGGCCGACCAGATGGGCCAGATCATCGAGCCGATGAAGGGTTACGCGCGCAAGTCCGCCGCCGTGTCACAGCCCACAGACGTGGCGCGTGCCCTCGACAACGCCCTGTTCCTCTACGGCCAGCGTCTGCGCAAGGAGCAGGTCACCCTGCGCCACGACAGCCGCCCCGGCGAGGTCACGGCCTGGTGCGACCCCAACCGCCTGGAGCAGGTGCTCGTCAACCTGATCGGCAACGCCCTGGATGCCATGAAGGACCGCCCCGAGCGGATCCTGACCCTGTCGACCGGCACCCGCACCGCCACCCACGCCCACCGCGTCTGGATCCGCGTCGAGGACACCGGCGCCGGCTTCGACGACGTCCAGCGCCAGCGCCTGTTCGAACCCTTCTTCACGACCAAGGCCGGCAGCTCGGGCCTCGGGCTCGGACTGGCCATTTCCCGCGATATCGTGCGAGAGTTCGGCGGCGACATCGACGCCGTCAGCCTGCCCAAGGGCGGCGCCTGCTTCACCGTCTACCTGCCCAAACCGCCCGCCGAAGACGAACATGACTCCTGAACTGACCGTCCTGCTCGTCGAGGACGACCTGCACATGCAGCTCGGCTGCGTCCAGGCCCTGCAACTGGCCGGCCTGTCCGTGGAGGCTGTGGATTCGGTCGAACAGGCACGCCCTCGCCTGACGGCCGGCTTTGCCGGCATCGTCGTCACCGACATGCGCCTGCCCGGCGCCGACGGCCTGAGCCTGGTGCGCCACTGCCGCGAACTCGACGCCGACCTGCCCGTCATCATGATCACCGGCCACGGCGACGTCAGCCTGGCGGTGGAAGCCATGCGCAGCGGGGCCTACGACTTCATTCCCAAACCCTTCTCGCCCGAACTGCTGGTCGAGGTGGTGAAGCGTGCTCTGGACAAGCGTCGCCTGACGCTGGAAGTCGCCAGTCTGCGCCGCGCCTTGGCTGCGCGCGACGGCCTGGCCGGACGCCTGGTGGGCCATTCCCCGCAGATCGAGCGCGTGCGACGAATGGTCATGGACATCGCCGACTCGCCGGTGGACGTCCTGATCCGCGGCGAAACCGGCACCGGCAAGGAGGTCGTGGCCCATGCGCTGCACGACTTCTCCGGCCGGAAGGCCTCGCCCTTCGTCGCGCTCAACTGCGGCGGCGTGCCCGACAACCTGCTCGACAGCGAGCTGTTCGGCCACGAAGCCGGCGCCTTCACCGGCGCGCAGAAGCGCCGCATCGGCAAGATCGAGCACGCCCACGGCGGCACGCTGTTCCTCGACGAGGTCGAGAGCATGCCCATGGGCATGCAGATCAAGCTGCTGCGCGTGCTGCAGGACCGCGTGGTGGAACGTCTGGGCGCCAACCAGGGCCACCCCGTGGACGTGCGCGTGGTCGCCGCCACCAAGGACGACCTGCTGCAGCGCTCGCGCGAGCAGACCTTCCGCGCCGACCTGTACTACCGTCTCAACGTCGTCACCATCGACCTGCCGCCGCTGCGCGAGCGCCGCGAAGACATCCCGCTGCTGATGGAGCACTTCACGCTGCTGGCCGCCAGCCGCTTCCAGCGCCCCCAGCCGACGCTGAGCACCGAACAACTCCACCGCCTGATGGCCCACGCCTGGCCCGGCAATGTGCGCGAGCTGCGCAACGTGGCGGACTGCCTGGTGCTGGGCGTGCGGCAGGACCTGCTCGACCCGCTGACCGAGCCGGACCGGGAAGAGTCCCTCTCGCTGGCGGAAACCGTCGATCAGTTCGAGCGCAGCCTGATCGCCGAGGAACTGCGCCGCCAACAGGGCCACGTCGCCCGCACCGCCAAGGCGCTGCGCACGGCCAAGACCACGCTGGCCGACAAGATCCGCAAGCATGGACTGACGGCGGCTGACGGCGGCACCACCTGAGCGGAGGTGGATGCACGTCCGCGACAATCGCGCATGACCGAACGCACCGCCGCCCGCGCCCCAGCCCCCGCTTCCACCGGCGCCGAACCCAGCACCGACTTCAGCACGCTGCCCCTGCCCCCGGCCTATCAGGACAACCTGAAGCGCCTGGGCTACGCGCAGATGACGCCCATCCAGG
>CAYRBG010000202.1:0-5484 GCA_964422355.1 uncultured Sphaerotilus sp. | reverse complement strand
CGCGCACCTCCGACTTCGGTGTGCAGCTGCGTGAAAAGCAGAAGGTCAAGCGCATGTACGGCGTGCTGGAGCGCCAGTTCCGTCGCTACTTTGCCGAAGCTGAACGTCGTCGCGGCAACACCGGTGCCAACCTGTTGGGCCTGCTGGAGTCTCGCCTGGACAACGTCGTGTATCGCATGGGCTTCGGTTCGACCCGTGCGGAGGCTCGCCAGCTCGTGTCGCACAAGGCCATGACGGTCAACGGCGAGTGCGTGAACATCCCGTCGTTCCTGGTCAAGGCCGGTGATGTGGTGGCTGTGCGAGAGAAGTCGAAGAAGCAGACTCGCGTGGCTGAGGCCCTGAAGCTGGCCGAGTCCATCGGTTTCCCGGCTTGGGTGTCGGTCGACGCTTCCAAGATGGAAGGCGTGTTCAAGAAGGCTCCTGACCGCGATGAATTCGGCGCCGACATCAACGAATCGCTGATCGTCGAACTGTATTCGCGCTGATTCTGAAGGTTGCGGCGACAGGATCGCCGCCCTTCATTCCCTGTCGGTGCGAGGGAGGACCTTCACCGGCAAGTTCATCAGCCTTATCGGTGTAACGAGCCGAGGGTATTGACAGGAACTTTCAATGCAAACCAATTTGCTGAAGCCCAAAGCGATCAACGTCGAAGCCCTGGGTGGGCATCGTGCCAAGGTCACGCTCGAGCCTTTCGAGCGCGGCTACGGCCACACTCTGGGCAACGCATTGCGTCGTGTCCTGCTGTCTTCGATGGTGGGCTATGCCCCGACCGAAGTGATGATCGCCGGCGTGCTGCACGAGTACTCGACGGTCGACGGCGTTCAGGAAGACGTCGTCCACATCATGCTCAACCTCAAGGGCGTGGTGTTCCGTCTGCACAATCGCGATGAAGTGACGCTGGTGCTGCGCAAGGAAGGTGAAGGTCCGGTCACCGCGGCAGACATCCAGACTCCGCACGACGTCGAGATCATCAACCCTGAGCATGTGATTGCCCACCTCGCCCAAGGCGGCAAGCTGGACATGCAGATCAAGGTCGAGAAGGGGCGCGGTTACGTGCCGGGCAGCATGCGCCGCTACGCCGACGAGCCGACCAAGGCCATCGGTCGCATCGTGCTGGATGCATCGTTCTCGCCGGTTCGCCGCGTGAGCTACACGGTCGAAAGCGCCCGTGTGGAACAGCGTACCGACCTGGACAAGCTGGTCATGGAAATCGAGACCAACGGCGCCATCACGCCTGAGGAGTCGATCCGCGCTTCGGCCAAGATCCTGGTGGAGCAGCTGGCTGCGTTCGCACACCTGGAAGGCAACGATCTGCAGACGCTGATCGATGCGCCCAAGTCCAGCGCCGTGTTCGATCCGATCCTGCTGCGTCCGGTGGATGAGCTGGAGTTGACCGTGCGTTCGGCCAACTGCCTGAAGGCCGAGAACATCTACTACATCGGTGACCTGATCCAGCGCACCGAGACCGAGCTGCTCAAGACCCCGAACCTGGGTCGCAAGTCGCTCAACGAGATCAAGGAAGTTTTGGCTTCTCGCGGTCTCACCCTGGGGGCTCGCCTGGAAAACTGGCCGCCTCAAGGTCTGGACAAGCGCTGATTCCATCAGCGCCCATACTGCGGCCCTTCGGGGCCGCTTGTGCACCCGGCGGTACCTGATCCGGCCGCCGTTCAATAAGCATCAAAGGAAAGCACCATGCGTCATCGCAACGGCCTGCGCAAGCTGAACCGCACTTCTTCCCACCGCGAGGCCATGTTTCGCAACATGGCCAACTCGCTGATCGAGCACGAGGCCATCAAGACCACCGTGCCGAAGGCCAAGGAACTGCGTCGCATCGTCGAGCCCCTGATCACCCTGGGCAAGACCGCATCCCTCTCCAACAAGCGTCTGGCTTTTGACCGTCTGCGCAACCGCGACAACGTCGTGAAGCTGTTCGACGTGCTGGGCCAGCGCTACGCCACCCGTCCGGGCGGTTACACCCGCATCCTGAAGATGGGCTTCCGAGTGGGCGACAACGCACCGATGGCCTACGTCGAGTTGGTGGACCGTCCCGAAGTGTCCGTGGACGTCCCGGCCGGCGAAGAAGCCAAGTCGGAGTGATTCCGGCGACCCGGCGATGAATGCGGGTGTGCCAAGCACTTGCCAAGAGTCGAAAAAGGTTGCATAATCTATCTCTCAGTCGCGGGGTGGAGCAGTCTGGTAGCTCGTTGGGCTCATAACCCAAAGGTCGTTGGTTCAAATCCGGCCCCCGCAACCAAAACACTGCGTTGAGCAATCAGCGTGCCCTGTGTGAAACGCAGGGTCAAAATCAGCGAGCCCGTTTCGATGGGTTCGTCGCGAAATTCAGTCGCGGGGTGGAGCAGTCTGGTAGCTCGTTGGGCTCATAACCCAAAGGTCGTTGGTTCAAATCCGGCCCCCGCAACCAAAACGCATAGCGAACCTCGTTCGTTTTTGGAAAGCCAGCCTCGTGCTGGCTTTTTTGTGCACCTCTTTTACAGGGTGGCCCTGACCAGGCGCCACAGCGAGGTCACCTCCGACGACCTGGCCTGATGCACAGGGTCTGTGTTGTCCCGAGACCGTTGGTGCGTGGGGCGCGTATCGAGTCTGTCTTTGACGAGCAGTCCGGCATCGCGAATCTCGTTCAGCAGCCAGTCTTGGCTACGCAGCTGCAGCCTTTCTGCCAGGTCGGACAGGATCAACCAGCCTTCGCCATCGGCGCTCAGGCGCTGAGGCAGTCCCCGGAGGAAGGTGCGAAGCATGTCGCTGTCGGGGTCGTAGATGGCCTGCTCCAGGACGGAGGCGGGTGTTCCGGGAAGCCAGGGCGGGTTGCAGACGATGAGGTCGGCCAAGCCTTCGTTCGGGAACATGTGGGTTTGCCGAAGGGTCACTCGATCGCCCATGTCCAGCCGAGTGAGGTTGTCGCGAGCGCAGTTGATGGCCCTTTCGGACAGGTCGGTGGCCACGATCGAATGCACTCCGCGTTGGCTCAAGATGGCGGCCAGAACCCCGGTCCCTGTTCCGATGTCCCAGGCCACGCCCCCCGGTTGAGTGCAGGCCTCGGGCAAAGGTGCTCGCGCCACGAGGTCCAGATACTCGCCCCTGACTGGGGAGAACACACCGTAGTGGGCGTGGATGCGTTGACCCCCCAAGGCCGGTATGGCCACGCCGGCTTTGCGCCACTCATGGGCCCCAACGATGCCCAGCAAGTGCCTCAAGGGCATGACATAGGGCTCCGCGCGGTGTCCCAGGGCCTCTTGGCAGGCCTGTCGAACGTCGGGGGCCCGACGCAGGTCGAGTCGGTGGTCGGGTGACATGTGAAGCAGGACCATGCCGAGGACGCTCGCCCTCTGGGCCAGCTCTCGCCGCTGGGTCAAGAAGGCGGCCTTCAGTGATTCCTGTGCCGACCGGTTTGCACCGGACGGAAGTGCGCTGTTTGTCCGCTTGTGCTTGCTGCCGCGTGCCAGTCGGCGCTCGAGAGCCTGAATCAGGTGCCGTGCATTGTGATAATCACCGGTCCAAAGCAGCCCGGCTCCTTCTTTGATCAAACGAAATGCTGCGTCGGCGGGCATGCGGTCGTCCGCCAGCACGAGTTTTTCGGGGGCTGGGCGTGCGTTGTCGGACACCCATCGGGCGCGGCGTGTCTCGCCTCCCGCGTCTGTCCATTGGACCTGGGGTTCTGGTGCGGTCATTCGAACGATGCTCTGAAAGGGGAGTGATGTGCGTTTCCTGGATCCGCGGGTCTGTAGTGAAATTCAGGGCTGAATAGGATGCGGATCATGCGGTGGCTGGTTCGTGGTCTGATTGTGGGCGTGTTTTCGCTGCTGATCTTGGGCGCGTTGGCATTGTGGCTGGCCTTGGATGCCGAGCCGGCGTTGAACCGCAGCGACCTCCAGATGTCGCCGGCCGACGTGGCTCGTGTGCGCAAGTGGGCAGCCGATGCCGATCCCAGGCGTTCGAGCGGGGGAGTGCCTCGGACGCTGTTTGCGTCGGCGCGGGATCTGGACTTGCTTGCCAACGACATCAGTCGGCGGGTGGTGCGTGGCAGTGCGCGGGTCGAGATACTGGCGGATCGCGCGGTTGCACGGTTCAGTGCGCCATTGCCTCGTGTGCCCGGTCGCTGGTGGATGAACTGGCGGGTGGTGTTGTTGCCGAGGCCTTCCGGTTTGCCGGAGGTCGACAGCATCCACGTGGGTGGCTTGCGCGTGCCTGCCGGGCTGGCGGGATTCGCGGTGAACCGCGTGATGGTTCACTACGACATGGAGCAGGAGTGGGGCCAGGCGCTGTCGATGGTTCAGGGTGTTCAGCTGTCGCCTGCGGGCGTACGGATCTCCTACCTGTGGCAGCCCGGATTCGAGGATCGTCTGCGGCAAGGGCTGGTGCCGCCCCCCATGCAGGACGCCCTGCACGCGTATTCCGAGCGTTTGGCGGAATTGGTGCAGCCGTCGGCCGGTCTGCCTGCCCATCGACCGGTTTCGTTGGCGCATCTCCTGCTGCCTATGTTTGAGCTGGCACGTCAGCGCTCCGCAGCCTACGCACTGGGCCGCGGCGCGCAGGACAGTGGCGAGGGCATCCGTGCTCACGCGGCCATGGAAAATCGCGCGGCCCTGATCTCTCTCGCGCTCTATGCCGCACAAAGGCCCGTGACCAAGCTGGTGCCGGCCGCCCGGAATTGGCGCTTGCCCGCTCCCCGCGAGGTGCTGCTCAGTGGTCGTCCGGACTACCCTCAGCACCTGTTGATCTCCGCCGTTCTGGCGGCGGAAGGTGGTGGGAGGCTGGCCGATGCAATCGGCATGTACAAGGAGATCAGCGACAGCAAGGATGGCAGCGGATTCAGCTTTGACGACTTGGCCGCAGACCGGGCGGGCACGCGCATCGGGCAGCGGGCGGTGCACGATCCGATCGGTCTGCAGACGCGCTTGACGGAGGCTGCTGAAGAGTCCGATGTGATGCCGTCCGTGACCGGTCTGCCGTCTTTTCTTCCTGAGGCGGAGTTCCGCAAGCAGTTTGGCCGCATCGGCAGTCCGGCGTACAACCAGGTGGCGCGCGAGATCGAGCAACGCGTCCAGAAATTGCCTGTCAACCAGTAGTGTTTATCCCCAAGAACTCGTCGATCCCTTGACCATGTCGATTCCATACACAGCCTTGCAGACTTGGGTGCCTGTCACCCGTGACGAAGCGCTCGCTTTGATTCAAGCCATCCAGGCCCGCGGCCGGGCGTCGTCCCCGCCGGTGGAGCTTTCGGCTCCCCCAGAAGTGCCTACCAGTTGCTGTGGCAAAGGGTGCTCGGGTTGCGTCTGGGAGGGGTATTACAACGCCGTCGTCTATTGGCGGGATGAGTCCTTGCTTGCGTTGACGCCATAAAAAAACCCCTGAGCACTGGCATCAGGGGTTGCGGATGCCGGCAGACCGTCTTTGAACGGTCACGCGGCGAACCGAGAATTACTGCAGCTTGATTTCGACGTCCACGCCGGCCGGCAGGTCGAGCTT
>CAYRBG010000201.1:0-5542 GCA_964422355.1 uncultured Sphaerotilus sp. | reverse complement strand
GGCTGCTTCCGGTGATGGTGGCCAGCGCGGGGCTGCAGTGGGCCTACTTCAGCGGACTGCGGGCGGACGTCATCACCTCATGCTGCGGCAGCCTGTTCTCGACCGAGGCGTCCAGCATCGGTGGTGATCTGGCGGCGCTGCCTCCGGAGACGGCCATGGCGGTGCAGGCGGCGGCGCTGTTGTTCGTGCTGGGCGCCGGGGTCTGGCACCTGTATGCAGGACGTTGTCGACACCCAGGCACCGCCAGACAGCACCCACCGATCCCTGGGCAGATCAGCGGACTGTGTGTCGGCTTGGGCAGCGCGACGGCCTTTGCCGTGTCGATGGCTTCGGTCGTGTCCATCATCTCGCTGTACGTCTACGAGCACCCGCACCACCACTGCCCGTTCTGCCTGCTCAAGCCGGAGTACGGCTACCGCGGCTATGCGCTGTACCTGCCGCTGTTCGTGGCGGCGGCCGCAGGGCTGGGGGTGGGGGTGTTGTCGCTGCTGGGGCGACGCCCCGGTCTGGCCCAAGTGATTCCGCCGTTGAGCCGGCGCCTGACGGTCTGGGCGCTGGGAGGATTTGCCGTCTATGGCCTGCTGGTCGCTGCCATCGTGTGGCGATCCGGCCTGAAGTTGCTGGAGTGATCCATGTTCATGCAGGCCTTGCGCCTGCTCCTGCCGCCCGGCACCGATCCCGGCCGTGCAGGTTCCATTCCGGTCGGAACGACAGCTTCAC
The DNA here is from genome assembly GCA_964422355.1 of uncultured Sphaerotilus sp. Lineage (GTDB taxonomy): Bacteria > Pseudomonadota > Gammaproteobacteria > Burkholderiales > Burkholderiaceae_C > Sphaerotilus. Next base: position 4,822 of record CAYRBG010000201.1, on the reverse strand, counting down.
AGGAGAGAGAAGATGAAACGACGCCAATGGATGCAGACCGCCGCGCTGGGCGCCTCCGCCACGCTGTTCACGAGCAAGCTGGCGGCGCAGACCGCTGCCCCGGCAGTCCCGGTCGCCTGCGCAACCGACGGTACCCCCAACCAGTTCATTCCCAAAAAGCCGGCCGACGGCACGCCCCTGGTGGACGAGCTCAAGAAGTACCCCAAGTGCCCCTACTGCGGCATGGACCGCACGCAGTACCACCACAGCCGCATGCTGATCCAGTACGGCGACGACCTGGTGGACGGCACCTGCTCCATCCATTGTTCGGCCATCAGCCTGGCGATCAACATCGACCGCCAGCCCAAGGGGCTGTGGGTGGGGGACAACGCCGCCGAAGGTGAGGTCAAGCCGCTGGTCGAAGTGGACAAGGCGCAGTTCCTCGTGGGCGGCGACATCAAAGGTGTGATGACCAAACGCTCCAAGGTGGCCTACGGCAATGCCGATGCGGCCACCGCAGCCAAGGCCAAGCACGGTGGTGAGCTGGTCAACTTCGACGCGGCGCTGCTGGCGGCCTACACGGACATGTCCGGCGACGTGAGCATGATCCGCAAGAATCGTGAAGAGCGCCGCAAGCGCATGATGATGGAAAAGAAGGGTTGACGGCCGTGGGCCCGACGCGCAGGCGTGTCCTGCTCACGACGGCCCTGACCTGGGCGCTGGCCACCTCGGCCGCCGCCCAGGGCCTGGTCGCACCGAACCCCAAGCCGATGGATCTGTGCCCCGTGTGCGGCATGGTCGTGTCCAAGTACCCCAACTGGGTCGCCACCGTGGTCTGGAAAAACGGCCACGTCCACCACTTCGACGGCGCCAAGGACCTGTTCAAGTTCCTGCACCAGCTGCCCAAGTACGCGCCCGGCCATGCCCAGCACGACATCGTCGCCATTGCAGTGACGGACTTTTACAACCTGGAGCGCATTGATGCGCGTAAGGCGTGGTTCGTCGTCGGCTCCGACGTGCTGGGACCGATGGGGCACGAACTGGTGCCGCTGGCCACCGCCGATGATGCGCGGGACTTCATGAAGGACCACAAGGGACGCAAGGTGCTGCGCTTCGAGGAGGTGACGCCGGACTGGCCGGGCCGGTTGGATCTCGGCAAGTTTTGAACCCATCGGCCTCAGCCGCACCCGTCCCATTCACTGAGGGGTGTCAAAACCAGCGGAATTTGCACCCTGCCCGATGGGCCCGAGTCCCGGCATTCAGTACGATCGCGGTCAAGCTCAATCTCTCCCACATGTTTCACCGCCTTCACCTCCGCCTGATCAGCAGCATCGCCATCGTGGCCGTGCTGCTGAACGCGCTGGTGCCGGTCGTGTCGCAGGCCCTGGCCTCGACGCGCCAGGGCGGTTGGATCGAGGTGTGTTCCAGCCAGGGTTTTGTCCGCCTTTGGCAGGCCGTTGCGGATGAGGCGGTTGCGGCTTCGGATACATCCTCCGACGATGCACCGCAGACCTTGCACGGCAACGCCTGCCTGTATTGCGTCACCCACGCCGGCAGTTTCGGGCTGGCGCCCGGCGTGGTGGTCGCGGGCGTGCCGACGCTTCCCCCTTCGTCCACGCCCCCGGGGGTCGATTCCGTCTCGCCCCCCCGCGTTGCGGTCTGGCTCATCCCGGCCGTGCGCGCTCCCCCGCAGCGCTCCTTCGCCTGAACCTGTCCATTCCGGCGCACCGACTCCCGCGCATTCATGACGGGAAGCCGCTCTTGAGTTGAGCGGCATCGGGCCCGGCTTCAGAGCATCCGAGATCCGAACATGCCGCCCATGGCCGTGTTCGGTCGGGAGACGAACATGAGCAGCCCTGTATTTGCGGAAACCGGCCGGATCCTGATCCACGCCGGCAACCACGGCCCCGTCTGGCGTGTCCAGAGCGGTGCCTTCCGTCTGGACGCCGTCGGTGCCGACGGTGAAACCTTTGTTCAACTGGCCATGCCCGGCGATCTGCTGGGCGTGGAGCGCTGTGTGGGCCTGCCCTACGCCCTGACCGCCCGCGCCATCCTGCCGAGCGTCGTGCGCGAGGTGTCAGCCCAGGAGCGCAGCGACGCCCTGCTGGCCGAAGGCTGGCAACAGCAGCACCGGCGCTGCGTCGAGGCCCTCAGCCTGCGCACCGGCTCCGCGCCCGAGCGGCTCAAGCAGCTCCTGCTGCTGCTGGGGTCCGGGGACGACGAGGAGGACTACGCCACAGCCTTCCAGCGCCCGTCGCTCAAGGACATGGCCGCCATCATCGACTCGGCCCGCGAGACCGTCTCGCGCATCCTGGGAAGCATGGAGCGCACCTCCATGCTGCAGGACCGGCAACGCACGATCGTGCGCTTCGACCCCGACGTGCTGCGCGACACCCACCTGTACGAAGGCATGTCACGCAGCATTCGTCCGGTGGAATCGACGCCGGTGCGTCCGGCCGCTCGGCGTGCGGCGCGGGTTCGGTCGCCCATGCATGCAGCGCCGGGTTGCTGACGGACCTGCGCACCGGGCGATCCCGGTGCGCCATTCAATACCCATCCCGACAGGACTCCCGATGGACAGACGCTTCCTCCTTTTCAGCCCTCTGCTGCTGGCTACAGCCTCGTGCGCCTCGGCTGAAGAAAAGCCCGCCGGCAGCACGGCCGACCCGGCCCCCACCAAAGACGACATCGGCAAGTACCCGCGCTGCGTCATCTGCAACATGGACCGCCGCAAGTTCCACTTCGCTCGGCACCTGCTGCACTACGGTGACGGCCATGCTGAAGGCACTTGCTCCATCCATTGCGCGGCCGAGTGCATGCTCAAGGAGCGTCGCCGCGGGTTCCAGGCCATCTATGCTCCCGACTACGGTGCAGAAGGTGAACCCAAACCGCTGATTGAGGCGGCATCGGCCACCTACTTGATCGGCAGCGATCTGCGCGGCGTCATGACCGCCGTGAGCAAATACGCCTTTGCCCACCCCGAGGCCGCCAAGAAGGCCCAGGTCGTTGCAGGCGGCACCATCGGCACCTTTGCTGATGCGGTCCAGGCCACCTACGGGGAGTTCGCCATCGGCATGGTCAAACGGTACAACACCGATCGGGAGCGGATGTCGCGCAAAAAGGCGGACGGCGCTGGATGAACGCTGGCGCCCCAGCGCCTTGTCGGCACCGGGGCTGGTCTGTAGGCGAACTCAGTACTTCGCTTTGAGCGTCAGCACGAAGTTGCGCGGCTCGCCGTAGAAGTTGTAGATGTTGGGCGTGCCCACCGAAGCGTAGTACTTGCGGTCCAGCAGGTTGTTGACCAGCAGGCTCACGGACCAGCGCTTGTCGATGTCATAACCCACGCGCCCGTTGAGCACCGTATAGCCGGTGTTGACGACTTCATCGCGCCATCCGCGGGTGCTCTGGGTCTTGGTCTGGGAAAGGATGCCCAGACCCGCACTCAATCCGGTGAGCGCGCTAGAACTGAACCGGTGGTTGCCCCAGAACTTGAATTGATGCCTGGGCGTCTGAATGGAATACACCAGGCCGGCGTTCTTCGGGTCATCCAAGTAGCGCGTACTGACGTAGGTGTAGCCGGTCGTCAGATCGTCCTGGGGCGTAATGCGCCCTGTCACTTCCGCTTCGAACCCCTTGCTTTCAACCTTGCCGGCATTTAGGTAATACGTCGTGGTCGTTGGTGAGGCCGGATCAGCGTAGGCACGGCCCGTATCGCGGAGCAGAAAATAGGCCAGTGAGGCGCTCAGTCGTCCGCCCATCAGGTCGAACTTGCTGCCCACTTCCCATTGGCGGCCTACTCGCGGATCCAGCGTACCGCCGTCGGCCTTGAGTTGGGTTTGAGGAACAAATATGTCGGCACCGCTGGCATACAGCGTGGTGGTCGGTGTGAGGTCGTACAGCACGCCCGCGTTCAGAGAGAGCTTGTCATCGGCCTTGGCACCATCCTTCCACACAGTTTCGGTCGCGGGGGCGACGTTGTGGCTCTTGATGCGGAACGTGGTCGAGCGGGCACCCAGCACCACCGTCAGCGGATCAAGCAAGCTCAAGCGGATTTGCGAATACAGGCCGCGCTGATACGTCTGGCTTTCGGTGCCCGAGGTGTAGTTGATGCTCGGCTCGGTCAGGCCGGAAACGTCCCCGAACTGAACGCCGGAGTACTTCGGGCCCGATCCGGACTGTCCTTGACTCGTGTAGGTTTCTGCGGTCAGGCCCACCAACAGGTTGTGGGTCCGATTGAACATTCGGAAAGGGCCACTGGCGTACAGGTCACCCCCGTCTCGGGTGTAGTGGTAGTCGCCCTGGAAGCTGCTGTAGTTCACCTTGCCGGTCAATGGATCCACGCCTGAGGAGGTGTAGGCGTACTTGTAGTACTGGCGTTGAACGCGATGGTTGACCTTGGCTTGCAGCTTCCACTCGCTGTCGAAGCGATGTTCGATCCCGGCCGCTGCTTCTTCGGTGTGATACCGCATGCGTCCCCAGTCGGGTGCGTTGAAGGTGGAGCGATCGACATCCAACAGGGGATAGTGCCCGGATGCATCCGCCACGCTCGACGCAGGCAGCCCGGACCAAGGCGCACGGACGCTGTGATCCTGTCCTGCGAAGGACAGCGACAGGGTCGTGGCTGGAGAGAGGTCGGCCTCGACCACCCCCATGCCCAGGTACTTCTCGCTGTTGGTGTGATCGTAGAAGTAGCTGCGCTTTTCATTGGACACCACCAGTCGGCCACGCAAAGTCTTCTCGGCATTCAGCGGGCCGGTGATGTCGCCCGTCAGACGCTTGTTGTCCCAGGAGCCGTAGCCGATCTCGCCAGACAACGTGAAGTCCTTCTGAGGGCGCTTCTTGA
>CAYRBG010000200.1:0-5544 GCA_964422355.1 uncultured Sphaerotilus sp. | reverse complement strand
GGCCAGCACCGCTTCACGAACTCCTCGGGCGGCAGAGGTTTGGCATACCGAAAGCCCTGGACGATGTCGCACGAGTGCGTGACGAGAAAGTCCTCGTGCTCGGCGGTCTCCACCCCTTCGGCCACGATGATGAACCCCAGGTTGTGGCCCAGGCCGATGATGGATCGGGTCACGGTGGCGCTGGCGGTGTCGGAGTGGATGTCGACCATGAAGGCGCGGTCGATCTTGAGCTTGCTCAGCGGCAGGCGCCACAGTTGGCCCAGCGAGGTCTGGCCGGTGCCGAAGTCGTCGATGGCGAGTGAGACCCCGAGTTCCCGCAGCCCGTTGAGCTGCAGCAGGTCGCGCTCGGCGTGCCGCATCACGTAGGACTCGCTGATTTCCAGCTCCAGCCGATCCGGCGGCAGGCCGGTGCGGCGCAGCACCTCGGCGGTGGTGCTCACCAGATCGCCGCGCTGGATCTGCAGTCCGGCCACGTTCACGGCCATGAAGTCGAGGGCGTGACCTTCGTCGAGCCACTGGCGGGCTTGGCGGCAGGCGGTCTCCAGCACCCAGCGGCCGATGGGCACGATGAGGCCACTGTCTTCGGCGATGGGGATGAACTGGGCAGGTGACACCGGGCCCAGCTCGGGGTGGTTCCAGCGCAGCAGGGCTTCGGCGCCGGCCGGCTGCAGGTCGGGCAGGGTGAACAGCGGCTGGTAGTGCAGGGTCAGCTGGTTGCGCTCGATGGCGTGGCGCAGTTCGTTCTCCAGCGTGAGGCGATGTTGGGCGGCCGTGTCGAGACGGCTTTCGAAGAAGCGGAAGTCGCCCCGACCGGCGGCTTTGGCCTGATACAGCGCCTGGTCGGCGTACTTGAACAGGCTGGTGACGTCCTTGGCGTGATCGGGGTACAGGCTCACGCCCACCGTCGTGGAGATCGACAGGCTGTGGTCCTCCAGCACGAAGGGCTCCTGGAAAAGCTCGATCACGCGCCGCGCGGCCGTCCGCACGCCTTCGGGCTGCTCCACCCCGTCCAGCAGCACCACGAATTCGTCACCGCCCAGCCTGGCCACGGTGTCGGTTTCGCGCAGCGTGCTGCGCAGGCGCTCGGCCACGGCCTTGAGCAGGGCATCGCCCACCGGGTGACCCAGGCTGTCGTTGATGTGCTTGAAGCGGTCGAGGTCCAGGAACATCACGGCCAGGCGACGCTGCGAGCGTCTGGCCCTCGAGACCGCCTGCTCGCAGCGGTCCATCAGCAGCGCCCGGTTGGGCAGGCCGGTCAGCACGTCGTAGTACGCCAGTTGATGGATGCGCTGGGCCTGGGCCTTCTGCTCGGTGATGTCCGAGAAGATCCCGATGTAGTAACTGACATCTCCGACCGAGTCACGAACCGCGGAGATGCTTTCCCAGATGGAGACCACGCGCCCGTCCTTGTGCCGGTTGATCACTTCGCCTTCCCAGCGCGACTGGTCCCGCAGCGCACCCCACATCTCGCGGTAGAAGCGGGGGGGATGCTGACCGGACTTCATCAGGCTGGGCTTCTGCCCGATGACGTCTTCCGGCAGATAGCCGGTGATGGCGCTGAAGGCCCGATTGACCTGCCGGATGGTGCCCTGGGCGTCGGCGATCAGCACGGCGTTGTGGCTGTTGTCGAAGACGCTGGCGGCCAGTCGCAGCCTTTCTTCGGCGTGTTTTCGGGCGGTCACGTCCTGGACGGTGCCGACGCTGCGCAGATATGCCCCCTGCGGGCTCAGTTGGGCGTTTGCCCGCAGGTGCAGCCACAAGGAGGGACGCTGCTCGTTCGGTGGGGTTCGGACCTCCAGGTCGCACGGCTGGCCGGTTGTCCGTGCACGCTCCAGTGCTTGGACGGCATGTGGGCGATCGTCGGGATGCAGGCTCTCGACCAGGGTGTCGAGGGTTCCGCTCAGGCCCTCGGGATGCCCCAGCAGGCGGGCGGCTTCGGCCGATCCGCTCAGGGCGTCGGCTGCACCGTCGTGTTCCCAGCTGCCCACGGCCGCCAGCGATTCGGCCTGGTTGAAGCGGGCGTGGCTGGCGCGCAGGTCCTGCTCGCGCTGCTTGAGGGTCGAGATGTCGGTGCCGCTGAGCACTGCACCGTCCTCCTTGCCCTGGGTGGTGTACAGAAGCGCGGCTTCGATCAGGTGAAAGCGGTAGGTGCCGTCGCGCATGGCCAGCAGGTGCTCGGCGCGGTAGTTGCCCTGGCGTCGCAGGGTCTCGAAGAGCACGGAGTGGACGGTCCAGGGCAGGCGCGGCAGGTCGGCCAGGAGCCTGGCAAGGTCGTGGGGGTGGAGCAGGGCGTCGACGCTGCTGCCCAGGGCCAGCGGCACCAGGTCGTCCTGGCCATGCCGGTTGGTGCGGCGCACGAGCCCTTGCGGATCGAGTGCAATCACCACGCCGCCCACCGTGTCCATGACGCGCTCGGCAAACGAGAACAGGGACTGCTCCCGCTGATGGGCCTCGCGCAGCTCGCTTTGCTGGCGCTCCAGCTGGGCCAGCATGGCGTCGGCCTGACGGGCGCTGTCGGTGAGCTGAAACTCGAGCGCCTCCTTGGCCAGTTGCAGGGCCTCGACTTCCAGCTGCAGGCGCTGACGATGGTCAGGCGGCGGCATGGGTGACCTCGTTCATCCAGTCCACGGCGAGTGCCGCGGCCTTGGGCACGGCGGCCTTCACGGCCAAAGAGAGGCCGATGTGGAACGACCGCACCTCCGCCATCTCCGCGGTCAGGAGCTGGAGTCGGGGTGTGTGGTTCAAGGCCCGCAACGTGGCCAGCAGGTGGCCCACGCCCATGCCGTGTCCGACCGGGGTCGATTCCACGGGCACCGTGCAGGTGCCGCCCATCGACACCCGGCCGGGGTGCCCTTGCGGGGCTGCCGCGTCGATCAGCAGCGCGGCTTCACAGCCGAGCAGCAGGTCCAGGGCATCCAGGCCGCGGGTGCCGATCTGATGCAAGGCCCAACCTCCGGGGAAACCGTCCCCGGCCAACCGTCTGCCGACGGCCGGCCCGAAACCGTCGTCGCCATGCAGCTCGTTGCCGAAGCAGAGCACCAGCCGGTCCGTCATGCGCCGATCCTCATGGAGGGTGCACCGCCGACGAAATGGACGGTGCACACGAGACAGGGGTCGTGCGAGCGGATCAGGTGGCCGATCTCGACCGGGTCCTCCGGGTCGTCCACCTTCAGTCCGACCAGGCTGGACTCCCAGTGGCCGGGCACGCCATCGCTGTCGCGCGGCGAGGCGTTCCAGCCGGTGGGGGTGATGATCTGGTACTTGTCGACCACGCCGTTGCGCACGCGCACCCAGTGGCCCAGCGCGCCTCGGGCGGCCATGATGAGCCCGGCACCTTGGCCGTCCACCTCGGTGCCCGGGGCGGGCGGCACGAAGTGGGGTTGGCCCAGGTTCGCAGCCAGACCGTCGAGCATGTGTCGGGCATGGATCAGTTCGACGCCGACCCGCCGCACGCGGGCGAACTGGCGCAGCCACGCGCCGGCCCCTTCGCGGGCCAGCAGGTCGCGCAGCAGGGCGTCGCCGCCCAGGATGAGCTCGGCCAGCGGACCGGTCTGCATGACGCGGCCGTCATAGCGCGGGGCCTTGGCCCAGGTGTAGCGGTCGGTGCCGGGCTGGTAGTCGGGCACGGTTTCGCCGTCGAAGGGGTGGCGCCCGCCCGCGTAGGGGCGGAACCACGAGTGGCGCACGTGTTCGGTGACCTTGGCCGGATCCAGCGGAGCGATTTCGCCGGTGGTGGCGTCGAAGGTGCCGCTGCGCAGCAGGTGTTCGGCCGAGCCGGGGCCCCAGCGCTCGGGGTCGCACCAGGCGCCGAAGGACAGCAGGTGCGGCGTGCCTTGACCCAGGCGGTGCATGCCGTGGGCGCGCAGAAAGCGGGTGAGCAGGGCCAGCGCCGAAGCGCTCGGACCGGGGCGCTCCAGCCATTCGAACAGGGCGTCGGCCGAGTCCAGCGCCATCCATTCGTCCAGCGGGGCGCCGATGACGCGCTGCTCGTACCAGCGCGCCAATTCGTCGATGGCCACGCGGCTGGCGACGATGCGGCGCGTGTCCGGTGCCGTGACGACGCCGCCGGGCAGCATGTAGGACGAATGCGGCCACTGACCGCCAAAGTGGGCGATGACCTCGATGACGCGGCGGGTGTGACTCAGGGTCTCGCGGTAGATGTCGCCCTTGAACGGCTCGAACGCCCGGACCATGGGCTCGAACAGCGGGTCGCTCTGGTAGCGGGGGTGGCAGAGGTCGGGCGCAAAGAACAGGAAGGTCTGCCGCAGGTCGTTCTGCAGGCCTTCGGCGATCAGGCACAGGTTGCGGATGCGCGTGGCGTTGGCCGGCACCGGGGTGGACCAGGCCTGTTCCAGTGCGAGCACGCCCGCGTACAGGTGTGCGGTGCCGCAGATGCCGCACACGCGCGGGGTGATGACCATGGCGTCGCGCGGCGCGCGGCCGAGCAGGATCTGCTCGAAGCCGCGGTACATGGTGCCCGCGGTGCGGGCCTCGACGACCACGCCGTCTTCCAGCGCGACGTGTACGGTCAGGTCGCCTTCGACCCGGTTGAGGTCGACGTTGAGTTCGATGCGCGCCATCTCAGGGATCCATCTTCTTGTCGCGCACGCGCTGCGGGGCGGCGGCGCGGGCCAGGTTCTTGTAGGCCATGTAGCGGGGACGCTCGACGCCCAGGGGCAGGCGCACCGGCACCTCGCCGACCTTTTCGGTGCGGAACAGGTCGCCGTCGCGCGGAAACTGCGGCGAGGTGCAGCCGAAGCAGGGCACACCCGCGCGCGTCTTGCTGCTCACGCCGTTCCAGAGGTCGCTGTTGCACACGGCCTGCGTCATCGGGCCCTGGCAGCCGAGGTTGTAGAACAGGCAGGCCTTGCCGCCGGGCTCGGTGTCCTCGATGTCGTACTCGTGGTACTCGTTGCGCGTGCATCCCTGGTGCACGACGGTGGAAAAGTGCGAGGCCGGGCGGTTCAGCGCGTCGAGAGGAAGCGGCAGTCCGGTGGCCAGGGCGGCCAGCGTCTGCGTCATGGTGTTGGGGTGGGCCGGGCAGCCGGCGACGTTGATGACCGGCAGGCCTTGACGCGATCGCCACTCGGGGGTGAACAGGCCGCCCGGTGAGGCGTGGTCAAACTGCAGGCCGATGCAGTCCGAGGGGTTGGGAGGCGCCGCATGCACGCCGCCGAACGCCGCGCAGGTGCCCATGGCCACCACCACGCCGGCACGGGCCGACAGCTCGCGCACGAGGTCCATCTTGCTGCGGTCGCGCCAGGGGTCGTACAGACCGGTGCCGCGCGGGGCGGTGATGACGCTGCCTTCGACGCAGAGGATGTCCAGCGGCTGCGCCCCCGACAGGACCGCGTCGACCAGGTGGTCGAACCGCCGGTTCGGGCCATTGGACAGGGAAGGGTGCCAGAGCAGCTCCAGCCCGCAGCTGTCGAGCAGCTGTTCAAGGCTGGGCGCATTGGCGCTCAGCAGGGCGAGCGAGTCGCCGCCGCACGCGCCGGTTTGTAGCCACAACAGGGTTGCCATCGATACACCTCAGGGACGGAC
>CAYRBG010000199.1:0-5558 GCA_964422355.1 uncultured Sphaerotilus sp. | reverse complement strand
CGACAAGATCAAGGACGGCATCGAGTCCGACCTGGCCAAGAAGATCACCGGCTCGATCAAGAACAGCAAGCTCAAGGTGCAGGCCAGCATCCAGGGCGACGAGGTGCGCGTGACCGGCAAGAACCGCGACGACCTGCAACAGGCCATCGCGCTGCTCAAAAAAGACTTCGCCGACCAGCCGCTGAAGTTCCACAACTTCCGCGACTGATCGGCGAGCCGGTGATGGGCCCTGGGAGGCTCAACCCATCGCCGTCTCCGGCACCGCTTGACGCTGACTGCCGAGGATGGGGCGCAGCGGCGCCAGCCCACCGGTGACCGGGCGCACCGCCCCCTCCGACGACTCGCGGCGGGCTTGCGGAATCGTGTCCGCCCACTCGGTGCTCGACGGGCGCTCGATGTCTGTGGTGGGGCGGAACGCCGCACCGCGCTGCGCCCCCGCGGTCACTCCCATGAGGTCGCTCTCGTGGAAACCGAGGCAGTCCACCGCCAGGAAGCGGGAGGAGTACTCCCCCAGCTCGCCGTCGGTGTTGCGGATCTTCCAGCCGGCGTCCCGGTAGGACATCGCCACCCACCGGTTGATGCCGATGCCGGCCACCAGGTTGGAAATGCCGAACGACGACACGGCCACCGCCAGCGAGCCCAGCACAGGCACGCTCAAGATGTGCCGCCAATGTCTGGCGTGAGCCACCACGGCGGCCCCGGCATACCAGTACCACGCGAATTCCACGCCGCTGAGCCACTCGCCCAGACGCACGAGGCCTGCGACCGTCCCCGCCACCATCAGGAAATGGTCTGGGCCGACACGCACGTCCCGGCGCTTGAACAAGGTGGGATGGACAAAGGTGATCGACTGTTTCATGAAGAGCCTCCGCTGCGCCGGCAAGGGCGACGCTGGCACCGGAATCCGGCGAACAGAGATGTCTTCGGTCGATTTGCGGGGGACTTGAGTCGCCCCCGCGTTCCGGCTCACTCCATCCGGAAGATCTGCACGGCGCGGCCCAGGGTGCCCGCCCGCTGGTTCAACTGCACACAGGCGGCCGCGGCCTCTTCGGCCAGCGCGGCGTTCTGCTGCGTCATGTCGTCCAGTTCACGCACGGCGATGTTGATCTGCTCAATGCCGTGAGACTGCTCGTGGGCCGCCGTGCACACCGCGTTCAAGTGCTGGGCCATGTCTCGCGCATCCCCGAGCACACCGTGTATCGCCTGAGCGGCCCCATCCACGCGGCGCCCCCCTTCCTGGGCCAGCTGTGCGGAATGGTTGACCAGCCCGGCCACGTCACTGACCGACTCCCGCGTGCGCTTGGCCAGGGCTCGCACCTCTTCGGCCACCACGGCAAAGCCCCGACCTTCTTCACCGGCACGGGCCGCCTCCACGGCCGCATTGAGGGCCAGGAGGTGGGTCTGACCGGCAATGCGCTCAATCACCTCGATGATCTCGAACACCCGCTTGGAGGAGCTCTCCATGTCGCGCATGGCCTCGGTCACGTGTGACATGTGCGCCCCGCCCTCTCCCGCGCTGACGGACGTGGTGTGGCTGAGCTGGCTCAGCTCTCTGGCGTAGCGGGCGGTCTCCTGAACGAGAGATGTCATTTCGTGCATGGAAGCCGCCGTCTGCTGCACCGTGGCCGCCTGCGCCTCGGTGCGGGACGAGAGCGCCGTGCTGCCTTCGGCCACCTCGCCCGCCGCCTGGGTCATGCCCAGCACCTCGGCCCGGACGTCCGCGACGATGGCGCGCATGTTCAGGTTGATGAGGTCCAGGCGACGCGTCAGCTCGCCCAGGGGGTCTCGGGGATCGTGTTCGAGGCGGTGCTCCAGACGACACCCGGCCACTTCCGACGCCAGATCCTGAGCGCGATACAGCGGTCGACTGACCCAAAGGTGGAATCCCCACAGCATCACGGCGGTGGAGGTTGCGGCGGCGAGACCGGCCCACAACCACGGCCAGGCCCACCCCGCATGCTGCACGCCAGCCGCCGCAGCCAAGGCACACCCTTGCACCAACGCCACGCTGACGGCCATGCGGGCCGTCAGCTTGAGCCGGTAGACACGGGCCGGCCAGTCTCGCCAGCCCACCCGCCGCACCCGGCCGGCATGGAGACGCACCGTCGGTGCGCCGCGCTCGCGCACGATCTGGGCATACAGCGCCTCCGCGGCGCGGATCTGCGCGGGCGTGGCCGCGGTCCGGACCGACAGGAAGCTGACCGGCTTTCCCCCCTCCAGCACGGGCGTGACGTTGGCCTCGACCCAATAGTGATCGCCGTTCTTGCGCCGGTTCTTGACCACGCCGGTCCACGGCCGCCCCCTGCCCAGCGTGGCCCACATGTCGGCAAAAGCCTCCACAGGCATGTCCGGGTGACGGATCAGGTTGTGAGGCTGGCCCAGCAGTTCCTCGTAGCCGTAGCCCGACACCTCGATGAAGGCGCGGTTACAGTGGGTGATGCGGCCTTGACGATCCGTGGTGGACACCAACAACTGGTGCTCGTCCCACTTAAATTCACGTTGGGTAACGGGCAGGTTCAAACGCATGGGTCTGGTACGGGTTTGTACTTCTGGACCCATCCTCGTCAATCACCGCCGAGCGCGTATGAATCTGCTTCTGCTTTCCCGTCAAAACCCGAACGATCGTGCGATGCCGCACAGGGTTTCCCGGTACCAAATTGATTTTTATCATGAGCAAGAAGTCTTCGACGTCGCGCACCGCCGCCTTCCGACCCTTGGCTGATGTCCTGTTTCAGCTCGGTTTCGGCACCCGGCACGAATGCGCCGGCCTGGCCCTGAGTGGCTCCGTGTCCTTGCTGGGCAAGGCCCTCACCGACATTGACGCCCCGATCCCGACCTCGGGCGCGGTGCTGCGGATTGACGAACAGGACTGGCCGGTCACCGATCACGTGCTGGTGCTGCTGCACAAACCAACCGGTTACGAGTGTTCACAAAAACCCAGCGCCTGGCCCAGCGTCATGGGTCTGCTGCCCCCGCCCCTGCGCCGCCGAAACGTGCAGCCCATCGGGAGGCTGGACCAGGACACCACCGGCGTGCTGCTGCTGACCGATGACGGGGCACTCATCCACCGGCTCACCCACCCGCGCAAGCACGTGGCCAAGGTCTACGAGGTCACCTGCGCTCGGCCGATCGAGCCGGGTCAGGTCGAGCGCCTGTGCGCGGGCGTGGTACTCAACGACGACCCCAAGCCGGTCCGCGCGGCCGCGTGCGAGATCGTCGACCCGACGCACTTGCGGCTGACCCTCACCGAAGGCAAATACCACCAGGTCAAACGCATGGTGGCGGCCGTCGGCAACCATGTGGAAGTCCTGCATCGCAGCGCCTTTGGCCCAGTCACACTGCCCGAAGGCCTGCCTGCGGGCCGGTGGTGCTGGCTGCCGCCCGACCTCTTTTCCGGAGCGAAGTCCCCCGAGGCGTGAAGGCCGCACGCCCAGGCGCGGTCGCGCGCCCTGCGCGCCGCCGATAATCGCGCCCCATGCAGATCTTTCGAGGTCATCACCATCCTGGCTTGGCACCGGCCTGCGCGCTCACCATCGGCAATTTCGACGGGGTGCATCGCGGCCATCAGGCCATGTTGGCCCTGCTGATCAGCGAGGCCCGCCACCGCGGCCTGCCCAGTTGCGTGATGCTGTTCGAGCCGCATCCACGCGACTTCTTTGCTGCCCGCAGCGGCCGTGCCGATCAGGCCCCCAGACGGGTCGCCACCTTGCGTGACAACCTGCAGGAGTTGCGCCGCTGCGGCATCGACCAGGCGGTGCTGATGCGCTTCGACCAGCATCTGGCCGATCTGTCGGCCGAAGACTTCGTGCAGCAGGTGGTCGTGGAAGGGCTGGGAGCAAAGTACGTGCTCGTCGGCGACGATTTCCGCTTCGGTGCGCAGCGGCGGGGCGACTATGCGCTGCTGGACCGCTGCGGCAACCGGGCCGGGTTCGACGTGGCACGCATGCTCAGCTACGAGGTGCACGGCCTGAGGGTTTCAAGCTCCGCCACCCGCGAAGCACTGCAGCAGGGGCGCATGGCCCAGGTTGCCGCGCTGCTGGGGCGTCCCTTCAGCATCAGCGGCCACGTTCTGCACGGCCGCAAGCTCGGACGCGACTTGGGTTTCCGCACGCTGAATCTGCGCTTCGGGCACGCCAATCCGGCCGCCCAGGGGATCTTCGTGGTCCAAGTGCACGGCTTGACCCCGGCGGGCGCAGCCCCGCTGCAGGGTGTGGCCAGCCTGGGCGTGCGGCCGACTGTCGAGGATGCCGGACGGGTGCTTCTGGAGGTGCACTGCCTGCAGTGGCCGGACGACCTGGGGCCGGACGGGGCCTATGGCCGCGTGGTCACCGTGGAGCTCATGCACAAGCTTCACGACGAACGCAAATACCCGTCGCTGGAAGCCCTGAAGGCCGGCATCGAACAGGACGTGGCCGACGCGCGCGCCTGGTTCGCGCAGCACTGACGGCACCCACAATGGCAGCGGGGCCTGCGTGCTCCGAAACGCCGGCTCAGCGCTTGCGGTGGCGCGCCACCACGTCCTCACAAACGTGCAACGTCTCCACCGCCACGTCGTCCCAAGTGCGCTTCATGGCAGCAGCAATGCCCGCGCGGTCCCAATTCCGATCCAGCGCATCACGCAACGCGCGGGCGAGCGCCTGAGGATCCTTGGCGGGGATCAGGATGCCGTTGCTCTCGTTGAGGATCTCTCGCGTGCCCCCCACGTCGGTGGCCACCACAGGCCGCCCACAGGCCACACCCTCGACGACGGAATTGGGATAGCCTTCGCTCCAGCTCGGCAGCGTGCACACATCGCTGGCGTTGACCCACTCGGCCACGCCCTCGTGCGACTGACCGCCGGGCAGGTGCAGGCGGTCCCGCAGGCCGGTGGATTCGAGCAGCGCGGTCAGCTCCTCGCGCATCACGCCGTCACCGACCAGCGCCAACGTCACCTTGGGATCGTCCTTGGCCAGGGCCTGGAAGGCCGTCACCAGCTCGCGCATGCCCTTGGCCTCGACGAAGCGGCCCACATACACGATCAGCTTCTCGTCGGGCTTGACGCCCCACTTGGCCCGCACGGCAGCTTGGTCCATCGGACGGAACACCTGGGTGTTGAAGCCGTTGATGACGGTGTGCACCTTCTCCGGCCGGGCACCATACTCTTTGATCGAGTACTGGCGCATGGCTTCGCTCACCGTCACCAGCGCGTCGATGCCGGCCAGCGTCTCGCGGGTCATCTTGGCGTTGTAGCCGGAGCGCACATGGATGTCCGACCCCAGCGCTCCGACCACGCAGGGAATGCCCAGCTCGCGCGCCGTACGCAGCGCGGCCATGCCGTCCGGGTAGACCCAGTAGGCCAGCATCAGGTCGGGCTTGAAGCGCCGCGCACGCGGGGTCAGGCGCTGGGCCGCCATGATCGGGTTCAGCGCCCGCGACACGACCGGCAGCCCCGGGTAGCTGTAGGCCTCCACATCAATGCCGTCGATCGAATAGTCATCGCCCACCTCGCCGTAGAGGAAGGAGCGCGGACGGATCATCGGCAGCCGCGGATAGCGGCACTGGTGAAAGAACACCTTCAC
>CAYRBG010000198.1:0-5565 GCA_964422355.1 uncultured Sphaerotilus sp. | reverse complement strand
CGATGCGGATCTGCTGCTGCACGATGTCGATGCCGGTGATCTGCTCGGTCACCGGGTGCTCGACCTGCACGCGCGTGTTCATCTCGATGAAGTAGAACTCGCCGTTTTCGTAGAGGAACTCGAAGGTGCCCGCGCCGCGGTAGCCGATCTTTCGGCAGGCGGCCGCACAGCGCTCGCCGATCTTCTCGATCGTCTTGCGGGGGATGCCCGGTGCCGGTGCTTCCTCGATGATCTTCTGGTGACGGCGCTGCATCGAGCAGTCGCGTTCGCCCAGCCACACGGCGTTGCCGTGCTGGTCGGCCAGCACCTGGATTTCCACGTGACGCGGGTTCTCCAGGAACTTCTCCATGTAGACGGCCGGGTTGTTGAACGCCGCAGCCGCTTCGGCCTTGGTCATTTCCACCGACGTCAACAGGGCCGCTTCGGTGTGCACCACACGCATGCCGCGACCACCACCGCCACCGGCAGCCTTGATGATCACCGGGAAGCCGACTTCGCGGCCGATGCGGATGATTTCCTTGGGGTCGTCCGGCAGCTCGCCCGCAGAGCCGGGCACCGTGGGCACACCGGCTTCGATCATGGCATGCTTGGCGGAGACCTTGTCGCCCATCAGGCGGATGGACTCAGGCGTCGGGCCGATGAAGGCGAACCCGCTGGTCTCGACGCGCTCGGCAAACGAGGCGTTCTCCGACAGGAAGCCGTAACCGGGGTGGATGGCCTCGGCATCCGTCACCTCGGCGGCCGAGATGATGGCGGGCATGTGCAGATAGCTCTGCGCGGAAGGCGCCGGCCCGATGCACACGGCCTCGTCGGCCAGCTTGACGTACTTGGCATCGCGGTCGGCTTCGGAATACACCACCACCGCCTGGATGCCCATCTCGCGGCACGCACGCTGGATGCGCAACGCGATCTCGCCGCGGTTGGCGATCAGGATCTTCTTGAACATGGCTGCCGCCTTATTCGATGACGAACAGGGGCTGACCGTATTCGACCGCCAGGCCGTTCTCGACCAGGACCTTGGTGACCGTGCCGGACTTGTCGGCTTCGATCTCGTTCATGATCTTCATGGCTTCGATGATGCACAGCGCCTGGCCTTCCTTGACCTGCTGGCCCACTTCGACCATGGGCTTGGCGCCGGGCGACGTCGAGCGATAGAACGTACCGACCATCGGCGACTTCACGACGTGACCCGTCAACTCGGCAGCCGGTGCCGCAGCGGCCGGCGCGGCGGCTGCAGGCGCAGCGGCGGCCACCGGAGCTGCCATGGCAGGCGCAGCCACCATGGCCGGCGCAGCCACGGTCACGACCGGCGCAGTCTTGACGATGCGAACCTTGCCATCCGCTTCGGTGATCTCCAGTTCAGAAACGTTCGATTCCGACACCAGGTCGATCAGGGTCTTGAGCTTGCGAAGGTCCATGAGGTAACTCCATTCTTGTGGGATCGGCGCCGGACGGCATGATGTAGAGCGAGCCGCCGACGCACATCGCCCGAGCGGAACAATCCGCTTCGGTCTCAGAGCGCGCCCGCCGGCGGCTTGCGCCGGCGCAAGGGTGTCGGCAAAAAACTGTGTCTATCGTTTCCATCTGACCCGTTCTTCGCCGAAGGGTCTACTTTACGCGCAAATACAGGCAATTTCCGCCAGCGATCGGTTTATTCCGTATCGTTCGATTCACTCTGTGCATCATCGGACAAGATGCGCTGCCGCAGGGACTCGACATCGCCCCTTGGAGCGCCTCGTCCGCCGGCCGTCGGCTTCAGGCGTCCTCGCACGTCATCGAGATCCAGGATCGTCAGGCAGACGGTGACCGGCAGACGTTCGCCGTCGATCTCGACCCGATCGGCCAGCAACAGCATGTCGACCGGCTCGCCGCGCGGCCCGGCGGTTTCACTCACGTCGAAGTCCAGGCCCCGATTGAGCAGCCCGATTTCCGCGGACTTGGCGTCGTCGCAATACAGCTCGACGTGGACCGGCGAATGCCGAGTCGCCGTGCCGCGCCAGACCGCGCCGGTCAGATGCGGACGGAAGTCGGACAAGCGCAGCATCCACTTCAGCGCCACCTCGCGCAGGGCGCGCAGTTCGGCAGGCTGTGTGTCGGCGGCGAAGATGGCGATGTGCTCGCGCACCGCATCCTCGAGCTCATCGTTGTCCGGCCAGCTTGTGCGACGCCCCGACAGGCCCAGTTGCTGCGCCGCCCTCTGCTTGGCAGGGCCCCACTCCAGACCGTCCTCGACGATCCAGCGTGCGGCCAGGGCCGCGATCTCGGCCGAAGGGGAAGAACGCTCGTTCATGGCCGCATCATGGCAGGTCGACCGCCGCCATGCGGGCCATCACGGTCGAAGCGCGACCACTGAGGTAGCTCGACCCGGGGCGCAGCTCAAAACGCTTGGGCGCCGGCAGCATCACCGCCAGACGCGCAGCCTGGGCGGGAGCAAGACGGGCGGCATCGGTGCGGAAGTAGTGCCCCGCGGCCGCTTCGGCCCCGAATACGCCAGCTCCCCACTCCACATTGTTCAGGTAGATCTCGTAGATGCGCTGCTTGTCCAACAGCCCTTCGAGCATGTAGGTAATGAGGAACTCCTGCCCCTTGCGAATGGCCGTGCGCTCCCCAGACAGGAACAGGTTCTTGGCCAGCTGCTGACTGATGGTTGAGCCGCCGACGATGCGCGCCACCTTGGGCGCAGGCGCGGGAGCCGAGGCGAACGGGGCCTTGCCGCTGCGCACCGCCTTGGCCAAGCGCTTTTCCTGCGCCTCATTGGCCTTGGCCGCCAGGGCCTCGGCACGCTGATTGCGCTCCCAGGCTTTTTCGATGGCGTCCCACTCGACACCATTGTGGTCGGTGAATCCGGCATCCTCGCTGGCAATCACCGCACGCTTGAGCGACAAGTTGATCTCGTCATACGGACGCCATTCGTGGCTCCATCGCAGGGTGCCGGTGTCCTCGATCAGACGGACGACTTCACTGCGCTGGAAGGCCGTCGATTCCGGATCGACCCATCGCATCAAGGCCACTCGACCGACAAAGTTCACCTGCAGCGCCAGCCAAGCCACCACGACCAACACGCCCAGACGCCAGGCATGGCGCCGGATGCGCACGACCTTGGACACGCCCGAACTGCTCACACCGTCACCCATCGGAGAAACAACACGCCCGCCCTGGCCTCAGGCCTGGGAGGCCGCCGCCTTGGCCGCCAGCTCGGCGCGCAGATGGGCCAACACCGGCGCCGTCTGTGGCCGCACACCGCGCCAAAGGAAAAAGGCCTCGGCGGCCTGCTCGACCAGCATGCCCAGGCCATCTCTGCCGTGGGCGCCGTGTTGTGCCGCCCAGTCCAGGAAACCCACCGCGCCTGCCCCATACATCAGGTCCCAGGCCCAGCCATCTTCGCGCAGCGTGCTGGCTGGGACCGGGACACCCTGGCCCGACAGGCTGGTGGCGGTGCTGTTGATCACCAGGTCGTAACCTGTTCCCGGCGACTCCAGCGCACGCTGACTCAAGAAGACGCCACCACGCAGCGCCACAACGGCGTGCGACGCCACCAACGCCGCCGCCTTGTCTGCGCTGCGATTGACCACCACCATCTCTGCCGGGCGGGCCTCCAGCAGCGGTCCGAGCACACCGGCCGCAGCCCCTCCGGCCCCGATCAGCAGCACACGCCGACCTGCCAACGCGACGCCGTGGTTGACCTCGATGTCGCGACGCAGACCCACGCCGTCGGTGTTGTCGGCCCAGACCCCCTCGGCGTCGAAGCCCAACGTGTTGGAGGCTCCCGCCAGCCTCACCCGCTCGTGCACCCGGCCCGGTGCCTGTCGCTGCGCCCAGGCCGCGGCCTCGAACTTGAACGGCACGGTGACGTTGCAGCCCTTCAGGCCATGGGCCCGCAGCGACTCCAGCAAGGACTCGAAACCGTCGAGCGCGCACCACTGGCGCTGGTAGTCCACAGCCTCCCCCGTCTGCTCGGCAAACAGACGATGGATGACGGGCGACTGACTGTGCTCGATCGGGTTGCCGATGACGACGTAACGGTCCATCTCAGGGCATCGCTCTCGTTGGAAAGGGCCGACATCGTAGCGTCAGCGGCCGACGCTGTTGGCGTCTTCGACGTTGGCGCGCAGTCCTTCCTCGCGCGTGAAGCGGAAGCGGGAGACAAACACCAGCTGATCGAACTGCGCCTTCATGGCCGGGGTGAACAGGCCGAACGGCGCCGCCGCGCGCACGATGGCCACGGCCCGACTGTCCAGCACCTTGTTGCCTGAACCGTTGACCACCTCGACCTCGGCCACCTGTCCACGCCTGTCCACGGCCACCAGCACCGTCAGCTCACCATACAGCCGCTGCCCCGCCGCCTCCGGGAAGTTGCGCGTGCCGAACTCCTCGATGCGGCTGCGCAGAGCGTCGTAGTACAGCGCATGCACCCCCTCACGGGCGGCAGGGCTCACATAGCGCTTGCGCGGGCGAGCATTCTCTTCCTGGATGCGCCGCTCAATTTCGGCCAGCAGGTTGGTCAGGTGGCGACGGCGGTCCTCATCGGCCGACTGGGCCGAAGGCTGGGCCTGCTCGCCGGGACGGGGCGTCTGCATCGATGCCAGCTCGCGCTTGACCTGGGCCAGCAGCTGCATCTGTTGCTCCTGCATCTGCTCGATCTGGCGACGGGTGTCATCCAGCGCGTCACCCATCTGCGTGCGCACCGTGGGCGGCAGCGGCGAGGTGGCACGCCCCTGCTCGGCGTCTCCACCACCGGCCAGGTTGCGCTGCGCAATGACCTGAGCCTTGGTGGGTTTGTCGGCCGAGGAGGCATTGACCAGCACCACCTCAAGCGGCGTGTCCTTCAAGACCCGCTCCAGCGCCTCGGGCGCCACGACGCGCACCGTCAGCAACATGGCGTGCAGCACGACGGAGATCGCCAGGGTGATCTGCAGCGGAGACAGGGTCTTCAAACGGCTGATCATGGTGGTGCGGGGGTCCTGTGAGGTCGGGTCTAACGCTGGTCGTTCGGTCAGGCGGACGGTGCCGCGGGTGCACCCTCCGAGCCGTCGGCATCGGCCAGATCGATGGCCAGATGCAGCGGCTCTGCAGCTTCGACCTCGTCTTCGACATCTTCTTCGGCGGCACCGATCGCCGCACCGGCGTCATCGAGACGCGCGATAACGCTGCCGTGGGCGTCCAGCGTGAGCAGGTCCAGACGGCCCAGGCGCACCCGCACGCGGGCACCGCGCGGCAGGGACTCGGCCCCCAGCGCACGCAGCACCAACGGCAGCGTGTCGCAACGCACCAGGCCGTCCTTCATGGCGCTGCAGTCGATCTCGGTGACGTTGTTCTGCTCCAACCAGCGCAGCGTCCAGTAACGCTCGATGCCGTTCTGATAAGCGTTGTAGGCGCTGTACGCCGCGTCGAAGCCGGAGATGATGGCCATCAGCGCCGTGTCCTTGGGCTTGAAAGGCGCGGCCAGCGCGGCCGTGCGGCCATGGCGGGCACAGGCGATGATCTGCCACTGGTTGACCAGGTCGACATAACGGCGCAGCGGCGAGGTGGCCCAGGTGTAGTGCGCCACGCCCATGCCGGCGTGCG
>CAYRBG010000197.1:0-5644 GCA_964422355.1 uncultured Sphaerotilus sp. | reverse complement strand
CCTGCAGGTAGATGTTCAGCGGGATCATCCGGCGCTCGATGTAGACGTGCTTGATCAGCACGGTTTCGTCGTCCACCTGGATCAGGCTCGGGCAGAAGTGCTGCAGCTCGGCGATCAGCTCTTCTTCAAAGCGCGAGCGCGGGAACACGACGTTGCTGAACTCCAGGGTGTCGGCCATGCGGCCGACGCGATCGTGCTGCTTGACGAGCAGGTACTTGCTTTCGATGAGCTCACGCGTGGTGTCCTTCGGCGGCGGATAGAAGTCCTTGATGCACTTGAACACGAAGGGGAAGCTCGGCAGATCGAACACCAGCATCACCATGCCCTTGATGCCAGGCGCGATGCGGAACTGGTCTGAGCTGTGGCGCAGGTGGTAGAGGTAGTCGCGGTAGAAGAGGTTCTTGCCGTGCTTCTGCAGGCCCAGGGCGTTGTAGATCTCGCTGCGGGGTTTGCGCGGCATCATGGAACGCAGGAACTGCACGTAGGCCGACGGGATTTCCATGTCGACCAGGAAGTAGGCCCGCGCAAAGCTGAACAGCACCAAGAGGTCTTCCTCACCGAACAGGGCAGTGTCGATGACCAGCTGTCCATGGTCGTTGTGCAGGATGGGAAGCGCGAAGGGCAGCTCGGTGTAGCCATTGACGATCTTGCCGACGACGTACGCCCCCTTGTTGCGGAAGAAGAGCGAGGCCAGCACCTGGAACTGGAAGTTGGCCCGCAGTCGCGCATCTCCCAGTTGGCGCTGCACCGCCTGCAGGACATCGTCGACGTCGCGGTCGAGGTTTTCGAAAGGGCGTGTGAGTTGGAAGTGGCCGATGATGCACTCGATGGTCGCACGCAGGGTGTCGCGCGTCGGGTAGTAGGCGCGGTAGGTCGGCTTGGCGGCCGGCTCGTCGTTTTCGATGTACTCGGTGCTGACCGCGGGCCGCACGAAGATGAAGTCGTTGCGGTAGTAGCTGTGGTGCAGCAGCTTGGTCGTGACCGAGTTGAAGAAGGTCTCGGCCAGTTCGGGCTGGTGGTGGTTGGTCAGAAGGCCGATGTAGTGGAGCTTGATCTCGTGCCAGGTCTCCATGGACAACTGAGAGACCTTGAAGTCCAGCTCCAGAGCTTCGGCCGCTTCGCTGACGCGCAGATCGTAGAACTCGATCCGGTCGCGCTGGGCCCGTTGCTGTTCGTGCCAGGCGGCTTGTTCGTAGCGCAGCTTGGCCTCGGCACTGGCCGCCCTAAACAGCCGGTAGTGCCGATTGAAACCCGCGAGCAGGGCAGTGGCGATGTCGTAGGCGCGTTGATCGTCAAGGTGCTGCGGGTGCATGGAAGGCTGCGGTTGCGGACTATTCCGGGTGCAGCTCCGGATTATCCAGTGAGGGCAGCGGCCGATCGGCGCAGTATCGGGCCTTGACGCCCGCGAGCGCCCGCTCATACGCTGGGGCGATGTCCGAAGCGCAGCGGGCGGTCAGTTGCAGGTCGTGCAGCAGGCCGTTGTGCAGGCCGTAGACCCAGCCGTGGAGAACCACTTCCTGGCCCCGAGCCCACGCGTCCTCGACGATGGTGGTGCGCGAGATGTTGACGGCCTGGTCCAGCACGTTGAGCTCGCACAGCGCGTTGACCCGATGTTCCTCAGGGACGCAGGTCAGGAAGTCCATGTGTCGGTCGCGCACCTTCTGCACGTGACGCAGCCAGTTGTCGGCCAGGCCGACGCGGGTGCCGTTCAAGGCCGCCGTGACGCCTCCACAATTGGAGTGGCCGACGATGATGATGTGCCGCACTTTGAGCACGTCCACCGCGTACTGCACCACCGACAGCACGTTCAGGTCGGTCGTGGCCACCACGTTGGCGATGTTGCGGTGAACGAAGATGTCGCCCGGCAGGAGGCCCACCAGTTCGTTGGCAGGAACCCGGCTGTCGGAACAACCGATCCAGAGGTATTGCGGGGTCTGCTGGGCCAGCAGGCGCGTGAAAAAGCCGGGGCGCTGGGCGTTCACCTGCTCGGCCCACTGGCGGTTGCTGTCGAACAGTTCTTGGAGTTCAGGATCCTTGTGCATGAGGAAATTCTGACCGATGGCCTTGGCCCTTGCCTTTCAAGGGGGCATGAGTTCATGCCTTTATGTATGGACCCTTGTTTGAACGCACATAGATGCCGGATTGCCGTCGGTGGGTTGACGGCCTTGGGGGGATGAAGACGGGGTCTTGCATCTCTCGATACACTGATTTGATGCGCCTCGAACCTTCGCTTCCCGTCTCCGACCGCGGCTCACCGGCGTTGTCCTATCCGCTGGGCGAACAGCAGCCCGCAGGAGGTGAAATGACGGAGGTGGCTGCCGGGGTGTACTGGGTGCGCATGGGTCTGCCCTTCGCGCTCGATCACATCAACCTCTGGGTGCTCCGAGATCGGGTGGAGGGGCGCGAAGGCTGGACGGTGGTGGACTGCGGGGTGGACGGTGAAGCCACCCGTGCCCACTGGGAACAGCTTTTTTCCCAAGCCCTGGAGGGTTTGCCGATTCTGCGGGTGGTTGTGACCCACATGCATCCTGACCACGTGGGGTTGGCACATTGGCTCACCCAGAGGTGGTCTGTGGCGGGGCATGAGTGTCGGCTCTGGATGAGCGCGGGCGATTGGAGCGCTGCCCATCTGGCGATGGAGGATTCGTCGGGTTTTGGGGGGGCACACACGGCGGCCTTTTATGCCTCGCATGGGCTGGACCCCTCGGCCGCGGAGCGTGTGAAGTCGCGCGGTCGGTTCTATTCGATGCTGGTGCCTGCGGTGCCGACGCACTTCCGCCGTCTGCACGAAGGCATGCCACTGAACATCCTCGGACGGACGTGGCGGTGCTTGACCGGGTACGGACACGCACCGGAGCACATCAGTCTGCATTGCGAGGAGCTGGGGGTGTTCATCTCCGGCGACATGCTGCTGCCGCGCATCTCGACGAATGTGAGCGTGTTCGACCGCGAGCCGGAAGGAGATCCGCTGGCCCTGTTTCTGGCCTCACTCTCTCGGATGACGGTGTTGCCGGACGATACGTTGGTGCTTCCGTCGCATGGGCGTCCGTTCCTTGGACTGCATGCGCGCATCGCTGAGCTGACGGCCCACCATCGGGCCAGACTCGAAGAGCTGGTGGACGCCTGTGGGGTCACGGCCCACTGTGCGGCCGATGTGCTGCAACTGCTGTTCGGCCGGCGCGTCACCGATCACGAGATTACTTTTGCCATGGGCGAAGCCGTGGCGCACCTGAATGCGCTTTGGCACCAAGGGGTGCTGTCGCGGCAGCGCGGTGAGGACGGGGTGTGGCGCTACGCGGCCGTCAGGGCGTCGTCTTGAAGCCACCCAGCCGGCGCACCAGCTCGCCGGCGAATTCGACGTAGGCCTGCGCTCCTTTGGAGGCCGGATCGAACACCACGCCGGGCAGTCCGTACGACGGTGCCTCGGCCAGGCGCACGTTGCGGGGGATGACGGTGTCGAACACCTTGTCGCCGAAGTGCGCCTTGAGCTGGTCGCTCACCTGTTGCTGCAGCGTGATGCGCGGGTCGAACATCACGCGCAACAGCCCGATCAATTGCAGGTCGCGGTTGAGGTTGGCGTAGATCTGTTTGATCGTGTTGACCAGGTCGGACAGCCCCTCCAGTGCAAAGTACTCGCACTGCATCGGCACGATCACGCCGTGGGCGCAGTTCAGCCCGTTGAGGGTGAGCAGGCTCAGTGACGGGGGGCAATCGATGAGGACGACGTCATAGTCGGCCTCCACAGGCCGCAAGGCCTGCTTCAGCCGGCGGTCGCGCTGGTCGATCTGCACCAACTCCACCTCAGCCCCAGCCAGCTCGCGGTTGGAGCCCAGCACATCGTATCCCGCATGGGGACTGCGTTGACGCGCCTCGGCCACTTCCGCAGTGCCGATCAGCACGTCGTAGATCGAATGAGGCATGGCCCGCTTGTCGATGCCTGAGCCCATCGTGGCGTTGCCTTGGGGGTCCAGGTCTACGACCAGCACACGTTGACCCAGCGCGGCCAGACCGGCTGCGAGGTTGACGGTGGTGGTGGTCTTGCCGACGCCGCCTTTTTGGTTTGCGATGCAGAAGATGCGTGCCATGTCGTGGAAGGGGCGCGGGAGCGTCCGGTGTTCGAAAAGGGGCTGGCGCGATTGTGTCCGCTCTGGGCTGGCTTGGCGAGAAACGCGCGGTCGATTCAGGCGCTGGTGTTCCTCATCCAGACCAGGCAGCGTTCTGCATCCAGACCGGGAACGTGCAAATGTTCCACGTGAAACACATCGATGCCTGAAGGCAGGGTGGCCAGTTCGTCTTCCGGTTGAACTCCCTTCATGGCCATCCACGCGCCACCGGGCGCCAAGAGCGGGCGGGTGAGTTGAATGAGATCAGGCAGGGAAGAAAACGCGCGCGACGTGATGACGTCGTAGGTTGCGTCTTGAAGGTTCTCCACACGGCTGTGGAGGGACTGCAGGTTGGGTAGTCCGAGTTCGGCACCGACCTGTCGAATGAAGCCCGCCTTTTTGGCCACCGTGTCCACACAGGTCACGCTGAGCTCGGGAATCGTGATTGCAAGCACCACGCCGGGCAGGCCACCACCGCTGCCGACGTCGAGCAGGCGGGGCGAGACCGTTCCCGGGGTCTGCAGGTGTTGGCGCAGGTGGGGCACGACGGCGAGGCAGTCGAGCAGGTGGTGCGTGAGGGCGTGCGAACGATCCCGGATGGCGGTCAGGTTGTAGACCTTGTTCCAGTTCAGCAGCAGGTCGAGGTGACCGAGCAGCCGTTGAAGCGTGACGTCGCTCAGGTCCAGGCCGAGGGCCTGGGCACCGGTGCTGAGGGTGTCGAGGTCATGAGCGGAGTGCGTGGGGCTCACTTCATGCCTCCTCGGTTCGGGCCGCGTTGCGCGGTGCCTCTGCAGCGGTTGCGCCGGACAGGTTTTCGAAGCCCTTGAACCGACCCTTCTTCAGATGGATGAGCAGCAGCGAGATGGCCGCCGGGGTCACCCCGGATATGCGGCTGGCCTGTCCCAGCGTGTCTGGCCGATGCTTGCCGAGCTTTTGCCGCACCTCGAACGACAGGGCCGTGACCTGGTTGTAGTCCAGCTCGGCCGGAAGTTTGAGGTGCTCGAACGCCGCGGCGCGCTCGACCTCGTCGCGCTGCTTGTCGATGTAGCCGGCGTACTTGGTGGCGATTTCCACCTGCTCAATGACGGCCTCGGCCAGCGTGGTGCCCAGCGACTGGATCAGTCGCCCTCGTTCCGACGGCTCAGCAGGGACCGCCGTCTCGGAGCCGGACTGCTTGTGACGCTCGGCCGCCGCAGCGTCCTCAATCTGTTGGATGGCGTTGTAGTCGATGCCGGGCCGGCGCAGCAGATCGGCGAGGTTGTATTCGCGCTCAATGGCTTTGCCCAGCAGAGGCTCGGCGACGGAGGCCGGCAGGATGCCGGGGTGTACCCAGGTGCTCTTCAGTCGCTCTGTTTCACGTGAAACAGCATCGCGCTTGCGGTTGAAGATGTCCCAGCGGTGGTCGTCCACCAGGCCGATCTCGCGTCCCAACTCGGTCAAGCGCATGTCGGCGTTGTCCTCCCGCAGCTGCAGGCGGAACTCGGCGCGGCTGGTGAACATGCGGTAAGGCTCGGTCACGCCCTTGGTGATCAGGTCATCCA
>CAYRBG010000196.1:0-5694 GCA_964422355.1 uncultured Sphaerotilus sp. | reverse complement strand
AGTACATGTCGGCGATCTTGATCTTGTAGAAGTCCGCGACCGTCTTCTGGATGTTCTCGACCGAAATCTGCCGGTTCTGGATGGACAGCAGGTCCTTGAGCGCCTCGCGCGCCAGGTTGATGCTGATCTCCTTGTGCGAGAACTTCGAGTACGCCAGCACCTTGCGCAACGCGCCTTCAAGTTCACGCACGTTGGCCCGCACGTTCTTGGCGATGAAGAACGCCACGTCCTCGGGCATGCGCGCGCCTTCGACGTCGGCCTTCTTCATCAGGATGGCCACGCGCATTTCCAGCTCGGGCGGCTCGATGGCCACCGTCAGGCCGGCATCGAAGCGGCTGGTCAGGCGCTCGTCGATGTCCACCAGCCCCTTGGGGTAGGTGTCCGACGTCATGATGATGTGCGCGCGCTTGGCCAGCAGGGCTTCAAACGCGTTGAAGAACTCTTCCTGCGTGCGCTCCTTGCCGGCAAAGAACTGCACATCGTCGATCAGCAGCAGATCGAGCGAGTGGTACTTGGCCTTGAGCTCGTCGAAGGTCTTGCGCTGGTAATTCTTGACCACGTCCGAGATGAACTGTTCGGCGTGCAGGTAGAGCACACGCGCCTCGGGATTGTCGCGCAGCAGCGCGTTGCCCACAGCGTGGATCAGGTGGGTCTTGCCCAGGCCGACGCCGCCGTAGATGAACAGTGGGTTGTAGAGCTGGCCGGGGGCGCCTGCCACGTGCAGGGCGGCGGTGCGGGCCATCTGGTTGGCGCGGCCAGGCACCAGGGTGTCGAACGTGAAGGCCGGGTTCAGACGGCCGCGCTGGGCGGCCGGTGCGTTAGCGGGCAGGCCCAGGCCCCGGCCACTGACGGCCGCGGCGGGTTCTGCCACGCCCGAGGCGGTGGTGGCAGGGGCACCTGTATTCAGAGGACCTGCGGGTGGGTTGTGCGGGCTCGCGGGGGCCGAGGACGAAGGCGCCGTCACCCGGGTGGCGGCCTCGCGAGGCTGCAGCGACAGCTCCAGGCGCACCGGACGGCCCGCAATGTCCGCCAGCGCCGCCTCGATGCGGGCGCTGTACTGGGTGCGGATCCAGTCGAGCTTGAAACGGTTGGGCACGCGCAGGCCCACCCGCACGCTGTCCCCTTCGGACTGGACGTCCGCAGGCGGCAGTGGACGGATCCACGTGTTGAATTGCTGTTCAGGCAGCTCGGTGGCGAGGCGTTCGCAACCGAGCTCCCAGAGGTCCTGGGTCATGTTCTCTTTTTGTGGACAACTTCCGACGAAGGGGCGCGATTGTAGCCACAGGAATCGCGGCAGTTCGAGGTTATCCACAACTTTTGGCGGGCGGTCAATCGGGATGTCATGGATGCGATTTCCGCGGTTCATTGACGAGAGTGCGCCGATTTGCTGTAATAGTAAGTTTCCCGAATAACAGCCGGTGCGACGGAGTCGCGCCTGCCGAGAGTCTTTGACCCTCGGTGAGGTTGACGCTTTCGGGAGCCTTTCGAACACCTCAAGGATTCCGCCATGAAGCGCACCTACCAACCTTCCAAGACCCGTCGTGCCCGTACCCACGGCTTCCTCGTTCGCATGAAGACCCGTGGCGGTCGTGCCGTCATCGCCGCACGCCGCGCCAAGGGCCGCAAGCGTCTGGGCCTCTGATCCGGTTCGACGCGCTGCGGTTGCGGCTCGGCCTGTGACTTCCCGGCTCGCGAAGTGCCCCAGCCTGACCGGGCCGGCGCAGTTCGAAGCTGTGATGTCGGTCAAGCCCTGTGCGCGCAGCCCCCACTTCGCGGTGCACTTTTTGCCGAGGTCGGAAAAAAAAGTGCAGGAGTTGTCAACAGCTCCAAAAGCGCAGGGGGAGGGGGTTGTGGATGACTGGATGGATGTTCAGTCCCAAGGCCCCGCTGGGGCCTTGCGTTTGGGGTTGATCGTGTCCAAGCGGAATGCCCGCCGAGCGGTTACCCGCAACACCGTCAAGCGCCATTGGCGCCAGGCGTTTCGTGAGCGCGGCAACCTGTTGCCTGAGGGTGATTGGGTGGTGCGCTTGCGTGCCGTCATCGACCGCAAGCGGTTTTCCAGTGCCAAGTCGCCGTTGCTGGCGGACATGCTGCGGGTCGAAATCCTTGTGGTGCTTGAAGACGCGGTCCGGCGTGTGCGTCGGGGCGCGGCTTTGGCGCGTCCGGATGCCGCTGCAGGGTCGCGGCCTGACGCGACGGCGGGTGGGGTTCAAGCATGAGCTCGCAACCGTGCCCGCCCCCGATTCCGGTCACGCCGGTGGACATGTCAGCGCTGTCGCTGCCTGCCCGGCTGCTTCATGCGCTGGTGCGCGGGTATCGCCTGCTGCTCAGTCCCTGGCTGGGCTCGTCGTGTCGTTTCGAGCCGACCTGCTCGGCCTACGCGCTGCGCGCCCTGGAGTGCCACGGCGCGCTCGCCGGCTCGCGCCTGACCTTGTGGCGCATTGCGCGTTGCAATCCCTGGTGCGAAGGCGGTTGCGACCCGGTGCCTGAGCGGGCGCGCCCCGGTCTTTTCACTTCGCTGGTGGACAGCTCCCCGACCGATGGGTCGGGCGCCATCGCCCGCAGCGACAATCCGATTCCCGTGTCCTCTACCGACCTGCGAAAGAAGGCTCTATGACCGATCTTCGGCGCGCCCTGCTCTGGGGCGTTTTTTCTGTCTCGCTGGTGATGCTGTGGGACGGTTGGCAGAAGTCCAACGGCCAGCCGTCGATGTTCGGTCCTGCGCCGGCGGCTTCGGCGGCGGCCAACGCTCCCGCGGGAAGCGCGGCCGTGCCGGCGCCGGTGGCTGCGCCGGGAGGCGCGGCTTCCGCGCCGATGGCGGCCCCGCTGGCCGCGGCGACACCGCCTGCAGAGACCCTGGAGGTGCGCTCGGATGTGCTGAGCCTGCGCCTGGATCCGCGCGGGGCTTCTTTCGTGCATGCCGATCTGCTGCAGCATCGGGACGATCCGCCGGCCCAGGATCGCCCGGTCACCCTGCTGGACCAGTCGGCTCAGCGCGTCTATTTGGCTCAGACGGGCCTGATCGCGGCAAATCGTTCGGTCGAGCTGCCCACGCACCTGACCCCGATGCAGGTGTCGCCCGGCCCGCGTGTCTTGGCCGACGGACAGAACCAGCTGCAGGTCAAGTTCGAGTCGGCGCCGGTGGGCGGCGTGAAGGTCACCAAGACCTACACCCTCACGCGCGGTTCCTACGTGATCGGTGTTGAGCAGGAAGTGACCAACACGGGTGAGGCCGCGGTGCCGGCCCAGGCCTACCTGCAACTGGTGCGTGACGGCAATGCGCTGCCGGGGGGGTCGAGCTTCTACAGCACGTTCACGGGCCCGGCGGTCTACACCGAATCGGGCAAGTTCCAGAAGACCGAATTCAAGGACATCGACAAGCGTGGCCCGACCGACAAGCCGAGCCACGAAACCCAGGCCGACAACGGCTGGGTGGCCATGGTCCAGCACTACTTCACCTCGGCTTGGCTGCTGCCGGAAAAGACCCAGCGCGAGTTCTTCACCCGCAAGGTGGACACCAACCTGTATGCCGTGGGCATGGTCGTTCCTCTGGGTGACCTGGGGCCGGGGGCCAGCCGCAAGCTGAACTCGCAGCTCTACGTCGGCCCGCAGGACGAAAAGAAGCTCGAAACGATTGCACCCGGCCTGGAGCTGGTGAAGGACTACGGCATGGTGGCCATCCTGGCCAAGCCCATGTTCTGGCTGCTGCACAAGTTGCACGCGGTCATCGGCAACTGGGGCTGGTCGATCATCGCCTTGGTGGTGCTGCTCAAGATCGCCTTCTACTGGCTCAACGCCAACGCCTATCGTTCGATGGGCAAGATGAAGGCGGTGGGTCCGAAGGTTCAGGCCCTGCGTGAGCGCTACAAGGAAGACCCGCAGAAGATGCAGCAGGAGATGATGCGCATCTATCGCGAGGAGAAGGTCAATCCGCTGGGGGGGTGTCTGCCGATCTTCGTGCAGATGCCGTTCTTCATCGCGCTGTACTGGGTGCTGCTGTCGTCGGTCGAGATGCGAGGTGCACCTTGGCTGGGCTGGATCACCGACCTGAGCGCCAAGGATCCGTACTTCATCCTGCCGATCCTGATGACGGCGACCTCGCTGCTGCAGGTCTGGCTCAACCCGACACCTCCGGATCCCACCCAGGCCAAGATGATGTGGATCATGCCGCTGGTGTTCAGCGTGATGTTCTTCTTCTTCCCGGCCGGTCTGGTGCTGTACTGGTTCGTCAACAACCTGCTGTCGATTGCGCAGCAGTGGCTGATCAACCGGCAGCTCGGCTTGAACAAGTGAGCGCCTGAGCAGCGGCGCCGCAGTTCAAAATGCTCCTCTGCCTGCCCGTCTTCAGCGGCGGGCGGCAGAGGTTCATCTTCCACCAGGTTGCCACGCGACTGGGCGGGACACGATGACGGCGGGCGGCTGCGCGCTTCCTATAATCATTTCCCCGGGACTGAGTCCGGTTCCGGGTCGTCGCTGTTTGTTCAACCTGGAGCCGACCCTCCGATGAACCGTCTCGCCGCCATCCTTCCTGCCACCAATGTCGTGGTGAACGTTGAAGCTTCGAGCAAGAAGCGCGCGTTCGAGCAGGCTGGGCTCCTTTTTGAGAACCAACACGGCATCGCCCGAGCGACGGTCACCGACAACCTGTTTGCCCGTGAGCGTCTGGGTTCAACCGGTCTGGGGCACGGTGTGGCCATTCCGCACGGTCGCATCAAGGGCTTGAAGAATCCGCTGGCGGCCGTGCTGCGTGTGGCACAGCCCATCGCGTTCGAGGCGCCTGACGACGAGCCGGTGTCTCTGATGATTTTTCTGCTCGTGCCCGAGGCGGCGACGCAGCGGCATCTCGAGATCCTGTCCGAGATTGCCGAGCTGCTGTCCGACCGCGAGCTGCGCGAGCGTTTGAAGACCGAGGCGGATGCGGCCTTGCTGCACGAACTCATCTCCCGCTGGGAGCCGCTGAAGTCGGTGGCCTGAGTCGACCCAGTCCCCAGATCTGAACCCTGCACGGAAGCGAGCCCGCCATGAAACCGACGGTCATCAGTGCGGAGGCTCTGTTCGATGCCCAGCGAAATGCCCTGAAATGGGAGTGGATTGCTGGGCACGCGCACCCGGAGCGCCGTTTTGACGAAGTGGCGGTTCGGGATGCGCAGTCGGCTGCGGACCTGGTCGGTTACCTGAACTACATCCACCCCTACCGAGTGCAGATCGTGGGTCACCGGGAGGTGGCCTATCTGCAGGTCGACGGGCCAGAGGTGCAGGAAGAACGCATCTCCCGCATCGTCACGTTGGAGCCGCCGGTGGTGATCGTGGCTGATGGGTGCACGGCGCCGGACCGTCTTGTGGCCATGTGCGAGCGGGCGGCCATTCCACTGTTCTGCACCAAGGAGTCGGCCGGTCACGTCATCGATATCCTGCGCGGGTATCTGGGCCAGCACTTTGCCGAGCGCGTGGCCCGTCATGGGGTGTTCATGGACATCCTGGGTCTCGGGGTCATGCTCACCGGCGAGTCCGGTCTGGGCAAGAGCGAACTGGGGCTGGAGCTGATTTCTCGCGGCCATGGACTCGTGGCCGATGACGTGGTTGATCTCTATCGGGTGTCTCAGACGGCCATCGAAGGGCGTTGCCCAGAGCTGCTGCGCAACCTGCTGGAGGTGCGCGGCATCGGCCTGCTGGACATCAAGGCCATCTTTGGCG
>CAYRBG010000195.1:0-5741 GCA_964422355.1 uncultured Sphaerotilus sp. | reverse complement strand
AACGTTCGGTTGGGTCATCAAGGGGCTCCTAGGTTGAAAAAGGCATCTCGGAAGCGTTCTGGGACGAACGCTTTCGGGATGCCTTTGGTCAGTTTAGGGGTCAGGCTCAAGTAATTACAGACTGAATGCATGCACGTTTTGCATGGCCGAATGCGGGGGCACTTACGTATCGGTAATCTGTCGCAGATCAACCTGGGAATGAGGGGGGAGGGTTGCCTTCGACGACTTGGCCGGCACCGGGGGGGGCTGCAGCGCTATCCAGGACAGTGCAGCCAGTGGGG
The DNA here is from genome assembly GCA_964422355.1 of uncultured Sphaerotilus sp. GTDB lineage: Bacteria > Pseudomonadota > Gammaproteobacteria > Burkholderiales > Burkholderiaceae_C > Sphaerotilus. The sequence goes on along the minus strand of CAYRBG010000195.1, from coordinate 5,460 downwards.
CCGTCTCGGCGCGCAGTATCCGGGCTCCGAGGGTGGTAGGCAGGACACCCAATGCACGAAGCGCGGTCTCTTCGTCCGGTGTCAAGCCACCTTCCGGGCCGCTGAAGATTTCGAGCGGATTCCGTGTCGCCCCGTTTTGAATGTGTTCTTGCCAGCGGTCGGTCAGCGGTCGGCTTTCCGACAGGCTCAGGAGCCAGCGGTCGGCAGGCGGGACATCGGCGGCTCGGCGCAGGTCGATCAGCTCACGGAGTGTCTTCAAGGGTTCGATCCGGGGAACTCGGGTGGCGCCGCACTGTTCGGCCGCAGCAATGGCGATGCCGGTCCAGTGCTCACGCTTGCGCTCGGCCCGTTCTCCGCTGAGCTTGAAGACGCTGCGGGCACACAGCATCGGCTGTATGGTCGTCACGCCCAGCTCCGTGGCTTTCTCGATCAGCCATTCGAAGCGATCGTTGGCGGGTACGCCCACACACAGGTTGACGACTGTCGACAATTCCCGGTCACAGGCAAGGTGGTGGCCCACCTCGGCCTCGACATCGCTGCGGCCCATGCGGGCGATGTGGGCGGTCCACTGTCCCCCTTCACCGTTGAAGAGTGTGATCTCGTCGCCCGGCTGCAGTCGCAGCACCTGTGCATGGCGGCTCACGGTGGGCGGCAGGGTCAGCATTTGCCGATGCTCGAGCGCCAACCCTTGCACAAAAAATCGAGGCATGCCGAACAGGCTCAGTTGCGGATGCGCTGGACCAGCGACGTTGTCGAGTAGCCGTCGACGAAGGGGATGGCCACCGCATTGCCCCCCCAGCTGCGCACCAGGCGGGTCTCTTCCAGTGTTTCCATGTCGTAGTCGCCACCTTTGATGTACAGGTCCGGCTGAATCTCTGACAGCAAAGCGCAGGGCGTGCGTTCGTCGAACAGGACCACGAGGCTGACGCTCTCCAGCGCGGCCAACACGCAGGCCCGGTCGAGTTCACGGTTGAGCGGCCGGTCAGGCCCTTTGCCCAGCAGTCGGGCCGACGCGTCGCTGTTGAGGCCGAGGATCAGACTGCCGCCCAAGGACCGGGCCTGGGCGAGGTAGCTCACGTGACCCTTGTGGAGGATGTCGAACACGCCGTTGGTGAACACCCAGGGACGAGGCAGTCGGGCCAACGCGACGCCCAGTTCCGAGCGGGGGTGGATCTTGTCGAGAAACGCGGGGGGGGGTGGCGCTTGCATGCACGCATTGTCGCCGCTGCGAAGCGGCTTGGCTGCACTCGGTTCAGCGTTGAGGCAGTGCACGGCGCAGCTGGATGGCCTCGGCCACGTGCGTCACCAGCACGTCGTCCGACGCAGCCAGGTCTGCAATCGTCCGAGCCACGCGCATCACCCGGTGCAGGCTGCGGCCCGACCAACCCAGCCGGCGCGCCGCGTGAGAGAGGAACTGGCGGGCCTCCTCGCTCATGGCCATGTGGGTGTTCATCAGCGTGGCGGTCAAGTGGGCATTGAGCTGCCCTTGGCGCTGATGTTGGCGGGTGTGGGCGGCCGAGACGCGCGCGGCCACAGTGGCGCTGTCGTCGCCTTGCGGGGCCGACGACAAGGTGTCCGGGTCGGCGCTCAGAACTTCCACCCGCAGGTCGATGCGGTCCAGCAAGGGCCCGGAGAGTCTGGATTGGTAGCGCGAAATCTGTTCCGGCGTGCAGCGACACAGCTGGGCGGTGGTGCCGAGTTGACCGCACGGGCAGGGGTTCATTGCTGCGACCAGTTGGCAGCGGGCGGGGAATTCCGCCTGTCGGGCGGCTCTGGAGATGGTGATCCGTCCGGTTTCCAGCGGTTCGCGCAGGGCTTCGAGGGTGGCGCGGCTGAACTCGGGCAGCTCGTCAAGAAACAGCACCCCCTCATGGGCCAGAGAGACCTCGCCCGGACGAGGGGGTGCACCACCCCCGACGAGGGCCACTGCCGAGGCGGTGTGATGCGGGTGTCTGAAAGTGCGGCGAGCCCAGTGTTCTGGTTGGAACTGCCCTGCCAAGCTGAGGACGGCGGCGGATTCCAGCGCAGCGTTGGTTTCCAGTGGGGGCAGGATCCCGATCAGGCGCTGGGCCAGCATCGACTTGCCGGTGCCGGGTGGACCGACCAGCAGCAGGCTGTGCTCTCCGGCGGCGGCGATTTCCAGGGCGCGTTTGGCACCTGCTTGACCTCTGACGTCCCTGAGGTCGGTCAGGGTCCACGGACTGCCGGTCGGCGCTTCGTCGGAGATGTGAGGTGGTCGTAGTTCCGCCGGAGCAGGCTGCGCGGCATCAAAGGCCTCGACCACCTCCAGGAGATGTTCGGCGCAGCGCACCTGCTGGCCTGGGACCCGGGCTGCTTCGTGGGCACTGGCCTTGGGCAGAACCAGGGGACGGGTGCCGTGGCGTCGCTGTTTGGCCAGGGTCATGGCCAGGGCGCCCTGGACGGGTCGCAGCGCGCCGCTGAGCGAGAGCTCGCCGGCGAACTCAAATTCGCCGAGACGTTCGGGGTCGAGTCGGCCCTGCGCGGCCAAGATGCCCAGGGCGATGGGCAGGTCGAAGCGTCCCCCTTCCTTAGGCAAGTCGGCTGGTGCCAGGCTGACAGTGATCCGCTTGTTGTAGGGAAACTCAAGACCGCTGTTCTGGAGCGCAGCGCGCACCCGCTCGCGCGCTTCCTTGACTTCCGTGTCCGCCAGACCGACCAGCGTGAAGCATGGCAGGCCGTTGGCGAGATGCACTTCCACGGTGACTTCCGGTGCGCTCAGGCCCACAAGGGCGCGGCTGTGTATGACGGCGAGCGACATGCCGGAGAGGAGTCGTGAAGTAGGGGTGTGAAGATTTTGGCGTTTCGAAAGGGTCCTGGCTTCGCTCCCAAGAGGGTGTGCACCAACAAAGTGCGACTGTCGATAACTTGGTGCGCACATGGCCCACGTGGTGCTGTTTGGCGTGTCTTGGGGCGCGAGTCGGGGCCTGAGGGTGTGGTGTGGTGATGGCACGGTAGATGCTTTAGCTCCCGTCAGCAGATGAACTGCGTCAACGAAGACTTGGAGAAGCGCGCATGAAAAAGATTGTTTCGATCATCGGTCTGGCAGCTCTGGCCGCAGCAGCGGTGGCTCCCACGGTTGCTCGTGCCGACGACGGCATTGCCTTCAACGTCGGTGCGGTGACCGACTACCGTTACCGCGGCATTTCGCAGACCCGTCTGCAGCCTGCGCTGCAAGGTGGCTTTGACCTGACCAAGGGGCCGTTCTACTTCGGCGTCTGGATGTCCACGATCAAGTGGATCAAGGACTTTGGTGGCTCCAGTCAAGTCGAAACCGACATCTACGGTGGCTACAAGGGCGAGTTCAGCAAGGACTTGACCTACGACGTGGGCGTGCTGCGTTACCAGTACTTCACCAACCACCTGAGCCCCACGCCGAACACCACGGAAATCTACGGCGCGCTGACCACGGGCCCCTTGACCGTCAAGTATTCGCACTCGGTGAGCAACCTGTTCGGCTTTGCCGACAGCAAGAACTCCAACTACCTGGATGTGTCTGCCACGTTCGATGCGGGTGGCGGCTTCTCGGTGACCCCGCACCTGGGTTACCAGCGCGTTGCCAAGAACTCGGACTTCACCTACGTGGACTATTCGCTGGCCGTCAGCAAGGAAGTGATCCCGGGTCTGGCCCTGTCGGCCACGGTGGTGGGCGCCGACACCAAGTCGATCAACGGCACGAAGGCCTATGCATCGCCGGCCAACGGCAAGGATCTGGGTCGTCTGGGCCTCGTCATCGGCGCCAAGTACACCTTCTGAGTCAGCGACTCCAACAGCGAGGAGGTCATCATGAAGATGGTCACTGCAGTCATCAAGCCGTTCAAGCTGGATGAAGTTCGTGAAGCACTGAGCAACATCGGTGTTCAGGGCATCACGGTCACCGAGGTCAAGGGTTTCGGGCGCCAGAAGGGGCACACCGAGCTGTATCGCGGCGCCGAGTACGTCGTTGATTTCCTGCCCAAGGTCAAGGTCGAAGCCGCTGTCGACGATTCGGTGGTGGACCGTGTGATCGAGGCGATCGAAGGCGCAGCCCGCACCGGGAAGATCGGTGACGGCAAGATCTTCGTGACCAACGTCGAACAAGTGCTGCGCATCCGTACCGGTGAGTCCGGTAAGGACGCGTTGTGATTCGATTGATTTACGACGAGACAATCATGCTCAAGAAAATTCTGGTTCCCGCCGCGGTGGGTGCTGCCGCTCTGGGGCTGACCGGCACGAGCTGGGCGCAAGCCGCCTCCGATGTGGCTGCGGCCGCTTCGGCGGTGGCGGATGTGGCATCGGCGGCTGCCGATGCTGCTTCTGCCGCGGCGCCTGCGGCCGCTCCGGTGATCAACAAGGGCGACACAGCCTGGATGATGCTCTCCACGCTGCTGGTCATCCTGATGACCGTGCCGGGTCTGGCCCTGTTCTACGGCGGTCTTGTCCGTGCGAAGAACATGCTGTCCGTGCTGATGCAGGTGATGGTGACCTTCGCCCTGATCGTCGTGCTGTGGTCCATCTATGGTTACAGCCTGGCGTTCACGGAAGGCAACGCGTTCTTCGGTGGTTTTGACCGCCTGTTCATGAAGGGTGTCTGGGACAACGTGGCGGGCACTTTTGCTCCGGCCGCAACGTTCAGCAAGGGCGTCTACATTCCTGAGATCGTGTTCGCGGCCTTCCAGGCCACGTTCGCGGGCATCACCTGCACGCTGATCGTCGGCGCTTTCGCCGAGCGCATCAAGTTCTCGGCCGTGCTGCTGTTCATGGTCCTGTGGTTCACCTTCAGCTACATCCCTGTGGCCCACATGGTGTGGTACTGGATGGGTCCGGATGCCTACACCGGTGCGGACGTTGTGGATGCGATGAACGCCAAGGCCGGCTTCATCTGGCAGATGGGCGCGTTGGACTTCGCTGGCGGTACCGTGGTGCACATCAACGCCGCTGTTGCGGGTCTGGTGGGTGCCTACATGGTCGGCAAGCGCATCGGCTTCGGCAAGGAAGCGTTCACGCCGCACTCGCTGACGCTGACCATGGTGGGCTCCGCCCTGCTGTGGGTGGGCTGGTTCGGCTTCAACGCTGGTTCGGCTCTGGAGGCCAACGGCTTTGCGGCGCTGGCATTCATCAACACGTTCTTCGCGACCGCTGCCGCCATCCTGGCTTGGTCGGTCGGTGAGGCGATGATGAAGGGCAAGGCCTCGATGCTGGGTGCTGCTTCGGGTGCTGTGGCGGGTCTGGTGGCGATCACTCCGGCTGCCGGCAACGTCGGCATCATGGGTGCCCTGATCATCGGTGCACTGGCTGGCTTCATCTGCCTGTGGGGCGTGCATGGCCTCAAGAAGATGCTGGGTGCGGACGATTCGCTCGACGTGTTCGGTGTGCACGGCGTCGGCGGCATCCTGGGTGCCCTGCTGACCGGTGTGTTCAACTCGCCCTCGCTGGGTGGCCCGAGCGCGGTCGGTGACTGGG
>CAYRBG010000194.1:2925-5778 GCA_964422355.1 uncultured Sphaerotilus sp. | reverse complement strand
CAGTGCGTAACACGTAACACCAAGTACTTGCCGCAACCCAAAACGGCGCCTTTACGGCGCCGTTTTTATTTGTTGGCGTTGCGTTTCCGTCCGTCTGACGGGTAGGGGATCAAATCGGGTTATCTTTGATACCCGTCAAAAAAAATCCGCATTCATTTGTGTTCCAATAAGGCATGTTCCGCATCTCCCAATACATGCAGGAAATCGCCGCACCGACGCCCCTCGGACCGGCGAGAAAACCGCCCGGACCGGTGGTGATCTGGAACCTGATCCGGCGCTGCAACCTTACCTGCAAGCACTGTTACTCGATCTCCGCCGACAAGGATTTCGCCGGCGAGCTGTCGACCGCCGAAGCGTTCGGCGTGATGGACGACCTGAAGGCATTCAAAGTCCCTTGTTTGATCCTCTCCGGCGGCGAGCCGCTGTTGCGGCCCGATTTCTTCGAGATCGCGCGGCGCAGCAAGCAGATGGGCTTCTACACCGCGCTGTCGTCGAACGGTACGCTGATCGATCTGGCGATGATGAGGCGGATCGCGCCGATCGACTTCGACTACGTCGGCATCAGCCTCGACGGCCTGGCCGAAACCCACGACCGCTTCCGCCGCCTGCAGGGCGCCTTCGACCGCAGCCTGGCGGCCTTGCGCCACCTGCGCGACTGGGGGGTGAAGACCGGCCTGCGCTACACCATGACCGCCATGAACGGTCACGACCTGCCGGCGCTGCTGGACCTGATGCGCACCGAGGGCATCGACAAGTTCTACTTCTCGCACCTGAATTACGCCGGGCGCGGCAACATCCACCGCGCCGAGGACGCGCAGTTCGCCGCCACCCGCCAGGCGCTGGACCTGATCTTCCAACGTGCCTGGGAGGCCGCCAGCCAGGGCCTGAACGAAACCTACGTGACCGGCAACAACGATGCCGACGGCGCCTACCTGCTGCGCTGGGCGCAGGCGCGCTGGCCGCAGTGGGCGGGCCCGCTGCACGAGCGCCTGCAGGCTTGGGGCGGCAACGCCAGCGGCCTGTACGTGGCCAACATCGACAACCTCGGCCAGGTGCACCCCGACACCATGTGGTGGCACCACACGCTGGGGCAGGTGCGCGAGCGCCCGTTCTCGGCCATCTGGGCCGACACCTCCGATCCGTTGATGGCGGGGCTCAAGGTCCAGCCGCGGGCGGTGGGCGGGCGTTGCGCCGAATGCCGCCACCTGTCCATCTGCGGCGGCAACACCCGTGTGAGGGCCGAGCAGGTCACCGGGGATCCGTGGGCCGAAGATCCCGGCTGCTACCTCGACGATGACGAGGTGGGTGTGAGCGGTGGGACGGAACGGGTGCTCGTCACGCCGTTTGTGGGGAAGCGCAAGGCGGTGGGGGTGCCGGTGGTTTTGGGGACGGGTGTTCGACGCTGATCGATCACTGACGGACCACCCTGCTCAGGGTTGGCCAGTCTGCCCGGCCCTACAGCGGAGCGGATTGCTGGGGCTTTGGCACCGTTCGCTTCCGTGCTGAGGGGATGCGTTACAACGGCGGGTCTTCAGCGACCCACCGCGCCAGCATGACTCCCCATCCTTCTGCCCCTGGGCCCAATGCCTCTGCCGGCCTGCCGCGCCTGCTGTACGGCACGGCCTGGAAAAAGGACGACACGGCGCGTTTGGTGCAGCAGGCCATCACACTCGGCTTTCGCGCCATCGATACCGCCTGCCAGCCCAAGCACTACCACGAAGCCGGGGTGGGGCAGGGCATGGCTGCCGCCTTGGCGGCCACGGGTCTGACGCGCGCGGACTTGTTCATCCAGACCAAGTTCACCCCACTGTCCGGCCAAGATCCGGCCAACGTGCCCTACAGCGCCGAGGCCAGCCTGCCGGAGCAGGTGGCCCAGTCGTTTGCCGCCTCGCGCCGCAACCTGCGCACCACCTACCTCGATTCGCTGATCCTGCATTCCCCGCTGGCTGATCGGGCGCAAACGCTGACGGTCTGGCGAGCCATGGAGCAGCTGGCCGCGTCTGGGGCCACCCGGCGCATCGGTCTGAGCAATTGCTACGACCTGGAGGCGTTCGTGGCCTTGTTTGAGGCCGCGCGCATCAAGCCGTGGGCGGTCCAAAACCGCTTCCAGGCCAAGACGGATTACGACCGCCCGCTGCGGGCCTTCTGCCGCGAGCACGGCATCGTCTACCAAAGCTTCTGGACCCTCACCGCCAACCCGCAGGTGCTGGCCCATCCCCACCTGCAAGCCCTGGCCACGCGTCTCCAGCGCAGCCCCGCGCAGGTGTTCTTCCGTTACCTGACCCAGTGTGGGGTGCTGCCGCTGACGGGCACCTGTTCGGCGCAGCACATGCAGGATGACCTGGCCATCTTCGAGTTTGAGCTTGACGCCGCCGCCTGCGACGCGGTCGGGCGTTTGCTGAGCCCCTCACCATGACCGCTGCGCTGGCCTCTTCCCATCACATGCCACTGTCGTGCGGCAAGCCTGCCTGGTTGGTGGTGTTGTTGCACGCCCATGGCTCCGATGCCGAGCACATCCTGGAGCTGGCCGTCGAGTGGGCGCCTGATCTGTTGAAGGCCGAGTTCATTGCGCTCCAGGCCCCGCTTTCATCGCCGGGCGCCGGCCACCCACGGCATTGGTTCGAGTGCGAGGCCGGTGGCGCGCCCAACCTGGCGTCGCTGAATGTCGCGGCGGCTGCGGTGCGGGCCGCCGCCGAGGGCTGGCTGGCCGAGCGCAAGCTCGGGCCGCAGCGGCTGGCCCTGCTGGGTTTTGGGGCCGGGGCCACGCTGAGCCAGGCCCAGCGGAGCCACTCCATCGATCAGTAGGTCAGCTCTTCAGCCAGTGTGGACAGCACGTCCCAATCCAGCAGCACC
>CAYRBG010000194.1:0-2825 GCA_964422355.1 uncultured Sphaerotilus sp. | reverse complement strand
TCAGTAGGTCAGCTCTTCAGCCAGTGTGGACAGCACGTCCCAATCCAGCAGCACCTGCTGCGCATCCGCCAGCACCAAGAAGCCCTCGTCGGTCACCTTGGCGTAGAACTCGTGATCGCAGGCCTGCGGGCTCAGGTACACCTCATTGGCCAGGCTGCGTTTGTGTCCCAAGGCGGTCATGGCCCGCGCCAGCGTCAACGCCTCATCCCGCGTGAAATCCCAGGCCAGCCCAGGCGCCACCCTCAGGCGCAGCAGCGGGCCCAGGAGCCTGTGCTGTACGGTGGTCAAGGTGGGTGCAGTCATGAGCGCACCTTAGCAGTGGCGCGGCGCGCCTGTGGCCTGCTGCAGCAATGGCCGACGGCTGTGCGTCGGTACCGGGCGGGTGGGGGGCTTGGTGCTGTTGCGAGGTGCAGCTTGCGACCCGGTGCTCTCGTCTGCCGATCTGACCCGAAGGACTGCTCCGCAGCGGTTGCGGTCGATCTTCGGCCGAAGACGATATCGCGGTCTTGGCTCCAGTGCGGTCATCGATCCATCCGACCAGAGCCGGCGTCTGTGTCCGCTGTGTCAAGTACTGCTGACATTGCCTACGTCGGGCCAGCGCGGCGCTGACCGGACGAGCCATCCGCTCACAGTTTCACCAGCTCACGTTGTTCAGGTGGTGCCCAGACGCGGCGGGATGGGGGCCTGCGAAGGCGTTGTCCGCACACTCCCGGCTCGTTCCGTGCGGTTCCGCCCAGCCCGCTTGGCACGGTAGAGTGCATCGTCCGCGCGCGCCGTAAGGGACTCAGCATCCTCATCCGGGCCGCGCTGCGCCACGCCGGCGCTCACGGTGAGGGCCACCAGCGTCCCGTCCGCCAGCATCAGCGGCGCCTCGGACACGGCCATCCGGGCCTTGTCCGCCACGTCGTGGGCGACCTCCAGATCGCAGCCCTCCAGCAGCAGCACGAACTCCTCGCCGCCCCACCGGCACAGGCCGTCTCCGGCCCGGACGGCCGAACGCAGGCGCTGGGCCACGGCCACCAGCACGGCATCGCCCACGCGGTGCCCATGCGTGTCGTTGATCGCCTTGAAATGGTCGATGTCGAAGAACACCAGCGACACCGGCTGCGGATGCCGCCGGGCCCGCTCCGCGGCCTGCGCGAAGATGACCCCGAACGCAAAGCGGCTCATCACGCCCGTGAGGGCATCGGTGGTGGCCAGCGATTCGAGACGGCGATGCGAACGCCGTACAAGCAGCGCGCACAGCGCCGCCACGACCAGCGTGGCCAACGCCCCCAGAGCGAGGTTCTGCACCAGATTGCGCTGCGCAGACGCCAGCGCCTCGGTGCCGTTCTGCTCGACCAGCAGATACCAGTCGAGCTCGGGGATGAACCGGCTGTTGACGTAGATGGTCTGACCCTCCCGGACATACTCGTAGCTGCCTTGCTTGGCTGCCAACAGCGAGGGGGCGATGGCCGAGATGCCAGAGCGCTTGTACAGGTCGAGTTCGCCGGCCTCCACGCTGCGCCCGAACAGCCGCATGCGTCCTCGCCGGTCCACGAAACTCACCGTGCGGTGATAGTCGCGCTCGTAGCGTTCCACCAGTTGCTTGACCGTGCTGGCCTGCAGGCCGATGCCCGTGGCACCGATGAACTTGCCGGCGTAGTCCAGGACCTTGTAGTTGATGAAGATGGTCACCGTGTCTTGGTGCGCCATGTCGGGATCGACATTGGTCTCGTACGGCTTGGACATGCCTCCCACGCGGTAGAACCAGGCGTCGCGCGGCTCCAGCGGGCTGATCGTCTTGAGCACGCCCTTGGACTGGTAGTAGATGCCCGTGCGGTCGGACACGAAGAAGGCGGTGAAGGCGTCGTGCTTGTTCTGGACCTCCGCCAGGAAGCGCACCATGCGCTCGGGGTCCTTCTCGCCGTCGAGCACCCAGTCGCGCACGAAGGTGTCGTTGGCCATCAGGGACGACACGAACACCGGCTTGAGCAGGTCCTGCTGGATCTCGGAGTACAGCGTGTCCGAGGTCAGCGGCAGGTCGCTGTGCACGATGGTCTCGCGCACCCAGGCCCGGTTGACGAAGTAGTTCGCGAAGATCACCGCCAGAAATCCCAGCGCCACCACAACAACGATGGCCACGACGATGCGGCTCCTGACGAGGCCGTCTGACGGGGGCAAGGGCGACTTTCGCTGTCGAGGGGCGATCATGGAGCTGATTCTTTCAGTTCTGTCGATCCACAGAGTGCGCCGGAGCCAGACCGGACATGGACGAACTCACGGAAACGCCCCAGTTGTTCAATTTGCTCCCCCAGTCTGCAACCGGCACACGAGGGCGGCGTGACGATCACGGACAGCTCGCATCGGTGCAGACCCTCGGCAACCTCTCATGCACGGAGGCTATGCCCTTCACCGCCACGAGCTACCTGCTCGAAGGTCTGACATGACGAGATGACGGCCCTCATCCACCGCTTCTGGATATCGGTCAACGACCCCATGAGCAGGCACCGAGTCCGGGAAGTGATTCATAGGTTGAATCACATTGGGTGCACTGAACTTGTACTGGCCGCATGCGCTCAGCACAGGAATCGATGACGGCTGACATCTGATCGCGCCCCGGGTGGAGTCCATTCTTCGGAGGGGAGCTCTATTCAGAGCCAATCCGCACATGAGAACACTGGCAATAGATCACGCGCGGAAATTAATGGTTGTATGCATGCACAACGCTTGCCTCAACTCGGTGCACATTTGAGTCGATGTCACGGATTGCGTATCAACTTGGTGCGCAATGCCGAGGAACTGCCGTCTGAAGTACTGGGAGGCAGGACACCCACTTCAAGTCG
>CAYRBG010000193.1:0-5800 GCA_964422355.1 uncultured Sphaerotilus sp. | reverse complement strand
CCAAGTCCACCCTCGGACAACGCATGGACCCGCTGGGCGAACCCATGGACGCCGCCACGGTCGAGGTGCACCTGTCCAACCTGCGGCGCAAGATCGGCGCCGAGCGCATCCGCACCGTGCGGGGCGTGGGCTACCAACTGCAGCCATGAAAGCGCTGCGCCGCCTCGGATCACTGCTGCTGCGGGCCCTGGTGCTGCCGGTGCCGTCTGCCGTGCTGCGGCGCTGGACGCAGCCCTCGCTCGCCCGCCGCACCCTGCTCGTGGCCTTGTCCAGCTTTGCCGTGGTGTGGGTGGTGCTGGTGGCGCGCGACGTGCAGAAGCTGAGCGACCACGGCCGCCACCTGAACGACCTGCAGCGCGCGGCCCGCATCATGGTCGGCGCGCTGGGCGAACGTCCGGAGGCCGAGGCCCTTCTCATCGTCCAGACCTCGGAGCAGCAGTACAACGCCCTGCGCCGGCTGGGCGATCACCCACCGGGGCTGGGCGACCTGCAGTTCCAGCTGGAGCGGGTCAGCGATGGAGCGGTGATCTACGCCTCGCGCGACCTGAGCGGACAGCATCTGTCCGTGCCGGTGGAGCAACCGGCCCTGCGCACCTTCCAGGACCACTCGCAATGGATGGCCGCGTCGGCCACGCCGCGCTGGCGCATCACCATCATGGCGCCGACGCTGAACCACCCCAAGCTGCCCCTGTGGCTGGCGGGCCAGTTGCTGGAGCCGCTGCTGATCTCGTTTCCGCTGGTGTTCATTCCGCTGTGGCTGGCGGTGCGCCAAGGCCTGCGCCCGTTGCGCGACCTGAGCGAGCGCATGCGCCAGCGCGCCCCCGACGACTTTTCCCCTCTGGGCCTGCACCTTCCCCAGGCCGAGCTGCAACCGCTGGAACAAAGCCTGGAGCACCTGCTGGCCCGGGCCCGAGACGGCATCACCCGCGAGCGGGCCTTCGTGCAGGACGCCGCCCACGAGCTGCGCACGCCCCTGGCCGTCATGACCGCCCAGGCCCACGCCTTAGCGGCCGCGCCCGACGACACGGCCCGACAGACTTCGCGCACCGCACTCGAAAGCGCAGTGCAACGGGCCTCGCACCTGGTCCACCAGCTGATGACGCTGGCCCGACTGGAAGGCCCCGCGCCTCCCGCCGTGCAGGCCGTGGACCTGGTGGCCCTCACGCGTCAGGTGGTGATCGCCGCGGCCCCTGAGGCGGACCGGCGCTGCATCGAAATCACGCTGGATTCGCCCGACCACCTGGACCTGCAGTTGGACACGGTCGCCTTTCATTCCGTGCTGGACAACCTGCTGCGCAACGCCTTGGCCTACGGTCACGAAGGGGGGCGTGTGGCAGTGACCCTCAAGCAGGAAGGCGACCACCTGCGCCTCGCCGTGGCCGACGACGGCCCCGGCATCGCCGAGGCGGACCGCGCCCGGCTGTTCGACCGCTTTCACCGCGGCGCCACCGCCATGGACCACAGCGGGGCCGGACTGGGCCTGGCCATCGTGAAGCAGGCCGCCCATCGCATCGGGGGCCGTTTGACGATCGGGCCGGGCCTGGATGCGCGGGGCACGAGTTTCGAGCTCATCTGGTGAGAATTTCACGGCAGCTGTGGTGAACACTGCTCAGAACCTCGCTTTTCCCAGGATCGGTACGCAAACGCCCGTCCTAGCATGCACTCCAGCAGTTCATTCACGAGCAAAGGAGTGCGGCCCCGATGAGTGCACGGCGCATGGCCGGGTGGTTTGCCGCCTTCGGCATCACCTGGATCCTGGTGTCCGACATGACCCTCCGCGAGGCCGTCCCGGACGCAGACCGCTTCACCCACCTGCAGTCGGTGAAGGGTCTGGTCTTTGTCGCCCTCAGCGCGCTGCTGATCTACGCCCTGGGCCGTCGTGCCGAACGGCGTCACCACAAGCTGCACAGTGAGCTGGAAGCCCAGCGGGACCGCTTGAGTCGGTTGCTGGAAGTCACCCCCGCCGCCATCTACACGCTGGTGCCCGATCCGCAGGGCAACGGCTGGCGGACCGACTTCGTCAGTCCCAACATCGAACGGCTTACGGGCCACGCCCAACAATGCTGGCTCGAAGACCCCGACTTCTGGAAGCGCCAGATCCACCCGGAAGACCTGCCGACCGTGCAGGAAGGCCAGCATCGCCTGTTCCAGCAAGGCCGGCTTCACCACGACTACAGGATCCGCCACGCCTTGGGGCACGACCTCCATGTGACCGACACCCTGGTGCTGCTGCGCGACGAACAAGGACGGCCGCAGATGATCACCGGCGTCTGGACCGACGTGACCGAACGCAGGGAGCATCAGGACCGGCAACGGGTCATCGAGCACGTGTTCGACTCGGCCTCCGAAGGCATCTTCGTCACGGACGCACAGGCGTGCTTCCTGTCCGTCAACCGCGCCTTCGTCCGCATCACCGGCTACGAGCCCGACGAGGTGATCGGGCAGACCCCGCGGGTGCTGCGCTCCGGTCGCCAGGACCGCATCTTCTATGCGGAGATGTGGCGGCAGATCCAGGACACCGGCCATTGGGAAGGCGAGATCTGGAACCGCCGCAAGAACGGCGAGGTCTTCCCCGAGTGGCTGACCGTGAGCGCCATCCGCAACGAGCGGCAGGAGGTCGTGCAGTACCTCGGCGTGTTCACGGAACTGTCCGGGCGCAAGCAGGCCGAGGAGCACATCCGGCGCCTAGCCAACCACGACAGCCTGACCGACCTGCCCAACCGCGCCCTGCTGGCCGACCGTGCCCAGGTGGCCCTGGCCGCAGCCGCCCGACAGCACCGGCCTGTGGCGGTGATGCACCTCAACCTGGATCACTTCAGCCTCATCAACGAGTCGCTGGGCCACGACGTGGGCGATCAGGTGCTGCGCATCGTCGCCGCTCGCCTGTCCGACTGCCTGAAGCCCGACGACACACTGTGCCGCTTGAGTGCCGACAACTTCATCCTGCTGCTGCCGGGCACCGCGGTGCAGGACGTGGCCCAGGTGACGCTGCGGCTCATGGAGGCCGTCAACGAGCCGGTGCGCCTCGAAAGCGCAGTGCCCGAGCTGCGGCTGGGCGCCAGCATCGGCGTGGCGCTCTACCCCGAGAACGGGCAGGACCTGAGCCAGCTCAGCCGCGCGGCCGAAACCGCCGTGCACCAGGCCAAGCGCGAAGGCCGCAGCACCGTGCGCGTCGCCTCACGCGAGCTGCAGCAGCAGGTGCAGGAGACGCTGGTGATCGCCGGTGACCTGCGCCGTGCGGTGGACCGCCAGGAACTGCGGCTGCACTACCAGGCCCAGGTGGACGCCCGCACCCGCCGCGTGATCGGCGTCGAGGCGCTGGTGCGCTGGCAGCACCCCACGCGCGGACTGGTGTCCCCCGGGGTGTTCATCCCCGTGGCCGAAGAGACCGGGCTCATCCAGGACATCGGCCTGTGGGTGCTGCGCGAAGCCGTGCGCCAGAACGCTGCCTGGCACCGCGCCGGCCTGCCGGTCGTGCCGGTGGCCATCAACCTCTCGGCGGCCCAGTTCCGTCACCCCGGCCTGATCGACCTCATCTCGCGCACGCTGCACGAGCACGATCTGCCCGCCGAAATGCTGGAGCTCGAACTCACGGAAAGCGTGGCGATGGAAAACTCCGACCTCACGCTGCAGACCGTGGCTGCGCTCAAGCAACTGGGCGTGCAGCTCTCGATCGACGATTTCGGCACCGGCTACTCCTCGCTGGCCTACCTGCGCCGCTACGCGGTGGACAAGCTCAAGATCGACCAATCCTTCGTGCGCGGCCTGAACCGCAATCCGCAGGACGAGGCCATCGTCGCCACCATCATCGACCTGGCCTCGCACCTGGGCCTGCGCACCGTGGCCGAAGGCGTGGAAACGGCTGAACAGGCCGACCTGCTGCGCCGCCGCGGATGCAGCGAGCTGCAGGGCTTCCACTTCCATCGCCCGGTCGATGCCAGTGCCTTTGAGCAGGTGCTGCGCGCCGAAGTCACCCACCGGCTGCGCACCGAGATCGTGGACGTCGAGGCCACCCCGGTCGAGAACGACGCGCTCGCCTGAAAGCGCACCGCACAGCCGCTTGGCGGGTCAGCGCCTGGGCCGGTGAAGCGTGAGGACGGTCCCGGCCGTCAGATCCAACGCCGGACGCGGCGCCGATAGTCTTCGTAGGCCGAACCAAAGCGTTCCGCCAGGTGCCGCTCCTCGCGTCGGACCACACCCCACTCCATCACCACCAGCAGCAGAGGCAGCGTCAGCAAGGGTCCCGAACGATCCAGCGCCGCCGTGGCACCCAGATAGATCAGCACCATGGCCACATAGACCGGATTGCGCGACCAAGCGAAGGGCCCGCCGATGACCAGGGCCGACGCCGCCCGGCGCGGATCCGGGCTGGTGCCGTGACGACGCAGGGTGCGAAAGGCCCCAGCCGCAACAGCCAAACCCAGGACGATCAAGGTCACCGCCACACCCCAGCGCCCGGACGCCGCCAGCGCCCACCACCCGCCCTCCATCAACGGCACGGACCGGCAAACGGACAGCCCCGCACCCACCGCCCAGGCTGCCAGGAACAACCGGGGCGGCGGCGCCAGCACGTCCGGCGCCGCTCCATCGCTCATGAGCTGGGCCACGGCCGGCTCAGCGATCCGTCCGGATCGGCCCGAACTCCACCGGTACCCAGGCGTAGCCCTTGGGATCCTTGCGGATGTGCCCCAGACCCGGGAACGGCAGGTGCGCCCCGCCGATCCACCAGCCGGCCGCTGCCGCCTTCTGGAACAGCGCCTTGCGGGTGGCGATGGCCTGCTTCTGGTCCACGTCGAACTCCAGCGACACCTCGGGGTGGGTGAACTGCACCGAGTGCGAGTGCACGATGTCGCCCCACACCAGCAGCTTCTGCCCCTTGGACTCGAACAGGAAGGACGTGTGCCCCGGCGTGTGGCCGTTGGTCGGCACCACGCTCAGGCCGGGCAGCAGTGCATCGCCAGGCTGGAAGGTCTTGAAGCGGCCGGCGGCCTGATACGGCGCCGCCGCGTCGCGCGACATCTTGAAGAAGCCCCTCATGCCTTCAGGTGAGGCGTCGGCCACGGCCTGGCTCAGCCAGAAATCGGCATCCTTCTGCGCGGCCCAGACGGTGGCGTTGGGGAAGGCCAACTGGCCTTGGGCGTCCCGAATGCCGCACAGGTGGTCGGCATGCAGGTGGGTCAGCAGCACCGTGTCGACATCGCCGGGCTGATATCCCGCCGCGCGCAGGTTGTCCAGCACACGCCCCAGCGTCGGACCAAAACACGCAGCCGCGCCGGTGTCGACCAGCACCAGGTGCTCGCCGGTGTGGATCAGGTAGGCATTGACCGCCGTCTGCACGCCCTTCTCGTGGGCGATGAACATGCGCGCCAGCAGCGACTGGATCTGGGTGTCGCGCAGGCCGTGCAGCAGCTTGGGCGCGAGATCGATGTAGCCGTCGTACAGCGCGGTGACGGTGAAGTCGCCCAGCGCCTGGCGGTAGTAGCCGGGGACCTGGGTCTTCACGGCCTCGGGCGGGGAGGCCAGGGCGGACGGCGCGGTCAGACCGGCGCCGGCCAGCAGACCCAGGGCGGCGGAGGTGGCCAGCAGGGTGCGGCGCAAGGGCAAGAGGGACAGCGGATGCGTCATGCGAATCTCCTTGACGGGGGTGGATCGGATGGACGCCAGCTTAGGGTTCAGTCCACGCGCGGTGCGCTCACAAGCGTGCGCAGATCGCTCAATCCGCCGACATTGGCTCAGGCGGCAGGTGCATTCCCGATCCGCGAAGGCTCCACCCCATACCGTTCGCCGAAGCGCTTCACAA
>CAYRBG010000192.1:0-5807 GCA_964422355.1 uncultured Sphaerotilus sp. | reverse complement strand
GCTTCGCCGGTCTCGTCGTCCTGGCCTTCGACCTTGGGCGGTTTGAACTTGACGTGGTAGGTGCGGCCCGAGGCCACGTGCACGCGGCGGCCGCTCATGCGCTCGATGATGGCGCTGTCGGGCACGTCGATTTCAAGCACGTAGTCCAGCTTGACGCCGGCGGCCTTCATGGCGTCGGCCTGGGGGATGGTGCGGGGGAAGCCGTCAAACAGGAAGCCGTTGACGCAGTCGGGCTGCGCGATGCGTTCCTTGACCAGACCGATGATGATGTCGTCGCTGACCAGAGCACCCGAGTCCATCACCGACTTGGCGGCCAGGCCCAGCGGCGTGCCGGCCTTGATGGCCGCGCGCAGCATGTCGCCGGTGGAGATCTGCGGAATGCCGAAGTGCTTGCACAGGAAGGCAGCCTGGGTGCCTTTGCCGGCGCCGGGGGCGCCCAACAGGATCAGTCTCATGGTTCTCCTCGATGTCTCAATGGTGAAAAACGGGGGATCGCGCGGGCCGCGCGGTCATTGGAAGTGCGATCGCACGCGCTCCAGATCCTCGGGGGTGTCGACGCCGGGGCCGGGGCGGTCCGGCGTGACATGAACGGCAATGCGCTCACCGTGCCACAGCACGCGCAACTGTTCGAGCGATTCGGTCTGCTCCAGCGCGCACGGCGGCAGGCTGGGGAAGCGGCGCAGGAAGCCCGCCGTGTAGCCGTAGATGCCGATGTGGCGCAGCGGGGCCGGCTGAGGCAGGTCGAGGCCCGCCGCGCCGTTGGTGCCCAGTCGCGACATGCCGTCGCGCCACCAGGCGATCGGTGCACGCGAGAAGTACAGCGCGCGTCCGGCCGCGTCGGTCACGACCTTGACCACGTTGGGATTGAGGAACTCGTCCACCGATTCGATCGCGTGGGCGGCGGTGCTCATCACGCAGTCGGGGCGGGCCAGGAGTTGCTCGGCGCAGGCGTCGATCAGGGCCGGGTCGATCAGCGGCTCGTCGCCCTGGACGTTGACCACGCGGTCGATGCCGTCCAGGCCGAGTAGGGCGCAGGCCTGGGCCAGGCGGTCGCTGCCGGTGGGGTGGTCCACATCGGTCAGCACAGCGGGGATGCCGTGGGCGGCGCAGGCCTGCACGATCTCGTCGCTGTCGGCGGCCACCACCACGCGGTCGGCGCGGCTGAGCCGGGCCCGCTGGGCCACGCGCACGACCATGGGCGCACCGCCCAGGTCGGCCAGCGGCTTGCGCGGCAGACGCGTCGAGGCCAGGCGCGCAGGGATCAGGACCGTGAAGCTCATTCGGTGTCCGACGGCGCGGTGTTGCCCACCACCGGTGCGGGCGTCGGGGCGTCGAGCGAGCGGGCCTCGTCGACCAGCATGATCGCGATGCCGTCACGCACGGTGAAGGCGAGCCGGTCGGCGTTGCAGACCAGTTCGCGCGTCTGGGCGTCCAGCGTGAGGGGGCCCTTGCACAGCGGGCAGACCAGCAGTTCCATCAATCGGGTGTCCATGACCCGAATGCTACCTTGCCTGAGGGCGGGATCGCCGCAGGGGCGACCCCAAGGCGGCTCAGTCCCGCCGCACTTTGGTGTGCAGCACGCCGGAAAGCTCGTCCAGCCAGGCGCTCGGCAGCTCCAGCTCCATCGGCGCCACCCACACCTGCAGCTTGGGCCGCAGGGGCTGCAGCCACTGCGGCGGCATCTTCACGGCGTCCTTTTCGGTGACGATCAGGGTGTGCACCGTGACCGGCCAGGGCGGGGGATCCAGGCGGGCGTGGTCGGGCAGGGGCCAGGGCGAAACGTTCAGGCCCATGGCCTGCAGCGCATCAAAAAAGCGCTGCGGCTGGCCGATGCCGGCGCTGGCGGTGATCGTGCCGGGAAAAGACCGGGCCAGCGAAGCCGCCGCCTCGAGCGTGGCCGGACGGCCATGCCACCAGTCGTCGAGCGAGACCAGGCCGCGCATGTGGCGCACGGCGCCCACGCCGGGCAGCGGAGTGCTGGGGGCCGGTGCGTTGTAGAGCACCCACTGGTGTTCGGCGCGCGCAGGCGCGTGGATGGATTCTCGCAGCGGCCCGGCCGGCAACAGGTGGCCGTTGCCCGCGCCTCGCTCGTCAAACACGACCAGTTCGACGTCGCGCCCGAGCTTCCAGTGTTGAAGGCCGTCGTCGCACACCAGCACGTCGACTTCGGGATGCGCGGCGCACAGCGCCTGCCCGACGGCGGCGCGATCCCGGCCCACCCACACCGGCACGCCGGAGCGGCGCGCCATCAGCAGCGGCTCGTCGCCCACTTCAGCGGCGACGTGGTGCTTGAGCACGGGTTGGGGCGCCTGCGCTTCGCTGGCGTAGCCGCGCGAGATGATGCCGGGGCGCCAGCCGCGCTCCTTCAGCCCCTGCACGACGGCCAGGGTGGTGGGGGTCTTGCCGGCGCCGCCGGCCACCCGGTTGCCGACCACGACCACCGGCACGGGCAAGGTCTGCGTCGGCATCCAGCCTTGGCGGTAGGCCAGGCGGCGCACGCCGAGCAGCGAGCCGTACACCCACTCCAGGGGACGCAGCACGAGCTGCCAGCGCCAGTCGGGCCGCTCCCACAGGCGCTCGATGCGTTGGGCCAGCGGTTCGGACTGCACGGTGGCGGTGGAGGTCACGGCTTGGCGGCCTTGCCCTGCTGGGTGGCGAAGGTGATCTGGCTCAGGCCGACGCGGCGGGCGGCGTCCATCACGTTGATCACGCTCTGGTGGGCGGCGGTGGCATCGGCGGAGATGATGAGCGGGCGCTTGAGGTCGCCCGACGCGGCCGAGCGCAGTGCGTCGGTCAGCACGTCGATGTGGTTGCCGGGCAGGCGTTCCTTGTTGACGCTGTACTGGCCGTCGGCCGACACCGACACCACGATTTCACGCGGCTTGTTCTCGGACGGCGCGCCGTCGGCGGCCACCGGCAGCGTCACCTTGAGCTCGGTGTAGCGCGCGTAGGTGGTCGACAGCATCAGAAAGATGAGGATGACCAGCAGCACGTCGATGAACGGGATCAGGTTGATCTCGGGCTCGTCGGGCGTGCTGCGGTGGAATTTCAGTCCCATGGTGCGGGTCCGGTCTCGGGGCGCGGCGGGCGGTCAGCGGCGAGCCGCGCCGCTCTGGCGCAGCAGCTCGGGCAGCAGACGGTCGGCGCCGCGCTCCAGCTCCAGCGTGATCTCGTTGACGCGACCGCGGAAGTAGCGGTGAAACATCAGCGAGGGCACGGCGATGATCAGGCCGAAGGCCGTGTTGTACAGCGCGATCGAGATGCCGTGGGCCAGCGCTTCGGGGTTGGCCCCCGTGGGTGACTGCACCCCGAACAGCTCGATCATGCCCACCACCGTGCCCAGCAGGCCCAGCAGCGGGGCGGCCGTGGCGATGCTGCCCAGGGTGTTCAGGTAGCGCTCCAGCTGGTGCACGGCGTTGCGGCCGGCGGCCTCGAAGCCGGCGCGGACCGAGCTCTCGCTGCCGTCGCTCGAAGCGGCGGCCCTGATGCCTCCTGCCAGCACCAGGCCCATGACCGAGCTTTGAGCCAGCTTGTCCGTCGTGTCGGTACCGGGCAGGGCAATGCGCACCAGGTTCAGCACCTCGTCCACCACCGGAGGCGGCGTCACCTTCACGGCGCGCAGGCTGACGATGCGTTCGAGGATGATGGCCAGCGCCACGATCGAGCACAGCAGGAGCGGGTAAATGGGCCAGCCGGCGGCTTGTATGATCGAGATCAATCTGTCTCCCCAAGGATCAAAGAGGCACGCCACACACCTGTTCGGGTGGGCGCTCAAGGGTCAGGAGCGGCAGGATTATGGCCGCAAGGTGGGTCATTTTTTGCAGTTGCAGGTGCGACAAATCCGGCAATTCGCGTCGGAATTCCTTGCCTGCCGACCGGGGCGTTGGATGTGTACGGTTCGTCTCGGTTCCCTCACATCGGGTCAAGAGGTCATCCCCTTTTTCTGTGGATAACTTTGTTGACAACGCAGCTCCGGCACCGTCGAAACGGCGCTCTGAGTGGGCATGAGCTGGATTGCTGAAAAAATGTTCAGTATTTTTTCCAATCAATTCAATGGGTTGCACGTAGGAATGCGGTTTCTGAACGCTCGACCCGCTTCTCCGACCTGGGCGCACGATGTTGTGGAAGAGTGACTCTCCGATTTGTCAAGATGCCTGAATACACATTTCGTTACGTGGGGGGCGCGGTGTCGGATTTGTCCGATTCCCGCGATTCGGGATTGCGGGTCTGGGGCGTGGCAGACCTGGTCCAGGCCATCAGCGAGGTGCTGCGCGACGGATTTGGCGCGGTCACCGTTCGGGGGGAGCTCAGCGGGGTGACGCGGGCGGTCAGTGGTCACCTTTACTTCACGCTCAAGGCCCCCGATGGCTCGGCGGCGTTGCGCTGCGCCATGTTCCGCCGGGCCGTGAACCTGCTGGACTTTCAGCCGGCCAACGGGCAGGAGGTGGAGCTGCGTGGGCGCCTGGGCCTGTACGAGCCCCGCGGCGAGCTGCAGATGGTGGTCGAGGGCATGCGTCAGGCCGGGGCCGGTGCGCTGATGGAGCAGTTTCTGCGGCTGAAGGCCAAGCTGGAGGCCGAAGGGTTGTTCGATGCGTCCCGCAAGCGGCCGTTGCCGAAGTACCCGCGACGTCTGGCGGTCGTCACGTCTGCGGCCGCAGCGGCGTGGCGCGACGTGATGGCCGCCATGGCGCGGCGCAGTCCCCACGTGGAGCTGTGGCTGGTGCCTTCCCCGGTGCAGGGCGCGGACGCGCCGCCTGCGCTGGTGAAGGCCCTGCAGGAGGCGCAGGGCCTGGACGTGGATGCCGTCGTGCTGTGTCGGGGTGGAGGTTCGCTCGAAGACCTCTGGGCCTTCAACGACGAGCGTGTCGTGCGGGCGGTGGCGGCCAGCCGGCTTCCCGTGATCTGCGGCGTCGGGCACGAGACCGACTTCACCCTGGCCGATTTTGCCGCCGACCTGCGTGCGCCCACGCCCACGGCCGCGGCCGAGCTGGCGGCGCCCATGCAGGCGGATCTCCGGGCCGAGCTGAAGTCGCACCAGGACGACCTGGCCCGCGCCCTGCGCGACCGGCTGGACCGCGAGGCCCAACGGCTGGACCGCCTGGGCCTGCGACTGGCCCGACCCGGCCAGAGCGTGCGCAGCCATGCGCAGCGTCTGGCCCTGTGGGCGCACCGGCTGCAGGCGG
The DNA here is from genome assembly GCA_964422355.1 of uncultured Sphaerotilus sp. GTDB lineage: Bacteria > Pseudomonadota > Gammaproteobacteria > Burkholderiales > Burkholderiaceae_C > Sphaerotilus. The sequence continues at coordinate 624 of CAYRBG010000192.1, read as the reverse complement.
CCGTGCCTCAGCACCTGCAGCGGGAGCGCCAGCGCTGCGACACGCTGGCCGCCCGCCTGCGGCAGTCCGTTCATCGGCAGTTGGAGCGGGCGCGACAGCACCTGTCGGTCCAGGCGGCCCACCTCGCGGCGGCAGATCCGGACCAGGCCTTGCGCCGAGGTTATGCGCGCCTGTCCGATGCGCAGGGCCATGCGCTCACCTCCATCGGTCAGGTGCGCGTGCGCCAGACCGTGCATGCCCACCTGGCCGATGGCGTGCTGGCGCTCAAGGTCAGTGCGCGCAGCGCCACGCCCGAGGGCGGTGACCAGCCCGACCTGCTGTCGTCATGACCCCACGCGGTGCTGCGGTGCCGCCCGGCGTGTCAAGCGCGCTTCTCAAGCGTTCTCTAGAATCTTTGGCAGCGAAGATTCCTCACCTGCTGCCTTTTCGGGCGGCGCTTTCACCATCTTGAAGGGACACTGAACATGGCTTTCGAACTGCCCGCTCTGCCTTACGCGCAAGACGCCCTGGCTCCGCACCTCTCCAAGGAGACCTTCGAGTACCACTACGCCAAGCACCACCAGGCCTATGTCACCAACCTGAACAACCTGGTGCCCGGCACCGAGTTCGAAGGCAAGGGCCTGG
>CAYRBG010000191.1:0-5861 GCA_964422355.1 uncultured Sphaerotilus sp. | reverse complement strand
GCAGCGTGGTCAGGTCGTACAGCAGCGGGCTGGCCTGGGTGCTGGGCTTGGCCTCTTCGCGCACCGTGCCCGTTTTGCCGCGCACCGCATCGGCGATGGCGTTGGCTTCGGACTCGTTCCACAGGCGGTCGGCGCGGCGCTCGGCGTCGTCGTTCTTCTTGAAGGCGGGATCGAACCACTTGCCCTCGTACAAGCCGGCCTGGGCGCCGAAATCGGCCCGCACTTCCCAGTAGGGGCGGCTGACGTGCTTGCGGATCTTCTCCTCGCGCTCGACCACGATGGACAGCGTGGGCGTCTGCACCCGGCCGACGGTGGTCAGGAAGAAGCCGCCGTCGCGCGAGTTGAACGCCGTCATGGCCCGCGTGCCGTTGATGCCCACCAGCCAGTCGGCCTCGGAGCGGCTGCGGGCGGCGTCGGCCAGGCCGCGCATGTCCTGGTCGCTGCGCAGGCGGTCGAAGCCGTCGCGGATGGCCTGCGGGGTCATGCTCTGCAGCCACAGGCGCTGCACGGGCTTGGAGCCGGTCTTGGCGCCCAGCGCGTACTGCTCGATCAGGCGGAAGATGAGTTCACCCTCACGTCCAGCGTCACACGCGTTGATGAGGCTGGTGACGTCCTTGCGCTTGATGAGCTTGACCACCGCGCTCAGGCGCGACTTGCTCTTGTCGATGGGTTCCAGGTCGAAATGCGGCGGCAGCACCGGCAGGTGGGTGAAGCTCCACTTGCCGCGCTTGACGTCGTACTGCTCGGGGGCGCGGATCTCGACCAGATGGCCGACGGCCGAGGTGACGACGTACTGGTCGTTCTCGAAATGATCGGCGTGCTTCTCGAACTTGCCGGACACGGGGGTCAGAGCGCGGACGATGTCCTGCGCCACGGACGGCTTCTCGGCGATGACGAGTGACTTGCTCATGCTGCTCTTCTGCGGTGCTCTCTACAATCGGTTCCGGTTCCCGCGCGTGCACGCACACGCGCGCACGCCCACACTCCCAATCTAACCTCAGAATCCACGTTCCATGAACGCGACGCACCGAACGGCTTCGGCCCGAACCCCCGGGCCACCCTCGCCGGTGGGCCAAAGTGGGGGCCGTCGGCTTCAGGTGCGGCGCTCTTCGGTGCACGGGCGCGGCGTGTTCGCCTTGCGGCCGCTGAGTGAGGGTGAGCGGCTCATCGAATACAAGGGCGAGGTCATCGAGTGGGACGAGGCGATGCGGCGCCACCCGCACGATCCGTCCGATCCGAACCACACCTTCTACTTCCACCTGGACGACGGTCGCGTCATCGACGGCGCCTATCAAGGGAATTCGGCCCGCTGGATCAACCACGCCTGCGATCCCAACTGCGAGGCGCAGGAGGATGCGGGACGCATCTTCATCTATGCCTTGCGCGACATCGCTCCCGGTGAGGAGCTGTTCTTCGACTACCGCCTCGTTCTGGACGAACGATACACGCCCAAAGTGAAAAAACAATACGCCTGTCATTGCGGTGCGTCGAACTGTCGCGGCACGATGCTGGGGCCCAAGCGGTGAGGTCCGCGAGCGACATGGGTGCCACCGCTTTGACCTGGGACGTGGCTTCACTGGAGCGCACGCTGCGGCGCAGCGAGCCGGGCTGGCGGGTCGAGGCCGTGCCCGAGCTGGATTCAACCAACACGCGGCTGATGGAAGCGGCTCGCTCCGGAGACACCTCGCCTCGTGTGCTGGTGGCCGAGTGCCAGACGGCCGGCCGAGGGCGGCTGGGGCGTTCGTGGTGGAGTGCGCCCGGTGACTCGTTGACCTGGTCCATCGGCCTGATGCTGGAGCCTCGCTCGTGGTCCGGCCTGTCGCTGGCGGTGGGGCTGGCGCTGGCCCAGGCCCTGGACGAGGCGGATCGCCCACCCAAGGTCGGCATCAAATGGCCCAACGACCTCTGGCTCATGGGGGAGGACCGCAAGCTGGCGGGCATCCTGATCGAGACGCTGCCGGTGCGCAACGAGGGCCATGGCGAGGGTGCGCGCTGGACGGTCATCGGCATGGGCATCAATGTCAGACCGGCCCATGCGGCCGCGCCGCAGACGGGGCCCGACGGCGCGGCTTTGTTCCGCACCGGCTATGCATGCACCCAGGAATGGTGGCCACAACGGGATGCGCCGCAGGTGCTGCACCGCGTGGCTGAACCGGTGATCGAGGCAGTGCGGACCTATGCCCGAGAAGGCTTGTTGCCCCTGTTGCCGGACTATGGATTGCGGGACGTGTTGGCCGGGCGAGAGGTTCAAGCCGGTGAGCAGCGTGGCATCGCGATGGGACCGGACGATGACGGGGCCTTGCGTCTGCGTCTGGCGACGGGTGGGGTCACGGCGGTCCACAGCGGAGAAGTGAGCGTTCGGCCATGTTGAAACGGGTGGTGCTCGGTCTGGTGGTGGCCAACGGTCTGTTCTGGGCCTGGAGTCATGGTGTGTTTGATATGGGGGCGGGGCGCTCGTCCGAATCGGTGCGCGAGCCTCAGCGCTTGCAGGCCCAACAGTTTCCGGAGCGCATGCGCCTGGTGGTGATGGCGCCGTCCCGCAAGGAAGAGGCGGCGTCCGCGGCGGCGGCCGCCTCGGCGGTGTCGCCGAGACCGACGGGCTCGGCCTGTCTGGAGGTGGGCCCTTACACGCCCGCCGAGTTTGGCCCGGTCGAGGCGGTCCTGAAGGCACAGTTGCCGCCGGAACGCTGGACCGTGTTGAGCCGCCAGACCCCGGGCAGCTGGATGGTCTACATCGGCCGCTACGCCCGCCGCAACGTGATGGAGCGCCGTGCAGCCGAGCTGCGTGAGCAGAACTTCGACGTGTCCGAAGTGCGTGAACCGCAATGGATGCCGGGCCTGTCGCTGGGTGTGTTCGGCCAGGAAGAAGAGGCTCAGACCCTGCTGCGCGCCCTGCACGACAAGGGGGCCAAAGCCGCCCGCATCGTCGTGCTGACCGCTCCGGGCACGAGCAAGACGGTGCGTGTCCCGGACGCGGACGACACTGTGAAGGCCCGCATCCAGGCCCTGACGGCCCGACAGCTCGGCGGACAGAGCTTCGGGCCTTGTCTGTCGGACTGAAGTCGCGGGTGGGCAGCGTGAGCCGGTCATGAACGTGCCGCCCCCCACTGCTTCCCCTTCACCGGACGAAAGCTCGGCGCAACGCCGCGAGCGCCAGCGCGCTGAGCTGGCCCGCACTCGCGGCTGGGCGGTGGCATTGCTGTTGGCGGCGCTCGGGTTGTTGTTGGTGGCGCGGTGGCGGCTCGCCGAAGGGGGAGCTTGGCCATGGCTGGCTGCTTTTTCGGAAGCCGCGGTGGTCGGGGCCTTGGCCGACTGGTTCGCGGTGGTGGCGCTGTTCCGGCGGCCGCTGGGCCTGCCCATTCCCCACACGGCCATCGTGCCGAGCAAAAAGGCCAAGGTGGCCGATGCGTTGGCGCACTTCATCCGCGACCGCTTTCTGGAGCCGGCCAGTCTCTTGCAGCGCTTGCGGGAGTGGCAGCCCGTCGAGCGGTTGGGCCGCTGGCTGGAGTCGGACGCGCAGCAGCAATGGCTGGGCGAGCAGCTGGTCAAGTTGGCGCTGGGCACCCTGCACAGTGCCGATGACGCCCGCATGCGCCATGCCCTGGGGGATCTGGTGCGTCAGCAGATGGCCAGGGTGGACCTGGGCCGTCTCGCTTCGGGTGTGCTGACGCTGCTGCGCGAGTCGGGCCGCCAGTCGGATCTTCTGGAGGGTGTGCTGAAGCAGGCCGCCCTGTGGCTCGATGAGCCTGCCGTGCACGCTGCCGTGGCCGAGGGCCTGATCGAGGTCGCGGGGCGCGAATACCCCAAGACGCTGACGGCCATCGGCTGGGTGGCCGACACCTCGGAGTACGGCCAGCGCATCGCGAACAGTCTCCTGACCGGTGCGCGAGCCTGGTTGCAGGCCGTAGCGGCCGATCCGATGCATCCGCGCCGACTCTGGCTGGAAGAAAAGCTGATCGAAGCCCAGGAGCAGTTGCGCGACGATCCGGTGTGGCGCGAGGCCATTGCGCGTTGGCAGGAGCGCCTGCTGGACGACCCGAGGGTGGCGGCGTGGCTGCATGACGGCTGGGACCGGCTCAAGCTGCGTTTGCAGCAGGATCTGGGTACGCCGGGATCACCTCTTCACGGCCACGTGATGGATCTGGCCCGCGGCTTGGCTCAGACCTTGGCGCGCCAGCCCGCCTTGCGCGCCGACCTGCAGGGGCAACTGGAGCGAGGCGCCGTGAACGTGGTGCACGACCTGCGCGACGGCATCACCCGCCACATCGCCGACACCGTGCGTCAGTGGGACGAGCAGGAGCTGGTGCAGACGCTGGAACTCAGCGTGGGCAAGGACCTGCAGTACATCCGGCTCAACGGCACGTTGGTCGGGGGCTGCATCGGTCTGGCTTTGCACGCGCTGGAGCACGTGCTGCGCTTCTGATCAACGGAACGACGGCAAGGGGGCCGGCCGACGATCGTTCCACGGCAGCGGACGGCGCAGCCATTGCGCGACGCCGTCCACGGCGTCCTGGAACACCAGGCCTCCGGCCAGGCTCACGAGCCAGGCGGCCAGCATGCCTGCGGCATTGATCACCGGGTCTTCGGGCCACAGGCGTGTGACGGACGCGTTGACGAGCAGCCCCAACGGGTAGTGCACCAGGAACTGGGCATAGGAGATGCGCGTCAGCATGGACATCCGGGGGCCTTGCATCCAGCACGGCCAGCGGCGGACGTTCACGGTCAGGACAATCGCCACGGCACACAGGCCGGCCAGCAGGATGCGGCTGCGCCACTCGACCAGCAGGGCCAGCACCATCAGGCCGCCCAGCACCAGTGTGGCGATGCGGTCGCGTTCCTGGCCGGCTTGTCCCGCCAGAAACGCGGCCAGCGCCCCCAGGCCGTACGAGCCGAAAAAGTAGATCGCCCAGACGTCCAGGTCCGGGTCGAGGTTGAAGCCCAGCAGCGACACGGCCGTGAGCACAGCGATGCCGTTCCAGAACCAGCTCATCGCGCTGCCGCCGTAGTGGCGAGACAGCGATCGGCAGGCCCATGTCCACGCTGCCAGCAAGACATAGAGCTGAAAGTCGATGGCGATGTACCAGACGCCTGCCGACAACCCGGGAAAGTCGAGCACGCCGTGCAGCAACAGCGCGTGGGCCAGCATCTGGTCCCAGGTGGGTGCGTCCGGAGTGGCGTTGTGGGTCATCAGCGCCCTTGCCACCGTGGCGCAGGCCACGGCCAGCAGCACCGCCAGCATCATCGGTGGCACCAGGCGCAGGTAGCGCTGCAGGATCAGCGACACGACCGGCACGGGCGCGACCTGACCCTGTGCGTCCGGTCGCAGGCGTTGGGCGAGGGACCGGGCCGCCAGGAAGCCGCCGAGGACCAGAAAAATCTGCACGGCCAAGCGGCCGTGGTCGTACAGCGCCTCGATCAGCGTGCGTGCGTGGGGCAGCACGACGTCCGACATGGGGCCGTAGAAAGCCAAGTGGTGCCAGACGATGAGCTGGGTGCACAGCACCCGCAGCACATCGAGGTGGGCGGTGCGGTGGGACGGAGTCGAGACGGCGGGCGTCGAGGGCGATCGGTTCAGATGGGAAGCGAGATTCACGGGGGCACTGGGGTGCCTCGGTGGCGGAACCTCCTGCTGCCTGCTGCAGCACCGCCTGGACACCTGCTGGAACGGTGGAACGATAAGCCCCGGCCCCAAAAGACCGAGGGCCCTGCTTTTTCAAACAGAGCCCTCTAGCTTACCCGGAGTTCCGTGAATCTCTTCACGGAACCCTGAGGTGGGTGCCTGGCTTATTGAGCCGAGACCACGCGTGCCATTTCCAGGCACTTGTTGGAGTAGCCCCACTCGTTGTCGTACCAGGACACGA
>CAYRBG010000190.1:0-5890 GCA_964422355.1 uncultured Sphaerotilus sp. | reverse complement strand
CCGTTGGTGACCACCGCGACCAGGTTGCCGCGCGAGGTGTAGCGGTAGGCGTTGGCGGGGTCCTCGACGATCTCCTCGCAGGCGGCGGCCACGCCGGGCGAGTAGGCCAGCGCCAGGTCGCGCTGATTGACGAGCTGCTTGGTCGGCGTGACCGAAATCTTGCCGGGCGTCGGGCGCTCGTGATATTCCAGAGCGGCGCGGCGCAGTTCGGCTTGTTGTTGTTGACGGGTGGTCATGGTCACGTTTCCAGGAGGGGTGATGGAAAAAGCCGCGTGCGGTGGGGCGGATGGCCCGAGGCCCCGCGGCGCAAGGGGTGCCGGATTCTAGGAAGCCCCCTCTGAATATGCGAGGGGCCAGGATTTCCACGTCCGCATGGCGCCATGCGCTGCACGCATGCCCCCTCTTGAGCGCGATGAGAAACATCCGACCAGGCCGGAAACCGATAATGGATTCCCACTCTCGCCCGCACCATGTCTTTAGGTGAATTCGACCTGATCGAACGCTATTTCCAGCGCCCGGCTCAACGCCAGCCGCTGGGCATCGGGGACGACTGCGCCTTGCTGGCCCCCCGTCCAGGCATGCAGTGGGCCGTTTCGACCGACCTGCTGGTGGAAGGACGCCACTTCCTGTCGACTGTGGACCCGGTCCGCCTGGGCCACAAGACGCTGGCGGTCAACCTCTCGGACCTGGCCGCCTGCGGCGCAGAGCCGGTGGCCTACACCCTCACGCTGTCGCTGCCGCGGGTGGACGAGACCTTCCTGGCCGGGTTCGCCCGCGGTCTGCACGCGCTGGCCGACGCCCACGGCATCGAGCTGGTGGGCGGAGACACCACCGCCGGACCATTGACGCTCGGCATCACCGTCATGGGTGAGGTGCCCACCGGACAGGCGCTGCTGCGCAGCGGCGCCCGGCCGCGCGACGATCTCTGGGTCAGCCACTCGCACCGCGGTGGTCTGGGCGATGCGCGACTGGCGCTGGAGGTCTTTCGCGGCACGGTCTCGATCCCGGCGACCGGCTTCGATCGTGTCCGCCGGGCGCTGGAATGCCCCGAGCCCCGTGTCCGCCTCGGTCTGACCCTGCGGGGCCTCGCTTCTTCGGCCATCGACCTGTCCGACGGGCTGATGGGCGACCTCGGACATGTGCTCAAGCGCTCGGGCTCGACCCAAGCCGCTGCACACCCAGGCCCCCTGGGAGCTGAGATCGACGCCACGACGCTGCCGCTGAGCCCCGAACTGCGGGAGCTCTCCCCTGAACGGCAGCTGCACTTCGCCCTGTCGGGCGGAGACGACTACGAGCTGCTGTTCACCGCAGCGCCGCAGGACCGCGAGCGTGTGCTGGCCGCAGCCGCCCAGGTGGGCACCCCAGTCACCCGCATCGGGCGCATCTGCGCCGAGCCGGGCCTTCGGGTGCTCGATGCCGAGCACCAGCCGGTGCCCACGCCCTGGGCGTCCTTCGACCATTTCCGCACCTGACCGTGGCCGACCCGACCGTACCCGCCGATCCCACCGCGCCCCGCATCGACGGGCGTTTCCTGCTCTCGCACCCGGCCCACCTGATCGCCCTGGGCGGCGGCAGCGGCCTGGCCCCCAAGGCACCCGGCACCTTCGGGACGTTGTGGGGCTGGGGGGTGTTCGCACTGCTGCAGGCCGGATGGCCCCATCTGCCCTGGGCCTGGATCATCGCCCTGAGTCTGCCCATCGGCTGGTGGGCCTGCACGGTCACCGCCGAGCACGCGCGCTCGGCCGACCCGGGCTTCATCGTCTGGGACGAGGTGCTGGCGATCTGGCTGGTGCTGTGGGTGATCTCACCGGCACCGCTCCTGATGCAACTGGCCGCCTTCATCCTGTTCCGCTACTTCGACGCGGCCAAGCCCGGGCCGGTGCGCTGGGCGGATCGCGTGTTCCACGGCACGGGGTGGCGAGGGGGCTTCGGCATCCTGTTCGACGATCTGGTCGCCGCGGGATGTACGCTGCTGACCATGGCCGTCGTCCTGCAACTCGGACGGATCTGGCACGGCTGACCCCTGGGGTGGCCCTGCCGCATCAGGTTGCCCTCTTCCGCTGATCGGTATCCATGACCGCCACGCCTTTCCCACCACCGGTCGACGGTGTCGCCCCCGCGTCATGCGACACCGCGACCGGCACCCCCATCTCCGCCGACACCTTCCCCGATCTGGTCGCCGCCCTGTCCGAGGCCCTGCTCAAGCGCGGCTGGCGCATGGCCAGCGCCGAGAGCTGCACCGGCGGCTGGGTGGCCATGGCCTGCACAGACCGGGCCGGGTCGAGCGACTGGTTCGAGCGCGGTTGGGTGACCTACAGCAACACCGCCAAGACGGAGGAACTGGGGGTCGATCCCAGCCTGCTGCGCACCCACGGCGCAGTGAGCGCCCCCGTGGCCCAGGCCATGGCCGAGGGTGCACGCCGGCAGGCGGGTGCGGAAGCGGCGCTGTCCATCACCGGCATTGCCGGGCCGAGCGGCGGCAGTGCCGAGCGCCCGGTCGGCACCGTCTGGTTCGGCTGGGCCCTGCCGGATCGGGTCTGGACCGAGTGCTGTCGCTTCGATGGCGAGCGCACCGAGGTGCGTCACCAGGCGGCACGCCATGCGATCCAGGTGCTGGTCGCCGCCTTGAACACCACCGCTTGAACCCGCCATGCCTCCGCCCGTGCTCGTCCTGTCGAACTGGGATGCGGTCACCGGAGACCGGTGGCACGCGGCGCTGAGCGCCGCTCTCCCGAACGAATCCCTGTGGCGACCCCACCCCTGTCAATCGCCCGAAGATCTGGCTCTGCAAGCCCATCTGGCTGAGGTGGAAGTGGCCCTGGTGGCCTCCCCGCCACCCGGCTGGCTGGGTCGGTGTCCGCGGCTGGGCCTCATCCAATCCTTGTGGGCGGGCGTGGACCGGCTGCTGGACGACCCCACGCTGCCGACGGCCCCGGTGCTGGCCCGCATGGTCGATCCGGTGATGAGCCGTGCCATGGCGGAAACCGCGCATTGGGCCGTGCTCACCCTGCACCGCGGCTTTGACCGCTACGCCCGCCAACAGCGGGAACACCGCTGGTGGGTGCACGCCCAGCGCCGGGCCGACGAGGTGCGAGTCACCGTGCTGGGTCTCGGGGAGATGGGCCGAGCCACCGCCCGGCGCCTGCAAGAGGCCGGCTATCGCGTGCGCGGCTGGAGCCGAACGCCCGCTGGCCTCGGCCCCTCACACACCGGAGGTGAGATGGGAAGCCTGTCGATCTGTGCAGGCTCGGTATCCCTCCCCGCGCTGCTGGCCGACACCGACATCCTCATCAATTTGCTGCCGCTGACTGCGCAGACGCGTGGGCTGTTGAACGCCGAGGTTTTCCGGCAGTTGCCCCGCGGGGCCAGTGTGGTGAACCTGGCGAGGGGCGCTCACTTGGTCGAAGCCGACCTGCTGGCCGCGCTGGACCGCGGACACCTCCACCATGCCGTGCTCGACGTGTTCAACACGGAGCCCCTGCCCCCCGAACATCCGTTCTGGGACCACCCGGCCGTGACCGTGCTGCCGCACGCCGCCGCTCTCACCGACGAGCGATCGGCCGCCGGCATCGCGGCAGAAAACATCCGGGCCTGGCGCGCGGGTGAACCGGTGCGCTTCACCGTGGACCGCCGACGCGGCTACTAGGTCAGGCTACTGGGGCGCGCCCGCGCCCAGGACCCAGGCTCGGCCCGCCAGGGCCGGCGGCGCAGCCAGCTGCAGCAACTGCAGCACCAGCTTGCGCAGAGCCTGCCAGGGATCGTCCGGCCACCCCGGCGCCCGCAGTCCCTTGACCAGCCCGTCGCAAACGTGGGCCGACACCAGCAGTGCCGACAGCTCCGAGGCCTTGAGCCGCGGCGCCAGCCGCTCCACCAGTTTTTCCTTGACGCCCCACACGCGCTGCTCGCGCAGCACCAGCGGCAGCGGCTTGCCTTCGCTCAAGGCCTGGGCCACGCGGGCCAGCATGCGCACGTCCTCGGCCAGCGTCCAATGCACCAGCACGGCTGCTTCACCTTCGGACTGAAGCCCGTCCAGCATGCGCAAGGCACGATCGACCTGCCCCCCCAGCACCGATTCACCGAGCTTGAACACGTCGTAGCGGGCCACGTTCATCACGGCCTGCTCGATCTGCTCGAAGGTCAGCACACCGGGTGGATGCAGAAGGCCGAGCTTGCTGATCTCCTGATGCGCGGCCAGCAGGTTGCCCTCGATGCGGTCGGCGAAAAAGGCCAGGGCACGCTGCCCGGCCTCACCGTCCTCGACCCGCTGGCCCTGCGCGGACAGGCGCTGCGCCAGCCACTGCGGCAAAGCGCGCCGGTCGATCGGATCGACCCGGACCGTGACGCCGGCCCCGTCCAGGGCCGTGAACCAGCCGCTGGACAACTGGGTGCGGTCGAGCTTGGGCAGCACGATCAGCGTGAGCACATCGTCCGACAAGGTCTCGACGTAACGCTGCAGCGCCTCAGAGCCCTCTTTGCCTGGCTTGCCCGAAGGGATGCGGATCTCGATCAGGCGCTTGTCGGCAAACAGGCTGAGTGCGTTGGCCTCGCCCAGCAGGCCGGACCAGTCAAAGTGCGCCCCGGCCACCGTGTGCACGGAACGCTCGCTGTGACCCGCCGCTCGCGCGGCCTGGCGCACCGCGTCGGCCGCCTCCTGCGCCAGCAACGGCTCGTCGCCAAAGACGACGTACAGCGGGCGCAAGCCTCGCTGCAACTGGGCAGCCAACTGATCGGATCGGATCTGCATCGACGTGGAACGAGGTGGGAGGAGGAGTCGGCCGAAGCGCCGCCAAACGCGCGTCAGCGGGCGGGAGCCGCTGCAGATGCAGCGGCCGGAACCGAAGCCGCCGCACCCACAGCGCCCAGGCTGATCGTCGCCAGGCGGCGCACCACTTGCGAGGCGAAGTCGGCCGAGATCGAGCGGTACAGCATCAGCGCCTCGCTCTCCTTGGCCAGCGCATTCGTCTCGGAATAGCTCAGGTCGCGCTGCTGGAACAGCTCGGTCGGAGGGATCAGCACCGCACCTTGTGGCGCACGAGCACTGAACCGCAGGCGCTGACGCAGGGTCAGCTCGCGCACTTGGCCATAGCCCGACGACACGGCCACCAACTCGTCCCGCCGGTCTTCCAGGATCTGCAGCACCACGTCCGCTCCGGGCTCCGACTCCAGCAGTTCCACGCCCGGATTCGCCAGAAGCTGGCGACGCAGCTCTTCCGACAAGGGCGACGTGTTCAACCACCCCGTCACGTGGATCCGCTTGAACAGCAGGTTGGGCGGGCGACGCAGTTCAAAGCCGCAGGCGCTCAGACCAGCGCCTGCAACCACGGCAAGCCCCCACCCCAAAGCCCATCGACGGGAGACGGTCGGCAGGCCTTGTTCAGGTGTCCGAGCACCCGATTCCCTTCGGACAGAACGATCAAGCTTCGAGTCGGGCACCTGTGCTCCTGCGTGCGTCAGACCACCACGTTCACCAGGCGCCCCGGCACCACGATGATCTTCTTGGGCGGCTTGCCCTCGGCAAACTTGGCCACCTCGGCGCTGGCCGCAGCGGTCGCCTCGATGGCGCTCTTGTCGGCGCCGGCCGGCACCTTGATCGAGCCACGCGTCTTGCCGTTTACCTGCAGGACCAGCTCGATCTCGTCCTGGACCAGCGCGGCCTCGTCCACGGTCGGCCAAGCGGCGTCCAGCAGATCGCCCAGGCGGGCGGCGTAGCCCAGCTCGCTCCACAGGTTCCACGTGAGGTGCGGGCAAGCGGGATACAGCATGCGCAGCAGCAGCGAGAAGCCTTCGCACAGCACGGCGCGGTCGCCATCGCTGCCGTCGGGCTTGAAGCCTTCCAGCGCGTTGAGCACCTTCATGCAGCCCGACACCACGGTGTTGTACTGCATGCGCT
>CAYRBG010000189.1:0-5918 GCA_964422355.1 uncultured Sphaerotilus sp. | reverse complement strand
GGCATGACGTCCGTCTCGTTCGCCCACGGCTACCCGTTCGACCCGACCTATGGCCACGACCTGCCCCGGCTGCTGGCCGTCGAGCCGCCCGAGGGGCCGGCCGGGTTTGCCGAGTTCTGGCAACGCCGCTTCGAGCGCGTGCAGCCGCTGGACCCACAGGCGCGCGCCACGCCCACCGGCGAGGTCCGTGGCCGCCATGCCGTCCACGACCTCAGCTACACCTCCACCGAGGGCGTGACGCTGCACGGCTGGCTGCTGCTGCCGCTGGACGAGCCGGTCACGCGCGGGGTCGTCGTCGGCCACGGCTACGGCGGCCGCGACCGCCCGGACGATCCACTGCCGATCGAAGGCGCGGCCTTCCTCTATCCCTGCCTGCGCGGCCTGGGCCGCAGCCGCGTGCCGAGCCTGCCGCAGAACCCGAACTTCCACGTCCTGCACCACATCGATGAGCGTGAGCGCTATGTTCTCGGTGGGTGCGTGGACGACCTGTGGATGGCCGTCTCGGCGCTGGAGGCGCTGGTGCCCGGCGCGGCGGGCCGCGTGTCCGTGCTGGGCATCAGTTTCACCGGGGGCATCGGGGTGCTGGCCGCGCCCTGGGACGACCGCATTCGTGCCCTGGCGGTGGAGGTGCCCACCTTCGGTCACCAACCGCTGCGGCTGAAGCTGCCCTGCACCGGCAGCGGGGAGGCCGTGCGCATCTACGAGCGGCGCAGGCAGTTTCACGTGCTGGACACGCTGGCCTACTACGATGCGGCGGTCGCGGCCCGGTTCCTGAACATCCCGACGCTGGTGGCCGCGGCGCTGTTCGACCCGGCCGTGCCGCCGCCGGGGCAGTTCGCCATCCACAACGCCATCGGAGAGGCTTGGCGGCAGCTGTACGTGCTGCAGGCCGGGCACTTCGAGTACCCCGATCAACAGGCTCAGCAGCAGGAACTGGCACAGCGGGTCGCCCGGTTCGTGATGCAGGCCACCTGAGCGTCCCACCCGCCCCCCGACCTTCGCCCCATGCAGCGCGAATACCACCACTGGCACAGCCCCCACCTCGGGCGCGAGATGGAGCTGCTGGTGTTCGGCCATGCCGGCGCCAAGGTGCTGGTATTCCCGACGCGCGACGGCCGCTTCTTCGAGTATGAAAACCTGGGCATCGTGGCCCAGCTGGCGCCCAAGATCGACGCGGGGCACCTGCAGCTCTGGTGCGTGGACAGCCTGGCGCAAGAGACCTTCTACGGCACGTCGCGCCCGCCGCATGAGCGCATCCGCCGGCACAACGACTACGAGGCCTACATCCTCGAAGAAGTGATGCCCTTCATGCAGTACCGCAACCCGCACGAATGCACCATCTCGCACGGCTGCAGCCTGGGGGCCTTCACCGCGGCCGACATGGCCTTTCGGCACCCGCACCTGTTCCGCAAGCTGGTGGCGTTTTCAGGGCGCTACGACCTGACCCTGAACGTCGAGCACTTCGACGATCTGCTCGACGGCCACTACGACCAGGACATCTACTTCCACAGTCCCACGCACTACCTGCCCAACCTCGAAGATCCGTGGTTCCTGGATCCCCTGCGGCGCATGGACATCGTGCTCGTCATCGGCGCCGAGGACCCCTTTCTGGACAACAACCGGCAGCTCAGCCGGATCCTGCACAGCAAGGGCATCGAGCACCAGTTCCAGATCTGGTCCGGCCGGGCCCACTCCGCCGGCGCGTGGCGGTTGATGGCGCCGCTGTACCTCTGAGCGTCGATCACCGGTTCTGAGGCAGGTCGACGCGACACCGGCGCCGCCGTGCGATGCTGGGCGCACATGACGATGACGAGCACAACCAAGAAGACGCAGACGATGCGCGGCGTGGCCCTGGTGCTGGGGGCCGCGGCGCTTTGGGGCACCACCGGCACGGCGCAGAGCCTGGTGCCCGCGCGCATGCCCTCGGAGTGGGTGGGGGCGCTGAGGCTGCTGGTGGCCGCCGTGTTCTTTTTGCCGGTGTGGTTCACCGGGATGCGCCGTCAGCCCGCCGGTGCGGATGGACGGCCGGCGCCGATGCCCTGGCTGGCGGTGGGCGGGGCGGCGCTGTGCATGTGCAGCTACAACCTGAGCTTTTTTGCCGGCGTGCGCCTGGCGGGGGTGGCCGCGGGCACGGCGGTGGCCATCGGCAGCGGTCCGGTGTGGGCGGGGCTGATGCAGGCGGTGGTGACGCGCCGCTCGCCCTCGCTGCGGTGGTGGGCCGGCGCCGGTGTGGCGGTGAGCGGCGTGGTGCTGCTGTCGATGGGCGGGCCGTCCCACGCGGGGCCGGTTTCGGCGTCGGGGCTGGCGCTGTGCCTGCTGGCCGGTCTGTCCTACGCGATCTATGTGCTGCTCAACCGCCGCATGGTCACGCGGGCGTCACCCGAGGTCACCACCAGCACGGTCTTTGTGCTGGCCGCGGCGCTGGCGCTGCCTGGGGCTTTTCTGCTGGCGGGGGCGCCGCAGGTGCAGACCCAGAGCCTGGCGGTCGTGCTGTGGCTGGGGGTGATGAGCACCGGCGTGGCGTACTGGCTGTTCAGCCATGCCTTGCGCCACCTGTCGGCCTCGACCGGCGTGGTGCTGTCGTTGGCAGAGCCGGTGGTGGCGTTTGGCCTGGCCGTGGCCATCGTCGGGGAGCGCCCCGGTGTGTTGGGGCTGCTCGGACTGGCGGCGGTGCTGCTGGGCCTGGTGATGGTGGTGCGGGGCGAGTGAGGCCCCGCCGGCCTCAGGGGGCCGGGGCCGTCAGGGTGACGCAGGCGCCGGAATTGATCACGGTCCGGACCGCATTCGCAATCAGCGCGTGGCCGGCGTCGTTGGGGTGGATGTGGTCTCCGTTGTCGTAAGCCGGGTTCAGCAGGCCGTCCGGCCCCGCCAGCAGGGCGTTCACCGGCACAAAGCAGGGGCCGGCCAGCGCGGCCAGTTGCGTGTCGATCTCCTTGAGCTGGGCCAGCTTGTCCGGCGACATGTGGCGCGGCTGGGTCGACAGCACGATGACCTGTGCACCGCTGGCCATGGCGGCACTGCGGATGGCGGCCAGGTTGTCCACCGTTTCGGCCGTCGTGTAGCCGTCCACCGTGTCGTTCGTCGGGAAGGACAGCAGCACCACGTTGGGCTTGAACTTGAGCGCGGCGTCGATGTTGGCCGCGGCGTTGGGCGAAGGGCGACCGACCGGAATCGTGGCCGAGGCCGGCAGCGCCTGGTAGGTGCGCAGGCCCGAAACGGCGAGGTTGGTCACGGACACCGAGGCCTGGGCATAGGCCTCCGTCAATGTCTTGACCCACGACTGCGTCACGCCGTAGCCCGCGGCGGAGGACGAGCCCAGCACCACCCAGTCGTTCACGGCGGCTGCGCGCGCGGCCTCGGCCTCGGCGGCAGCCTTGGCGGCGGCTTCGGCGGCCGCTTGCGCAGCGGCTTCTGCGGCGGCCTTGGCAGCAGCTTCGGCGGCGGCCTGTGCTGCTGCATTGGCGGCTGCTTGGGCCTCGGCCTCTGCCTTGGCCTTGGCCTCTGCCTCAGCGGCAAGGCGGGCGGCTTCCGCTGCCGCAGCGGCTTCTGCCGCGGCCTTGGCTTCTGCCTCTGCCTTGGCCTTGGCCGCCGCTTCGGCTTCCGCCTTGGCCTTGGCCGCGGCTTCGGCGGCGACCCGGGCGGCTTCTTCGGCAGCGGCCTTTTCAGCCGCCGCTTGGGCGGCGGCCTGGGCATCCGCCTCGGCCTTGGCCTTGGCGGCGGCTTCGGCCTTGGCTTTTGCAGCCGCTTCGGCTTCTGCCTTGGCCTTGGCCGCGGCCTCGGCAGCGACCCGGGCGGCCTCATCGGCAGCGGCCTTCTGTGCTGCGGCCTGGGCGGCGGCCTGGGCGTCCGCCTCGGCCTTGGCCTTGGCGGCGGCGTCGGCCTTGGCCCTCTCGGCCGCTTCGGCGGCAGCGCGCGCTTCGGCTTCCGCCACGGCGCGGGCGGCGGCTTCGGCCGCGACCTTGGCCTCTTCGGCCGCTTGGGCCGCGGCCACCTCTGCCGCATGGGCGTCCGACGCGGCCTTGGCTTCAGCGGCGGCCTTGGCGGCGGCTTCGGCAGTGGCCTGGGCCTCGGCCGCCGATTGCGCGGCGGCGGTCACGTCGGGCGAAGCGGTGGCGGAAGCGCCGGTGGTGTTGGCCGTGCCGGTGCCGCTTCCACCCCCTCCGCCGCCACCGCCGCAACCGGCCAGCAGTGCGGCGAGGACCAGGGCCGACAGGCCCAGTCGGCGACCGCGATGGCCCCGCGCCGCCTTTGCCGCGGAAAACGGGGTCGGGTCAGTGTCAGGATGAGCGGCTGCGGTGGGGTGGTTTCCCTGAGTCATGTGTCGGTTTCGCGAGGACAAGTCTGCGGTGGTCTGCTGCCACGGAGCGACGGATGCTACGGACGGACCCCAGGTGCTCGCTAACCGCGTCTCGGGGGGATGGGGCGAGTTGCTTGTGAAGTTTTGGTGCAAGTCAAAGGCTTTTGAGGGCTGTGGCCTGTTGACGCCCCACGCCCCACGCCCCACGCCCCACGCCCCACGCCCCACGCCCCACGTGCCGTGCGCAGCTGAAAGCGTGTTTCCGCGTCGAACTTGGCCAGCATGAGCGTGGTCATTTCGTCGAGCATGCGGTTGATGGTTCCCTCCACAGGGGGAATGCCTCCCACATCGACAACCGATAGCGTGGGGCGCCATGAACTTGAGCACCACCGACAGCTACCACCGCCTGCTCAAGCAGATCTCCGACACCTACACCGCCGGACAAGCGCGGGCGGCCCGGGCCGTCAACACGCGGATCATCGAAACCTATTGGCAGGTCGGGCGCCACATCGTGGAGTTCGAACAGGCGGGGCAGGCGCGCGCGGAGTACGGCAAGGCGCTGATCCAGACGCTGGCAGTAGACCTCACCTTGCGGCACGGGCGTGGATTCAGCCGCACCAACCTGATCTACATGCGCCAGATGTTCCTGCGCTACCCAATAAGTCAGAAGCCTTCTGACTTATTGAGTTGGTCGCACCACGTCGAGCTGCTGAAGATCGACGACGAACTGGAGCGCAGCTTTTACGAAAAGCAGGCCATCGCCGAGCGGTGGTCCGTGCCTGAGTTGAAGCGACAGAAGGCGTCGTCGCTCTTCCTGCGCCTGGCCGCCAGCCAAGACAAGGCCGGCATCCTGCAGCTCGCGCGCCAGGGCCAAGTCGTGGCCCAGGCCACCGACCTGCTGCGCGAACCCTACGTCTTCGAGTTCCTCAAGCTGCCCGAGCCGCACCAGGTCTCGGAAACCCAGCTCGAAACCCTGTTGTGCGACCACCTGCAACCCTTCCTGCTGGAGCTCGGCAAGGGCTTTACCTTCGTGGCCCGGCAAAAGCGCATCACCGTCAACAACAGCCACTACAAGGTCGACCTCGTCTTCTATCACCGCATCCTGCGCTGCTTCGTGCTGATCGACCTGAAGCTGGGCGACGTGCAGCACCACGACATCGGCCAGATGAACCTCTACCTCGGCTACTACGCCACGGAGGAAAACGTGGAGGGCGACAACCCGCCGATCGGCATCATCCTCAGCCGCCAGAAGGATGAGCTGCTGGTGGAGTACGCCACCTACGGCATGAACAGCCAACTCTTCGTCCAGCAGTACCAGCTCTACCTGCCTGACCGCGAAACCCTGCGCCGGGAGCTGGAACACACCCTGCGTGGCGCAGCTGAAGCTCCCTGATTCGCGGGCATGGCCGCGTGGAGATGGTCCCAGGGCCGCAGTGGCCGATGAACATTGCCCTGGACGGCGTACGGGTGTGAATTGACGGGGCGCCGTCAGTCCGCCTTGCCCTCGTCAGTCGCCTTGTCCAGCAACTCCAGCCCCCGCGACACCTTGCCCGCCCCACGCGCCGCCCTCAGGGCCGCCTGCACCTTCAGGCGGAACTCCGGCAGATCGCCGCGAACCGTC
>CAYRBG010000188.1:0-5963 GCA_964422355.1 uncultured Sphaerotilus sp. | reverse complement strand
CGATGACGGCTGGACCCTGGTCGAGACCAAGAACCGCTTTGCCGTCGGCGACACGATCGAGGTGCTGCATCCGTCGGGCAACCGTCGACTGGTGCTCGAGGCCATGCGCAACGAAGAGGGCGAAGCGGTGACGGTGGCTTCAGGCAGCCCGATCCGGGTGTGGGTGCCGCTGCATGGGCCGAGCGAAGGGGCACTGATTGCGCGGATGCTTGAACCCACCGCGTGAGCCGTCTGAAATGAAGAAGGGCCGATCGAAGGATCGGCCCTTGTTGTTTGAGAGGCAGCGCAGGCTCAGCGAGCGTCGGTCCACGCCGCGGGTTCGGGCGGTGCGGCTTCCGGCTTGAGCGCCTCGGCGCTGCGACCGTGGGTCAAGCCCCACAGCGACTGGGCCCGACCCAGGCGGGCGCCCCCATCGCGGATCAGCGGTTGCCATGCCAAGACCATGTTGCCGCCCGACCAGGACGAGAACACCACGTCGAACGGGATGGCCACGTAAATGCCCTTGTCGAAGCTGCCTTCACCAAACTGCGCGGCCGAAACGTTGGTCTTGGTCACCCATGCGCCGATGCGTGTGCCGTTGTTGAACACGCGCGCCAGATCCATGGTCATGCCCCGATCCCCTGCAAGGTACTGGCCGGCCGATACCGCGGCGTGCAGCCCCAGTGCCGGGTCGGTCCAGTGCAGCGAGAGGTGTCCGGTCGTGACGCGGTAGTCACGCAGCGAGAACTTCTGGTCGAAATCCCGCTGCGCCACGCGGTTGATGTCGAAGGTCACGGCCCAAGGGCTCTGTTGCGGCTGCCACATCACTTCCGCGCCGGCCCCCGCGTACATCCACTCCAGCAGACCCGCATAGGCCAGGCTGTAGAAGTTGTCGCTCCAGCGGGCGAAGTGGGTGACCTGCGCGTTCGGGATCGTGAAGCGCGAGTCGGTGACGTACTCGCGCAGATAAGTGCGCACCCGCGGCAGGCCGCTCGGGGCGGTGTACTTGAAGTTCTCGTAGTTGTCGAACAACCTCAGTTGAGCGGTGCCCTGGGCCCAGAGTCCCGGCTTGAGCCTGACCTGACCCTGAGCGACTCCAGACAGCGCGAACAGATAGCCATCCGGACCACCCAGGTGCTGCTGGAAGCCCAGGTGAACGCTGCTCCTGGTGCGATCCACGGGTGTGGATCCCAGCAGGCTGCGCTGTCGGTCACCGGTTTCGGGGCTGAGTTTGTCGGGTGAACCCGGTTTCCACAAGGGATCGGTCAATGGCGCCAGCGACAGCGGCGAGCGCGGTCCTGCCGATGGCACAGCACTTTCTGCGGCCGGTTCGTAGCGGGTGCGGGCCATCATCCACTGCGTGCGGTCGACCTCATAGGAGGCGGTGGGGATGTCCTGCATGGACAGGTCCCAGCGGAACTTGAGGATGTGCGAGGGGGCCTCGCGGTGCAGCACGGCCGTGCCTCGGTCGAGTCGTTCCCGCTTGAACACCCCCATGGTGTTGTCGACACGAACGATCCAGGTGTCCCCCGCCTCTTCGATGGACCGGATGGTCCAGCTGGTCTGCACGCCCAGCTCCCGCATCACTGAGCCGGGCAGCACCCTCGGGGCGGGAGGCGCGGGCCTTTCTTGAACTTCCTGCGGCGGGGCCTCGATGGCTTCGGTCTGAGTCGCTTGAGCGGTCGAGGTACTGACCGGGGCGATGCGCACGGTTCCTTGCGTTGGACCCAGTGGAATCTCGTCCACCGGCGGGCGCGGCGGAAGGCTGTGCTTGGCCGTTCGCATGCTCGGCAGCGAGGTCAGCAGGTTGAGTCCGGCAAACACTTCCCGGCCACGCATCCAGCCCACCGTCAACTCGATGGGGCCTTGCCGCCAGGCCACGGCAGCGTTGAGCCGGGACGAGGACGGCAAGGTGGTCCCGAAGGGCTCATGCTGGTGGTTGTTGCCGTCCAGCTCCAGCTTGACGAGCCAGGGGGTCCAGGGAGTCTGCCACTGCACGCCTCCAAAAACCGCCGTCCGGCCGGTAAACAGGGTGCCGAGCTGTGCCGTTCCGCCTTGCCCGATGTCTGCGGACTTGCGCTCCTTGAAGCGGGAGCCGAACACGGAAAAGGGGTTGGGCAGATTGCCTGCGGCGCCCGCATATCCCCAGCCCAAGCCGAGGTGGAAGTCGAGGTCCAGATACCGCTTGCTGGCCACGACGTATTCACCGCCGAACAGACCCGTGCCACCCGGATCCCGGAGCCCAACGGCCACCGCTGGTGTCCAGGGACCTTCTTCGGCCAATCGGAACTTGATCTCAGACGATTTGTCGAGGTAGGCCCGGTCGCCGGCAATGTCCGGACCATAAAGCTGGTTGCCAATGCGGGTGTAGCGCACGGCAATCTCGACCGCGTCCCACGGGCTCACCGATGCGTTGTACCGTGAATAGGGCGACGTTCTGGAGATGGTGAAGCCGATCTGTCCGGCACGGGGCAATCGGGCCGACGGCGTTTCCATCAGCCCCGTCATGCCCCATGCATTGATGCTTTGGCGCAGGTCGGACGGTGTGGGGCTGCGCTGAGCTTCGGACATCTCGGTGGGCCGAGGGGTCACGGGCTGCGTCTTCGCGGCCAAGCCTCCTTCCAAAGGGCCTTGCGTGGCCAGCACCGCGGCGATGGCCGTGTGAAGGTCCTCCGGCCAGTCAAGGTGACGCTTCGGCGCCCACAACCAAGCGCCGGGCGCGGGCAAAGGCTGCTGGGTGGCGTTCCAGGCCGAGACGCCGACGTGCTCGACGCGCCCCTCGGGTTGAACGATCCACACCTCATCCACGACAGGCGCTGTGCCTGCGCGGGGCCGGAGGCAGGCCCGCAGGTAGTCGGCGGCACGCGCGCCGGGAACATAGGCGGACTCGCAGCGGGTGCCGTCTTCATGCAGCACTGTCAGCGTCCCCGGCCGGCGAGGCAGCGTGACCTCATCGCCAGCGGACAGCACCGGTTCCCGCTCTGGGTGGACCGGCAACAAGCGGATGTCCGTCATGGGCAGCAGCAGGCGGCCGGTCACCGGCAAGGCCCGGAGAGTCTCGGAGAGGCCGCGGAGGGCGTCGGCGGATGCAGGCCGACGCATGGCCAGATCATCCAGACGCTGCAGCAGACGGGCCTTTTCCGCCGACTGGATGGGTTTTTGCGATGACCGGATCCACATGAGGCCTGGATCGAAGTCGCCAGACGAGGAGGCGGTCTCTTGATCCAGCTTCTGAATCAGCCATTCACCCAGCCGTTCGCCCCCATGGGCGGTCCAGCTGCGTTTGGGAGCGGGTGCTTCTGCAGCGAAGGCTTGGCCGGACAAGGCCAGCAGGGCAGCCAGCGCCACGGCGTGGCGCCGGTTGGGAGGGAAGGTCATGGCGAGGAGGGTGCTCTCGCCGCACCCGAGGGGTTCGGCGAACGTGGGGGCCAGGATTGCCAGTCGATGCACCAGTCGGGCGCGATGCAGCGATGGCCATAAACAAACCGAGGGGGCACAGCTTCGGCATCAATGCCAAACCACGCCACAGGCTGAGGGTAGCGGGGGTCGTCTGCGCGATCCCGCTCCTCCACCCACGTCAAAGCGTTCTGGCCTTGCCAACGTTGCCCCCGAGGTGATGTGCTCAGGGGATGGCGTTCTCGGACACGAGACAGGCCGTAGCGGTCTCCGGGCTGGGCATCGAAAGTCTCACGAAAGACGGCCTGGGTGTGGCTCGCGTCCGGTGTGTCCTGGGACAGCAGCGACCACCGGCGCTGTCCATCGCTGTAGCCCACCAGACGACCTCCGGCGAGCTTGAGCACGCCGCCATCCGCGCTGTACCACACGGAGATGCGGTTCTGGCCGGAGGTCTCTTCTCCTCCCCGCACCATCAATCCGGAGTGGCCGTTGATGTCCACGCGCAGGTATTCGTAGCCTTCACGAAGCACGGCCTGGCGGGTGGCATCGGTTTTGGAGCGGTCCCACAGCGGTGACAAGGTTTGTTCTGCCGCTTGCCACATGGAGCTGCAGCCTGTCAGGGACGCAAAGAAGAGTCCCCCGGCCAGGAGCCGAAGGACAAGGTGGGTCGCACGTTCGGCGCGACCCTTCAGCGGTCGAGCGCTGATCGTCATGGGGCTGGGTTGCCTTCCTTACTGGGAGGATCCGGTGGAGCCGGTCGATCCTGTGGAGCCGGTACCGACTGCGGTGCCGCCGTCGTTGCTGTCGTTGTTGTGCCAGACGATCAGCGCGGTGCCCAGGGCTGCAGCGCCGACGGCGCCCCAGACGGCCGGCTTGACGCCGGTGGCGGCTGCAGCGGCGGCCTTGATCGGAGCGGCGGCAACCGGAGTAGGTGCGGTCGCGGGCGCCGGCGCTGTGACGACGGGAGCTGCGACCACCGTCGGCTCGACCTTGGCGGCGACAGCGGGAGCCACTGCACGGGGTGTCTTTGCGCCAAACCAGTTGTCGCACTGCTTCATCGTCATGCGCACCACTTCACCGGCGCGGTTGTAGTAGACATTGACAGGCATGGTCGGTGCGTAGGGCACATACTTGCCGATCAGCTCCTTGGCCACACCGTCTCGGCCCGCCTTGTGACCGGTGCCGATGTCGCAAGCGCCCTTGGCGTAGCTGGTGTTGACCGAGCTCAGCGGCATGGACCTGACGCTGAATTCGCCCGCCCGGCGCAGCGGCGGCTTGTGGGTGAACGACTCGTAGAACTTGGCTGTCCCGGCATGAACGGCGGCATCACATTCCGCTGCCGTGTCGTAGCCGACGTTGCCGTGCTTGTCCTGGACCATGCCGGCTTGAGCGGCGGTTGCGAATCCGGTCAGTGCGATGGCAACGGCAGTGTGCAGCTGAATTTGCATGGAACATCCCTCTTTAGTTGGTGAAATTTCCAATTTTACAGATTCGCTGTTCTGCTCTTGGGGCTTGCCGACACGCTACGAATGAAAAAAAGCCCTCGGAGCATTCCGAGGGCCGGCTGTCCACCTGCACGCCAAGCGTGCAGTGACAGAATCAGAGAGAGCCGGTCGAGCCTGTGGAACCGGTCGAACCCGTGGAGCCGGTCGAGCCGGTCGAGCCGGTGGTTGCGCTGTCGTTGTCGTCGTTGTTGTTCGAGACGATCAGAGCGGTACCCAGAGCAGCGGCGCCGACGGCACCAATGACGCCAGGAGTCACGCCGGTCGCGGCAGCTGCGGCCTTGACGGGAGCGGGTGCAGCCGGTGCGACAGCAGCAGGCTTCGGCACCGGAGCCGGCGTCACGACAGCGGGAGCGACCGGAGTCGGTGCCACGGCAGGAGCCACCGGTGCCACCGGAGCGGGGGCCTTCACCGGCGCGCGCTTGATGGAACGAACGGCCTTCTTGCCCTTCACGGCCTTCTTGGCCTTGACGACCTTCGTGGCCTTGGCTTTGGCCGGAGCGGCCACTGCAGGAGCAACTTGCACGGACAGGACGGCGGCAGCAATCAGGCCAGCAACCAACTTGGACATCTTACGCTGAGAATTCACTGAGGTTCCCCATGGATGAGTGAAAGTCCTATTGTCTTCGAAATCCGCCCGAATGAGGGATGGAAGACATGAAAGTTGACGACTGATGCAGGATTCCCGGAACTATTGAACGATTGTGGTGTAACTGTTTCTGTTTGTTTCGTGGTGGGGAGGTGAAGAATCTCCTGCAGAAAGTTCAAGAATCGTCTGACGCGTGAAGAAAAAAGCCTGCCGAATATCGGCAGGCTTTTCAAAGCGACCTGCACTGTGTGTGCAGGATTGTTGTGGAGTCGATCAGGCCGACACGCCCTTGGCCGTTTCGACATACTCTTCGATCTGGTCGAAGTTCATGTACTTGTAGATCTTGTCGGCATTCTTGGTGACGACGCCGATCTCGGCCATGTACTCCTCGACCGTCGGGATGCGGCCCAGCTTCGAGCAGACCGCGGCCAGCTCGGCGGAACCCAGGAACACGTTGGTGTTCTTGCCCAGGCGGTTCGGGAAGTTGCGGGTCGAGG
>CAYRBG010000187.1:0-5972 GCA_964422355.1 uncultured Sphaerotilus sp. | reverse complement strand
AGTACGGCATGGTCAAGACCGACCACATCCTGTTCATCGCCTCGGGCGCCTTCCACCTGGCCAAGCCAAGCGACCTGATTCCCGAGCTGCAGGGCCGCTTCCCGATCCGCGTCGAGCTGGGCTCGCTGAGCGTGGACGACTTCGAAGCCATCCTCACCAGCACCCACGCCAGCCTGATCAAGCAGTACCAAGCCCTGCTGGCCACCGAAGGCCTGACGCTGGAGTTTGCGCCTCAGGCCATCCGCCGGCTGGCCGAGATCGCCTACAGCGTCAACGAGCGCACCGAGAACATCGGCGCCCGCCGGCTGGCCACCGTCATGGAGCGGCTGCTCGACGACATTTCCTTCGATGCGCCCAACCGGGGCGGTCAGACGCTGGTGGTGGACGCGGCCCTGGTCGACGAACGCCTCGCCGCGCTCGCCGGGAACGAGGACTTGTCGCGCTTCATCCTCTGAATGCGGGGAAGCCGGCTTCGGTCGGTCGGCTTAGGTGCGCGAACCATTCACGCGCGGGGTCTCGCCCCCTATCATGGGTGGCCGACACCCTGCGCACCGGTACGCTGCAGGAACCGAAGTACCGCCGATGACCGCTGCGCTGCCCTTTGAACCCGCCCCGTCCGTCTCCACGCCCACGCTGTTTCGCGTGGCGGACTCGACGCCGGGCTGGCTGGCCGGATTCGACGCCGAACACCGCTGCTTTTACGCCAACCGCGCCTTTGCGGAGACCGTCGCACCGGATCAACCTCGGCGCACCTTGATCGGACGCACTCTGGCCGAGCTGATGGGGCAAGGCTGGTTCGACAGGCATGCGGACACCCTGCGGTCCGTGATCGAACAACGGGCTTGTCCGCGCTTTGAATGCGACTGGCAACCGCTCGCCACCGCACAGGCCCAGCGACTGCGCTGGATCGAAGTCATCCTGACGCCCCACCTGTCACCCAAGAACGCGGCGCAGGGTTATTTCCTCCAGGTCCATGACCTCACCCACCACCACGCCCTGGAAAGCGCGCTGCTGGAATCCGAGGAGCGGCTGGCCCGTTTCAGCCACGCCAGCCTGGAAGGCATCGTCTTTCACGATCACGGTCGGGTGGTGGATGCCAACCCGGCCGCCTGCGAGCTGCTCGACCGCCGCCTGCACGAGCTGATCCACCAGCCCTGGCTGGATCTGGTCACGCCTGAACACCGCTCGGAGCTTCAGCAACGGCTGTCCGGCACCGACGTCGTGTCCATGGAGACCGTCCTGGTGACCGCCCCCGGTTCGACGCTGCCCATCGATCTGGTGGACCGCCCCACCCTGGTCGACGGTCGACTCATGCGCGTGGCCGTGCTGCGCGACGCCAGCGACCGGCACGCCACACAGCAGCACATCGATTACCTGGCGCACCACGACGTGCTGACCGGGCTGCCCAACCGCCACGCCATCGTCGTCCAGCTGGAGCACCTGATGCAGGCCTCGCAGGCCGCCGACACGCTGTTGGCCCTGCTGTTCATCGACCTCGATCACTTCATGCGGGTGAACGACTCGGTGGGTCACACCGCTGGCGACCAGGTGCTCAAGATCATCGCCAAGCGCGTCCAGGACCGTCTGCGCAGCAGCGACTGGGTGGCGCGGTTTGGGGGCGACGAGTTCATGGTCCTGCTGCCCGGCATGCGCGACCAGGCCGACGTGCTGCGGGTCGCCGACAAGCTCGCCGACTGCATCGCCCTGCCCATCCACATCGACGGTCGGCCGATCTCGGTGACGGCCTCGATCGGCGTGGCCGTGTTTCCGCAGCACGGCCAGGTCCCGCAACGCCTCCTGCAGCACGCCGACGCCGCCATGCATGTGGCCAAGGCGCGTGGACGCGCCACGGTGGCCGTGTTCGAAGAAGCCGTGGCGCAATCGGCCTACGACCGCCTGGTGCTCGAAGGCCAGCTCGGGCACGCCATCGAGCACGAAGAGTTCGCGCTGCTGTTTCAGCCTCAGGTGCGGACCCGCGACCAGAAGGTGGTTGGGGTCGAAGCCCTGATCCGTTGGCAGCACCCGGAGCGGGGGCTGCTCGCCCCGGACGAATTCATCGCCTTGGCCGAACAGCACCGCCTGATCGTGCCCATCGGCAACTGGGTCTTGGCCGAGGCGGCCCGATGCGCCCGCCTTTGGCATGCGGCCGGACATGCCATCACCGTGGCGGTCAACCTCTCGACCCTGCAGTTCCAGGCCTCCGATTTCGTCGATATCGTGGCCGATTTGCTCGACTCCAGCGGCCTGCCTTCCGGCTGGCTGGAGCTGGAGCTCACCGAACGCATGCTGATGGATGACGTGCCCGCGGTGCGGTCCCGACTGCTGCAGCTGCGTGCCCTGGGCGTGCGCCTGAGCGTGGACGATTTCGGCACCGGCTACTCGTCGCTGGGCCACATCAAGGAGCTGCCGATCGACAAGATGAAGATCGACCGCTCCTTCGTGAAAGAACTGTCGAGCGACCCGCGATCGCAAGCCATTGCCCGCACCATCGTGGAACTGGCCCGAGGCTTGGGCCTGACCGCCGTGGCCGAAGGGGTGGAGACCCCGGTCCAGTGCCGCATCCTCCGAGCACTGAACTGCGATCAGGTCCAAGGCATGGGCGTGTGCCCGCCGCTGAACGCGCAGGATTTGCAACTTTGGCTCGAACGGTACAGTTCCTCGGGGGAGCGCCGCCGCGACCTTGACGGAAAACAATCCCCTGGCGATCCGACGCCTCTATGTTGAGGTGACCATGGACCGCCTGCCTCTTCATCGCCGCCGCTCCCTTTGGCTGGGCACCGTCCACGCCGATCAACCGCACACCTGGCGCCGCAGTTCGCACCGCTGGGTGGTGCTGATGACGCTGATGGCGACGATTCCGGCGTTCTATGTCGAACTGCTGATGTCGGCGCCGAGCCCCCTGGCCGATGCGGTGTACGGATGCGCCGCGTTGGCGGTTCTGCTGACGGAGTTTCCGCTGCGCGGTCTGCGCCTGCCCCGTTCAGTGCTGGCCGAAACGTCCCGCAGCTTTCACACGCGCATGGGCCGTCGCGTGGTCGTCATCGGTCTGATCGTCGGACTGGTCAGCGCCGCCATCCTCCCGCCCAGCCTGAATTCGCCCCTCGCGCTCGTGCTGCGCTCGATCACCGCCTTGCTGACGCTGGTGTACCTGCTGTGGTCCCTGCAGCATTTGCTGTCGCGCGACAGTCTGCCGGTGCTGCTCTCGCTGTCGGTGACCGTGCTGTTTCTGTGCGGCGTGGGGTTCTGGTGGCTGGAACCCACCGTGACCAGCCTGTCCGACGGGCTGTGGCTGGCGTTCACCACGGCCGCCACCGTGGGCTACGGCGACCTGGTGCCGACCACCCCTTCGGCCAAGATCTTTTCCGTGTTCGTGGTGCTGCTGGGCTACGGGGTGTTGTCGCTCGTCACCGCCGCCATTGCCTCGACCTGGGTGGAATCGTCGGAGCGGCAGCTGGAACGCCAGATGATGCGCGAACTGCACCGCGAGGTGATGGCCCTGCGCGCCGAACTGGCCCAGTCGCGCGCCACCGCTGCGGCTGCAACCATCAAGTTGCCGATTGTGCCAGGGTCAGCAGACCTTCCAGGATCAGCAAATCCACCGTCTGTACCGGCAAGTCGAGTTGATCGGTCATGCGCGGAGCCGCACCTCCGGTGAGGTAGACCTGGGGACAGCCGCCCACACGCTGCTGCAGTCGCCGGTACATGCGCTCGATGGCCCCTGCGATGGCATCGGTGCCGCCGCTCATCAAAGCGTCCCGCGTGTCACGCGGAAAGTCACGGACGTGACCGGTGGGCACCTTCAGACCGGCCGTGCCGCTCTCCAACGCCTTGTTCATCAGGCCGAAGCCGGGCAGGATCAGGCCGCCCAGGAAATGCCCCTGCCCGTCCAACGCGTCGACCGTCACGGCAGTGCCGATCATCACGACCAGCGCCGCCTGCTGCAGATCGTTCGATGCGAGCATGCGCTGCCGCGCCCCGACCAAGGCGGCCCAGCGGTCGCTGCCCAGCTGCATGGGGTGCTCGTAGTGGTTGACCACACCGCCCCCCTGAGCCGCCGCCGAGATCCAATGCGGCTGCAAGTCCCACAGGGCAAGCTGTTCCTCGACACGCCGCCGCACCGCCTCGCCCGCCACGACGCAGCCGAGCATGGCCTGCGGATGCGGCAAGGCCTTCCAGTCCGTCTCGGCCAAACGCTCGATCGACTCCAGATACACCGCACCGCGGGCCAGCAACTGAGCCCGCGCATCGGGGGCCGTGTACAACGCCCATTTCAGACGGGTGTTGCCGACGTCGATCACCAAAAAACTCATGAACGCAGGATCCGGGTAGTCAAAAAGGTAGGGGGGGTATTTCAACACCAACAGGTGCGTCCCACGCCGGGCGCATCTCCGAAACCCCTTCAGATCAGGCTGGGCCAGTCCAGCAACTGCTGGACTTGATCGAGCAGGGTATCCACGGCAGGTGCAGGCTCAGTTCGGCAAAGTCGGGCACGCACCTCCGGCAGGAGGGCCAGGAGATCCTCCCGGCGCCGGGCCCGGCGCACCCGCAACTGCGTCACCGTCGAACTCCACGCCCCTGCGGAGCGCAACGCCGCCAGGAGCAGCTCCCGCGCCTGGGCCAGCGCGGCATCCTTGAGATCCAGCGCGGCCAGTTCGGTGTTGGTCAGGGCTACACCCAGGCCCAGAGTGTCCTGGGCGTCCTGGAACGGCACGGGACGCGACTCACCGCCCCCCCTCCAGGGGGAGAAGTCGGTGTCCCCGGAGGGCCGAGTCTGTGCAGGTTCGGTCGCCAGCACCACCATCCCCAGGGCCATCAGCTCATCCAGGTAGCCGCGAGGCACACCGGCCTGCTGCGCCAGCACCAGGACATCCACCAGCGGACGGCGCCCGTCGATGAGCAGCAGCAACGTGCGGTGACGCTGGGACAGGCGTCGCCGCCCACCCGTCAGTTCCGCTCGGCCAGCGGCCGTCTTGCAAGGGATCTCCACCATGGTTGCCGGCTCAGGAAAGGAAGAAGGCTCCGTTTGGACGTTGCACAGCTTTGTTCATTGTGTGCGCAAATCGCGGACCCTACCCATGACGGCGTTGTGAACACCACAACCCGGGAACGCAAAAAGGCCCCTGTCCGATCGGATCAGGGGCCGGAGCACAGGACGGGAGCTGCGACGTCAGGCGGCTTCGACGTGCACCTGCTTGTGATACAGGAACTCCAGCACCGCCTCGCGGGCCCCCAGGTATTCCGGGTTGTGCGCCATTTCCAGGCGGGGACGGAAGGCCTCGCGGATCGGCGGCAGCGGAACCTGCAGCACTTCGCCAATGGTGGCGGCCGGGCCGTTGGTCAGCATGACGATGCGGTCCGACAGCAGCGCGGCCTCGTCCACGTCGTGGGTCACCATCATGATGGTGGAGCCGGTCTTGGCGACGATCTTCATCATCTCGTCCTGCAGCTTGGCGCGCGTCAGGGCGTCCAGGGCGCCGAAGGGCTCGTCCATCAGCATCATCTTGGGCTCCATGGCCAGCGCCCGGGCGATGCCCACGCGCTGCTTCATGCCGCCGGAGATCTCGCCGGGCTTCTTGTCCTTGGCGTGGCCCAGGCTCACCAACTCCAGCGCGGCGACCGCGCGGTCCTTGAGCTGCGAACGGCTTTCCTTGTCGCCGAACACGCGCTCCACGGCCAGCAGCACGTTTTCCTGGCAGGTCATCCAGGGCAGCAGCGAGTGGTTCTGGAACACCACCGCACGGTCAGGCCCCGGGCCGCGCAGCTCGCGGTTTTCCAGGATCAGAGCGCCGGAGGTCGGCGTGGTCAGGCCCGCCACCAGGTTCAGCAGCGTGGACTTGCCGCAGCCCGAGTGGCCGATCAGGGTGATGAACTCCCCGCGGGCCACGTCCAGATTGATGTCGCGCAGGGCGACGAAGGTGCCCTTCTTGGTCGGGAAGGTCATCCCGACGTTCTCGATGCGCAGGTAGCGGCGC
>CAYRBG010000186.1:0-6050 GCA_964422355.1 uncultured Sphaerotilus sp. | reverse complement strand
TGGCCAGCACCACGGTGTCGTCGATGTTGACCAGCACGGCGCCGGAAGCCTGGCGACCGATCTCGCCGGTTTCCATCGTGACGGTGTGGGCGCCCCACTGGAAGGTCTTGGTGACTTTGTTGAACATGGTCATGCGAGTTTTCTCCATTCACTCACGCCCTCGGTGCGGCCGGGCGTTGGGGCCGGAGAACTTCATCGCGAGGCGGGATGCCATTCCAGCGAAGCGCAGCGGGCTTGAGAAAGATCCGCTCCGATGGAATGACACAGCAGCGCACACACGCCTGAGGTTCTCGGGTTGAAAAGACAAAGAGCCTGTCGGGACCCAACCAGACAGGCTCCAGGGACTCATCGGGTGAGAATCACTTGCGCAGGCCGAGCTTCTTGATCAGCGCGGTGTAGCGGTCAGCGTCACGGTCCTTCAGGTAGTCCAGCAGCTTGCGACGACGGCTGACCATCTTCAGCAGACCGCGACGGCCGTGGTGGTCCTTGGCGTGCGTCTTGAAGTGGGGGGTCAGTTCGTTGATGCGAGCCGTCAGCAGCGCCACCTGGACTTCCGGAGATCCGGTGTCCGCGGTACCGCGTGCGTTGGAAGCAATGATGTCGGCCTTGTTGATGTCAGCCACTGCCATGATGTAGTTCCTGTTGGGGATGCATGAACGACGGGAAACCCGGCGCACGATCCGTTGGACAAGCGGTCGCGGATGAACCAACCCGCGCCGTGCGATTCTTCGCCCCCGAGAGAACGAAGCCCGGCATTATATGCAGAAGCCGCCCCACGCCGACCTTGAACCGGATCAGCCACTGCGCAAATGGTCATGAAACGGCGCAGCCCCCGACCTCCAGCCTCGCGCCAGAATGACGACAACGTCGTTCACAGGCCCGCCCACTTCGGGTGACCCTTCAGCGCAAGGCACAAGATGAACAGCAACACGCCCCCTTCCAACGACTGGTTGTCCTACGTCCATCCCTCGGCGCACAGCCCCTGGGGCACCTACCTGGCCCAGATCGACCGCGTGCTTCCTTATCTCGGACCCCTGGCCCGCTGGGCCGACACCCTCAAGCGCCCCAAGCGCGCCCTGATCGTCGACGTGCCCATCGAGATGGATGACGGCACAGTGCGCCACTTCGAGGGCTACCGGGTGCAGCACAACCTCAGCCGCGGCCCCGGCAAGGGCGGCGTGCGCTATCACCCACAAGTGACGCTGGAAGAGGTCATGGCCTTGTCCGCGTGGATGACGGTCAAGAACGCTGCGGTGAACCTGCCGTATGGCGGAGCCAAGGGCGGCATTCGCGTCGACCCGAAGCAGTTGTCGATGAAGGAGCTGGAACGCCTGACCCGACGCTACACCAGCGAGATCGGCATCATCATCGGCCCGCAGCAGGACATTCCTGCGCCAGACGTGAACACCAACGCCCAGGTCATGGCCTGGATGATGGACACCTATTCAATGAACGTGGGCGCCACGGCCACCGGCGTGGTGACGGGCAAGCCCATCCACCTGGGCGGCTCATTGGGCCGGGTCAAGGCCACCGGGCGGGGCGTGTTCGTCACTGGGCGGGAAGCGGCGCGCCGCATCGGGCTGAACCTGGAAGGTGCGCGGGTGGCCGTGCAGGGCTTCGGCAACGTGGGCAGTGTGGCTGCGGAGCTGTTTGCCGCAGCGGGCGCTCACATCGTCGCCGTGCAGGATCACCGGGGCACCATCGTCAACCCCCGGGGGCTGGACCTGGCAGCACTGATCCCGGTGGCCCACAACGAGGGAGGCGTAGCGGCGTTCTCGGGCGGCGAGGCGCAGGACAACGAATCGTTCTGGGACACCGACTGCGACATCCTCATTCCCGCAGCCCTGGAAGGCCAGATCACCGCCGCACGGGCCGGGCGCATCCGCGCCAGGCTGGTGCTCGAGGGCGCCAACGGCCCCACCCTGCCGGAGGCCGACGATGTGATGGCCGAGCGCGGCATCCTCGTCGTGCCCGACGTGATCTGCAACGCAGGCGGCGTCACCGTGTCCTACTTCGAGTGGGTGCAGGACTTCTCCAGCTTCTTCTGGACCGAGGACGAAATCAACGAACGGCTCGACAAGATCATGGTCGACGCCCTGGGGCGCATCTGGGACACCGCCGACCGACACGGCATCTCACTGCGCACCGCCACGTTTGCGGTGGCTTGCGAGCGCATCCTGTTGGCCCGACAGGACCGCGGCCTGTACCCGTGACCCCCGCTCGCTGGGTCTGAGTCCGTAAAATTGACATGAAACAAGGCAGGCAAGATGTCACGCTTTTAGTCTGAGCCACACTACAGCCTGACCCCAACGGCTGCGCCCTGCGCGGCCGTTTGCCATTCGATCGAACCCCAGAGGACCCCCGCCCATGCCCACCCTGACCTGGTCAGAAGCCATCGCCACCCAGCACCCCCAGATGGACCAGACCCACCGCGAGTTCGTCGAGCAGGCGGCCAAGCTGGAAGCGGCCATGGACAGCGATCTGGACACCTTCCTGGCCCTGTACGACGAGCTGGTCGAACACACCGACGCCCACTTCGCCCAGGAAGACCGCTGGATGCTCGACACGGGCTACTCGGCCGACAACTGCCACACCGCCCAGCACAAACAGGTGCTGCACGTGCTGCGCGAGGTGCGCAAGCAGGCGGTGGAGCTGGACAAGCGTGAGATGTTTGCCGGTCTGCTGCCGGAGCTGATCCGCTGGTTCGAACACCACGTGGGCATGGCCGACCAAGGCTTGGCCGAACACATGGCCGAGCTCGGCTACGACATCGAAACCCGCCAATGCACCAAGGCACCGGCTCCGGAGCCCGCATCCACCCACGGCTGCGGCGGCAGTTCCTGCAAGGACGAGGGCACGGCCGACAGCGAAAACTGTTCCTCTACCGCCACAACCCACTAGGGTTTTCACGAAGCTTGCGCTCCAGATCAAGGATCTGCGCCCCTCGCGAATATCATCTTTGAATTCACCCGTCGTGTCCCGGGGTGACTGTATTCGGGGCGCACTGCTCACAGAACACCATGGCAACCAAGACCACTGCAAAAACAGCGTCCAAGGCCGCTGCCAAGGCGCCCGCCAAGAAGGCTGCCGCCAAGGTCGCACCGATGACCAAGGCCGCTTTTGTTGACCTGATCGCTGCAAAGTTCGACCTGCCCAAAGTGCGCTCGTCTGAAGTTCTGGACTTCGTTTTCGACACCGTCAAGGATTCCCTCAAGAAGACCGGCACGGTTTCCATCTCCGGCTTCGGCACCTTCAAGGTCGCCGAGCGCGCTGCCCGCACCGGTCGCAATCCGCAGACCGGCGCCACCGTCAAGATCGCCGCTTCCAAGACCGTGCGCTTCAAGCCCACGCCGGGCTACAAGGACACCCTCTGATCGGGTCCGCGCTCACGTCACCGCGCAAGGCCGGCATTGCCGGCCTTTTTGTTTCCGGCGCCGCAAACAGCCAGCGCCCTGCGCTGACGGGAAACCATCCTTCAATCGTCTGAAGCCCGGCGCACGGACCCCGGCTTGACCGAGGACCGCAAGGCCTGCAGGCTCAGCATCACGCCGGACTGCAAGGCGGCAACCTCCGCCATGGACGGTGGCTCGTCCGACAAGGAGCGCCGACACGCGTCGCTCACCCGGCGGAACCCATCCTCCAGCGTCGCCCGTCGGGGATGGTCCAGCAAAGTGGGCAAGCCCAGCGCCGTCGTCAGCAAGGCCCCAAGCCGATGCAGCCGGTCCAGGCGACCGAACTGTTCGGACACCACACCCGCGCGCGCCTCCTGACCCTCCAGACGCCCCCACCCTCGCGCGTCCAGCCAGCGCGTCAGGCTCTGGCCCGCGCCGTGACAGTCGTAGGCCGCGCAGCCGGCAAAGCCGCAGGCCACCAACTCGCCGTGCACGCCACAGCGGAAGTCCTCCTGGAGGTTCGGGCAAGCGGTGTGGGCGGGCTTGTCGAAGGCGAATCCCTGAACCGCGTCAAAGGGCGGGATGACGCAGCACCTCCCTCGGCAGGCCGCACAGTCCGACGCAAAGACCACTTCGGGTCCGGTGTCGGAAGCTGGCGGCGTGGAGGCCATGCTCAGGAACGAGGCGCTTGCCAGGGCCGCATCCAACCCAACCCTGCCGGCGTGCCTCCGGCCTGAGCGCCCTGCCGTGGCCGGTATTCGCAGCCGATCCAGCCGTCGTAGCCCAGTTGGTCGATCAGCTCGAACAGGTAGGGATGGTGGACCTCGCCCACGTCCGGCTCGTGCCGCTCCGGCACCCCGGCGATCTGCAGGTGCCCCACCCGGCCGGTGGGCAGCCAGCGCCGCAGCTTCGTCGCCAGGTCACCCTCGACGATCTGGGCGTGGTAGAGGTCCATCTGCACCTGGACGTTGGGGCGATCGATCTCGTCGAGCAGCGCATGGGCGTCGTCCTGGCGGTTCAGGAAGTAACCCGGCATGTCGCGGGTGTTGATGGGCTCGATCTGCACCCTCACACCGACACGCGCAGCCTCATCGGCCGCGTGGCGCAGTTGGGACACGTACACCTCGCGCACCTCCTGCGGCGAGGCGCCGGCCGGCACCAGACCGGCCATGACGTGCAAGCGCGGACACCCCAGCGCGACCGCATAGCACAGCGCCAGCGCGATGCCTTCACGAAACTCGCGCTCACGCCCCGGCAGACACGCCAGCCCCCGCTCGCCCGCATCCCAGTCCCCCGGCGGGGCGTTGAACAAAGCCTGGGTCAGCCCGAAGGCGGACAAGCGCTCGGCGATCGCCTCCACCGGCCATGCGTAGGGAAACAGGTATTCGACCGCCCGAAAGCCGTCGCGCGCCGCCGCCTCGAAGCGTTCGAGGAAGGGCACGTCGTTGTAGAGCAGGGTGAGGTTGGCGGCAAAACGAGGCATGGCGGGATTTTGACGCCAAGAGCGCGCCGTTCAGCACCCTGTTCCCGCAGACCTATTTGCGCAGCGCGAGCGTGACCAGCACCGAGGCGTCCGCACGCGCGGTCAGGCCATGCACCACATGGCCGCGCAGGTAGAGCAGCTCACCGGCATTGAGCACCGTGTCCGGCCCCTCCCCGGTCACCGCGACCTGGCCTTCCAGGCACTGGATCGTCATTTCACCCGGAACCTTGTGGGCGGGCATGGACTTGCCGGCAGGCAGGACCAATCTCAACACCTCCAGGTGTTCGGACTTGAACAGCGCGATGGTCTTTTCCTGGACCAGGCGGGATCCCAGCGGGCGCACATCGATCGGTTCACCCGGAGCAGCGTGGGGAATGGCCATGATGGGGAGGGGTGAGAGTGAAGACGACCCATCCTTGACCAAAGCGCGCCACAGGGCAATGGGGTGAGCACGGATCAAACGCGCTCAGTGCGACGTCCCCTCGCTGCGCGTGATCTTGTTGAACACGTTGTACTTGCCCACCGGCTTGCTCATGGGCAGGCGCTTGACCTCCTTGAAGGTGGCGGCGTCAAAGACCACCAGGGCGCCGTCCTTCTCCCAGACGCTGGCCAGCGCGTAGCGGCCGTCCTTGGTGAACTCGATGTGCGCCAGCGTCTTGCCCGGCTCGCGCACAGTGGCCACGGGCTTGAGCGTGGCCTTGTCGATGATGGTGAGCGTGTCCTTGGCGGTGGGGCTCATCATCGAGTCGGTCCAGGCGTAGGGCGTCTTCTCGTGGCTGCGCATGAAGAAGCCGGGGCCCAGCGTGGGGATGGTGGCCACGTTCTTCCAGGTCGTCATGTCGATGACGTCGATGGCGCCGTCCTTGAGGTTGGGGCTGGCCAGCACCGTCGTGCCATTCCACGCGAAGGTGATGCCCGAGCCCAGGTGCGGCATGCCGGCGATGGGCAGCCTGGCGATGGAGCGGCGCACGTCCAGGTTGACCACCTGAGCGTTGGGTTCGCCCGCGCCCTTGGGCCGGGTGGCGCCCAGGGCATGGGTGTAGGCCTGATCGAAGAAGAAGTCGTCCAGCGGCTCGTCCAGGCGCGAACGCTTGATGCCGAAGGTGCCGGCCTTGGGCACGCCCTCGCCCATGCGGTAGTCGTGCACCAGGCCGTCGTAGATCGGCTCGGCCTTG
>CAYRBG010000185.1:0-6079 GCA_964422355.1 uncultured Sphaerotilus sp. | reverse complement strand
CGACCAGGGTGTCGGCATCTCCGCCGTTGGTGATCCACATCTTGGAGCCGTTGAGGATGTAGCGGTCTCCCTTCTTGTCGGCGCGCAGCTTCATGCTGACCACGTCGGAGCCTGCCCCCGGCTCGCTCATCGCCAGGGCGCCGATGTGATCGCCGGAGATCAGCTTGGGCAGGTACTTCTGCTTCTGGGCGTCGGTGCCGTTGCGCTTGATCTGGTTGATGCACAGGTTGGAGTGCGCGCCGTAGGACAGGGCCACCGAGGCGCTGGCGCGGCTGATTTCCTCCATGGCCACCATGTGGGCGACGTAGCCCATGGGGGTGCCGCCATATTCCTCCGGCACGGTCAGGCCGTGCACGCCGAGGTCGCCCAGCTTCTTCCACAGGTCCGCGGGGAACAGGTTGTCGCGGTCGACCTGGGCGGCGCGAGGGGCGATCTCCGCCTGCGCGAAGGTGCGCACCGCGGATCGCAAAGCCTCGATGTCGTCACCGAGCGGGAAGTTGAAGGTGGACTCGAACATGAGAGGGCTCCTGCGCTGAACGTGTTTTGATGATGACTCAATATGTGTGGCTCGCTACCTCGTGCTTTTCCCTATGTGATTGAGACATTGCTCAGTTGTCTTGTGTCAAATTTGGAGAATTGTGATGAGTGCGGCTCAACATTTGGGGCTCAATTTCCGGTGCCAACCGCCGAAGCCCATGGGGCAAACAGCATTACTGGAGTCCTCATGCAGTGCGAACGCTGGGTCTGGAGCCTTGCTCAGGGGTGGCAGGTGGAGGGGGCGCGCCTGCATGCGCCGCCGCAACTGCTGCTGTGGTTTTCCACGCTCCGGCGGGCAGACTCCCAGCCGCTGGCCGAAGCGTTGAGGACGCTTTATCCCGGTGCACAGGTGGCGGGGTGCAGCTCGGCGACCACAGCCATGGAGCGTGAGGTGTCGGACGAGGGGGCGGTGGCCCTGGCCATCCATCTGGAGCGGTCGAGCGTGGTGGCCCAGCGGGCGGGCGTGGCCCGTGCCGAGGATTCGTTCGAGGCTGGACTGGGGCTGGGACGGAGCCTGCAGGCCTACCCGGATTTGGCCTTCGTGCTGGTGTTCTCCGATGGCTTGCACGTGAACGGCAGCCGTCTGCTGGACGGGCTGTACCGCGGCTTGGGGCGACCCGTGCCGGTCGCCGGAGGGTTGGCCGGGGACGGCGCCCGTTTTGTCGAAACCTGGACTTGTCTGGACGGAGAGCTGCGTACCGATGAAGTGGTGGCCGTCGGTGTCTGCAGCCGCGACCTTCATGTGTCGACCACACCCATCTGCGGTTGGGAGCCCTTCGGACCCCGGCGCACCATCACCCGCTCCAGCGGGCATGTGCTGCACGAGCTGGACGGCTCGCCTGCGCTGGATCTTTACACACGCTATCTCGGCGAGGATGCGGATGGACTTCCCGGAAGTGCCTTGCGTTATCCCCTGCAGGTGTGGCCCCCCGGCGAGCCGGAGCGGGCCGTGGTGCGCACGGCGCTGGGCGTGGATCCCGAGGCGCGGACCCTGACGCTGGCCGGTGACGTGCCCGAAGGCTGGTGCGCCCAGCTGATGCGGGGGCACCAGCTGCGTCTGGTCGAAGGGGCGGAAGAGGGGGCCCAGCGCACCGCCGGCACCCTGCGCGATGGCGCGGGACGCGTCGTGCCTCCCCAGTTGGCCCTGGGCGTGAGCTGTGCGGGCCGGCGCATCGTGATGCACCAGCGCACCGGCGATGAAATCGATGCCGTCAAGCAGGTGCTGGGAGATTCGGTGCCGGTGATCGGGTTCTACTCGCACGGCGAGCTGGCCCCGGGCAGTGAAGGGGGCATCAGTTGCCTGCACAACCAGACCCTGTCCGTGACCCTGCTGACCGAAGCTCAGGCCCCGGAGGGCGCTGCGTGACCACTGGGCCCTACCACCGACTCCTGACGCGGCAGCTCTCGCGCTGCCGTCGTGCGGACGGTGAGGTGGATGTCGACGCGCTGCTGGCCTTGGTGCACGCCACCTACGAAGAGGACGATCGCGATCGCGCCCGTGTGGAGCACGCCAACCGGCTGATGTGCGAGGAGATCGAGGCCGCCCAGGCCGAACTGCGTGCATCGGTGGCCGAGCTGCGGGTACAGAACGCCCGCTTCGACGCCGCGCTGCAGCACATGGGGCGTGGGCTGTGCATGTTCGACGGCCAGCGGCGTCTGGTCGTTCACAACCGCCGGTTCGTGGAGCTGTTCGGACTCGAGGGCATGGCGCTGGTCGGTCGCCGTTGGGACGAGATGGCCGCACTGTGCGTGAGCCACACGGGTGATGTCCAGGCCATCGAGCACGAGCTTCAGACCCTGCGCCAACTGTGCGGCGCCGATGGGCATCAGGCCGTCCAGATGGAGCGGGCCGATGGTCGCATCATGATGGTGGTGCACGAGCCCGTGCCCGATGCGGGCGGGTTTGTCCACACGTTCACCGATGTCACCGACCGGCGCCGGGTCGATGCCGAGATGGCGCGCATGGCCTCGCACGACGCCTTGACCCAATTGCCCAACCGCATGCTGTTGCAGCAGCGCCTGGAGCTGGCCTTGGTCCACCGGCCGGAGGGGCGGCAATGTGCGCTGATGTACGTCGATCTCGATCGGTTCAAGGCGGTCAACGACACCTTGGGCCACCCGGCCGGGGACCTCCTGCTGGTGCAGGTCACCGAACGTCTGCGCCGTGTGGTGCGCGGCAGCGACACGGTGGCCCGGCTCGGCGGCGACGAATTCGCGATCCTGCTGGAGGGCCTGCCGGAAGGCTTCCGCCTGGGCGACCTGGCCCAGCGCATCGTCCACTCGTTGGAGCAGCCTTTTGATCTGGAAGGGCATACGGCCAACATCGGGGCCAGCATCGGCATTGCGCTGGCGCCGAGGGATGGCCATGACCCTGTGGTGCTGACCAAGCGGGCCGACATGGCCTTGTACGAGGCAAAGTCGGCCGGTCGGGGGCGCTACTGCTTCTTCGAGTCGGGCATGGACGACGCGGCGCGTGCCCGGCGCGAGATCGAACTGGAGCTGCGTGGCGCCTTGGAGCGCGGCGAGTTCACCCTGCATTA
Source organism: uncultured Sphaerotilus sp. (assembly GCA_964422355.1). Taxonomy (GTDB): domain Bacteria; phylum Pseudomonadota; class Gammaproteobacteria; order Burkholderiales; family Burkholderiaceae_C; genus Sphaerotilus. The sequence goes on along the minus strand of CAYRBG010000185.1, from coordinate 3,002 downwards.
CCAGCCGGTGATGGATCTGGCACGGCAGCGTGTCAGCGGCTGCGAGGCCTTGCTGCGGTGGCAGTCCCCGGGGCGGGGGCTGGTGTTGCCGGACCGCTTCATTCCCCTGGCCGAGGAGCTGGGGTTGATCGTGCCGATCGGCGGCTGGGTGCTGCAGCGCGCCTGCGCTGACGCCATGACTTGGCCGGCCCACCTTCGGGTGGCCGTGAACGTGTCGGTGCGCCAGTTGGCTCAAGGGGAAGTGCTGGCGCTGGCGGTGCAGCAGGCGTTGGCGGAGTCGGGGCTGGCGGCCGACCGGTTGGAGCTTGAAATCACCGAAAGTGTGCTGATGACCGAGTCCGAAGCGACGCTGGCCACGCTGCAGGCGCTCAAGGCCTTGGGCGTGCGCATCGTCATGGACGACTTCGGCATCGGCTATTCTTCCCTCGCGTACCTGCGCAGCTTTCCCTTCGACAAGGTGAAGATCGACCGATCCTTCGTGCGCGAGATCGGTCAGCGCGCGGACGCGCTCGCCATCGTGCGGGCCGTGAGCAGCCTGTGCGGCAGCCTGGGCATCGCGAGCACCGCCGAGGGCGTGGAAACCGCCGAACAACTGGACCACGTCACCGATCACGCATGCACCGAAGCCCAGGGTTACCTGTTCAGTCGTCCCGTGCCGCAGAGCGAGCTGCCGGCATTGCTGGCGGCGCTGGCGTCGACACCCGCATCGGCTGCGGCAGCCGACGGATCCTCGGCGCCGATCCTGGCTTGAAGAGGCTGATCCGCCTCGCGGCGCAAAGCCGCGTCGAGTCGGTTTCGTGGGGCCGCGCATGAGTTCCCCCTTGGGCGATGCCTCCGGAACGCGCGCGGAGGGCGTTGTGCCCGAAGCGGTCGATCGCCCCGCCGTGCGGCGGCGTCCTGCCCGCCTGAAGTCCGAGCAGCGGGTGCAGGACCTGCTGCGTGTGGCCCGGGAGGTCTTTGCCGAGCGCGGCTACGAGCGCACGACCACTGCAGAGATCGCCCAGCGCCTGGGCATCAGCGAGGCCACCGTCTTCACTTACTTCCGCGGCAAGCGGGAGCTGTGCGTGCAGGTGATCAGCGACTGGTACGACGAGATCATCGCAGCGATGGAGGCCGGCCTGCCCAGACAGGCGCCGGTGCGCGATCAGTTGGCGTACTTCGTGCAGACCCATCTGCGCCTGTTCCTCATTCAGGGCACCGGCCTGTGCGCATTGGTGCTGTCCGAGGGGCGCAGCCGGGGGCAGGAGTTGGGCGAGAGCTTCCTGCCGCTGCAGCGGCGTTACACCGCCGCGCTGATGGATCTGCTCGCGAGGGGGCAAACGACCGGCGAGGTCCGCACCGATCTGCCGCTGCGCCTGCTGCGACCGCTGGTGCTGGGGCCGATGGAGCACCTGCTGTGGGAGGTCATCAGCCACCCGGAGCGGTCGGTGGATCTTGACGAAGTGGCGGGGCAGTTGGTTCAGCTGCTGTGGACCGGGCTGCAGGCCCCCGATGCGGAGGTGCAGAAGCTGCGGTGCCTGCGCGACGAGGTGGTACAGGCCGTGCAGCGCAGTCGGCAGGCCTGACTGAAAATCGACCCGATGCACAGGTCCATGCCCGAACCGGGAGACGAACGATGACGACTGCTGCCCCGCACCTTTCCCGCCTGGACCTCGAACTTCGCGACCTGATGCAACGGCGCCAAGTGGCTGCACTGGGCACGGTGGACGAAGCCGGCCGCCCCTTCGTGTCCATGATTGCCTACGCGATCGACGCGGCAGGGCCGGACCTGATCACCCACGTCAGCGGGCTGGCGGCCCACAGCCGGCATTTGGCGGAGCGGCCCCAGGTGTCCTTGCTGATTCAGGCCGAAGAGGGCAGCGCGGAGATGCCGCAGGCCCTCGGCCGAGTGACGCTGAGCGCGCAGGCGCAAGTGCTGGCGCCCGAGACGGCCGACGCGGAGGCGGCTGCAGCGGTGTACCTTGCGCGTCACCCCCAGGCCGGGCTGATGGCGGCGCTGCCGGACTTCCGCTTCGTGCGTCTGTGCCTGCAGGAGGCGCGGCAGGTCGCCGGATTTGGCGCCGCCCGTTCGCTCGATGCGGCCTCGCTTCGGGTGATCCTGCAGTCTGTCGCCTGACGTCTCAGGATCAGGGCTGAACCGACACCTCCACGCGACGGGCTTCCTGCAGTGAGCCGGAGCCTTCCAGCTGCGCCTGGGCCGGCTGCACGATGCGGTCCTTGGCAATGCCGGAGGCTTCCAGCGCGTGAGCGGCCTGTGCCGCACGGCCTTTGGCCAACGCCGCATTGGCGGCCATGCTGCCGCGCGGATCGTGGAAGCCGGTGATGACGACCTTGGCCGAGCCGTGATCCTTGAGGTAGTTGAGGATCGGGGCGAGCTTGGCACGGGCGTCAGCCGGCAGGTGCATCTTGCCCGTGGCGAAGTAGAGCTTGGCGGCCGGCGGGACATCGGCGGCTGGCGTCGCGGCGGACACCATCGCATCGGCGGCGGATGCGGCCGTGTCCACCGCGGTCGCCACCACCGAAGAGGCCGCGGCCATCACCGGTGCGGCTGCGGAAGCCGCCACATCGGCCACCACCCCTGTGGCGGCCGAGGCCGCTCCAGCGACGGCCACCACCGACGACGCGGCCATGTCCGGCACGGCGGCCACGGCGGAAGCCGCCGATGCCGCCGTGTCCACCACAGCGGTCGCTGCCGCCGACGCTGCTCCGCTGACGGCCGGGGCCACGGACTTTTCACCGCCGCACATCTTCAGGGCCAGCAGGGCCACGCCGCCCAGCAGCAACCATGGCAGCAGCTTCATGACGAAGGAGCCGCCCGTCTTGGCCACATCGCCGGCTGCGCCCACGGTGGCTCCGGCGGCGCCCATCGCTGCCGCGCCGGCGTGTTTGACACCGCCGGCGACACCGGAAACAGCGTCCTTGGCGCCGCCGACCAAGCCGGTCGCGACTCCCGTGACGGCACCGGCCACACCTGCTGCAGCTCCCAAGGCCGCGCCACCGGC